>DASTMZ010000071.1:0-22658 GCA_035713725.1 Micromonosporaceae bacterium
GGCCCGCGACGCCCTCAAGGGCCACTCCGACCAGGTCGACAAGGGCATCGACAAGGGCGCTGCGATGGGCGCGAAAAAGGCCGACGAGAAGACTGGCGGCAAGTACGGCGACAAGATCGACAAGGGCGCCGACATGGCCGCCGACAAGTCGAAGGACGCCATGGACGACTTCGGCAAGGAGTAGTTGCTCGGCCGTCGGCCATCACACGTGACGGGTGCCGCGACGAAGATCGTCGCGGCACCCGTTGCTGTCGTGGTTAGTTGGCCCGGCCGCGGTCGGCGGCTGCCTCGTTAGTCGGCGCGGCCGGGTCGGCGCGGACGCCACACCACTAATGCTGTGGTGCGCTCGTAGGCCGGCGTGACGTCGCGACGTGGGTACGCGGTCATCGACTGCACGTGCGCGAGCCGCTGGTGAGCTTCGGCGAGATCCGCCTCGAGATCCATGATGCGCCGCTGCAGATCGACGACGAGCTTCTCGAGGTCGATGATCCGGCGTACGCCCGGCAGGCTCACGCCGTCGTCCTGGCTCAGCCGCTGGATCTCGCGCAGCAGGACGATGTCCCGCTCGCTGTAGCGGCGGCCACCGCCCGGCGTACGTGCCGGCGACACCAGCCCCAGCCGGTCATACTGCCGCAGCGTCTGCGGGTGCATGCCGGCCAACCGCGCGGCCACCGAGATGATCAGCACCTTCGCATCCGAGGCATGCTCGACCGATGCGAGCTCAGCGTCGCGTTCAGACATGGTTCAACCGACTTTCGAGCTGTTGCCGCGGCGCGGGCGGCGAGGACGCCGCGAATTCCTCCAGAGCCTTGCGCGCCTCGGGCGTGAGATCCTTCGGCACCACGACGTCCACCGTGACCAGCAGGTCGCCGACCGTCTTGTCGCGGCGGAGGATGCCCTTGCCGCGGACGCGCAGCGTTCTTCCGCTTGGAGTGCCCGGTGGCACTCGCAGCGTCACGGAACCGTCGAGCGTGGGCACTCGAAGGTCCACGCCGGTCACGGCCTCGGCAAACGTGATCGGTACGGCCAGCGTGAGGTCGTCGCCGTAGCGGCCGAACAGCGCATCGTCCCGTACCTTGATCAGCACGTACAGGTCGCCGGGCGGGCCGCCGCGTTCGCCCGGTTCACCGCGTCCGGCGATGCGGATGCGCTGCCCGTCGGCGACTCCGGCCGGGATGCGGATCGTCATCGTACGGGTCTTCGTGACACCGCCGGTGCCGTGGCACTCCGGGCACTTCTGGTCGACGACCGTACCCACGCCCTGGCAGTTGCGGCAGGGCTCCGACAGGCTGAACGCGCCCTGGTTGTTGGTCACCAGACCGGAACCGTGGCACACCGGGCAGGTGCGCGGGGACGTCCCCGGCTTGGCGCCACTGCCGTGGCACGTGTCGCACACGCCCGGCGCACGCAGCGTGATCGGCATGGTCACGCCTCGGACCGCGTCGCCGAAGTCCAGCGTCACCTCGGCCTCGACGTCACGGCCGCGGGTCATGCCCGGGCGACGAGACGACCGGTTGCCGCCGGAGAAGATCGAGCCGAACAGGTCGGAGAAGCCGGCCCCGCCGAAGCGGCGATCGCCGGCCGTGGCCGTACCATCGCCGAACAGGTCGCTCATGTCGAACCCGCCGGTCGGCGCACCACGCGTCGACCGCCGGAAGGCACCGGAGCCGAACAGCTGGCGCATCTCGTCATATTCGGCACGCTTGCGTGGATCGGACAGCACGTCGTTCGCTTCGGACACGGCCTTGAACCGCTCCTCGGCGTCACGGTTGCCGGGGTTGCGGTCCGGGTGCAGCTCGCGCGCGAGCTTTCGATAGGCCTTCTTGATGTCGTCCGTCGACGCCGACTTGTTGACGCCGAGGACGGAGTAGAAGTCCTTCTCGATCCAGTCTTTCGAACTCAACGAGCTGCCTTTCGCTCACGAGCCTTCGGGGGTGCTCCCGACGGTCCGCCGGTCACTGCGGATCCGCGACACCGACGAGTGCCGCCCGAAGCAAGCGGTCGCCCAGCAGGTATCCGCGGCGCATGATCTCCACGCATGTCGTCTCGGACACGTCCGGTGAACTCGTATGCGAGACGGCTTCGTGCAGCGTCGGGTCGAACGGGTCGCCCGGCTCACCGAACGGCGTGAGGCCAAACTTCGCGAGCGTGGCGACCAGTTGCTCGGCCACCGCGCCGAACGGGCCGACGAGATCGCCGTGGTCGCGCGCTCGGTCCAGGTCGTCGAGCACCGCCAGGAGCTGGGTGAGCACGACCGCCGTCGCCTGGTCGGCGGCCAGCGTCCGGTCCCGGTCGACGCGCTTGCGATAGTTCGCGTATTCGGCCGAGACGCGCTGCAGGTCTCGGGTGAGCTCACCGAGATCCCGGCGCAGCGTCTCAAGCTCCGCGTATAGCGGCTGCCCCTCGGTCTCGGCGGTCTCGTCCACGACTGGGTCCGCGGCGGTCGCCTTGTCGACGGTCCCCGTCGACGCACCTGCATCCGCGCCGGTGTCGTCGGGCGCGGCCGCACCGTCCACCGTCGACGCGCCCGCATCGGCGCGCGGCGAGTCGCCACCGGACTTGGTCGCCGCCTTCGCGCCCGGTTTACCGCCGGCCTTCGACTCGGCGCCGTCGCGTTGCGACAGCGTCACGTCGAGGTCGATCGTGGTATCACTGCCAGTCACGTCATTCGCCTTCGGATCTGCCTTCGTGTCGGCGCCTGCTGCCCCGTCGCCGGCTGCGGACTTGGCCGATGCGCCGGCCTGCTTGCCGGCCGCCGCGGTGGTGCCGTCCGTCTTTGCCTTGTCGGCTGGGGTCTGCTCGGCCGCCCCGGGCGAGACCGCCCCGCCGTCGGACGGCGGTGCGGTCTCGTCGGGTTGGTTCGGCTGCGCGGCGCCCTTCGCCGTCACTTGTCTCCATCCTCGTCGACGACTTCGGCGTCAACGACGTCCTCGTCCGCGGCACCGGTGGGGCCGGCGGCGCCCGCGGCACCCGGCTCGGCGCCCGGTTCGCCGCCAGCGGCGCTGCTCGCGGCCTGGTTGTAGAGCGCCGATCCGGCCTTCTGCGACGCGGTCATCAGTCTCTCGTGCGCGGCCTTGATCTTCTCGCCGTCACTGCCGCCGAGCGCCGCCCGGAGGTCGCCCAACGCCTCGTTGATCTCGGCCTTCGAGTCCGCCGGGATCTTGTCGCCGTTCTCCGCGAGGAACTTCTCGGTCTGCCACTGCAAGGCCTCGGCGAGATTGCGCTGCTCGGCCTCCTCACGGCGCCGGCGGTCCTCGTCGGCGTGGTCCTGCGCGTCGCGCATCATGCGCTCGATGTCCTCCTTCGGCAGCGCCGAGCCGCCGGTGATGGTCATCGACTGTTCCTTACCCGTACCCAGGTCCTTCGCATTCACATGGACGATGCCATTCGCGTCAATGTCGAACGTGACCTCGATCTGTGGCACGTTGCGCGGTGCCGGCGGGATGCCGGTCAACTCGAACGTACCCAGGCGCTTGTTGTATTGCGCCATGTCGCGCTCGCCCTGGAACACCTGGATAAGGACGGACGACTGGTTGTCCTCCGCCGTGGTGTAGACCTCGGAGCGCTTGGTCGGGATCGTCGTGTTGCGCTCGACCAGCTTGTGCATGATGCCGCCCTTGGTCTCGATGCCAAGCGACAGTGGCGTCACGTCCAGCAGCAGGACGTCCTTGACTTCGCCCTTCAGCACGCCGGCCTGCAACGCGGCACCGACTGCGACGACCTCGTCCGGGTTGACGCCCTTGTTCGGCTCCTTGCCGCCGGTCAACTCCTTGACCAGGTCGGAAACGGCCGGCATGCGGGTCGAGCCGCCGACCAGGATGACGTGGTCGATGTCCGAGAGCTTGATGCTCGCGTCCTTGATCGCCTGCTCGAACGGGCCCTTCGTCCGGTCCAGCAGGTCCTGCGTCATCCGCTGGAACTCCGCGCGGGACAGCGAGATGTCCAGGTGCAGCGGACCGGCGCTGCCGGCGGTGATGTAGGGCAGGTTGATGTTCGTCGTGGTGGCGGCGGACAACTCGATCTTCGCCTTCTCAGCCGCTTCCCGCAGACGCTGCATCGCCATCTTGTCCTGGGACAGGTCGATGCCGTTCTGACCGCGGAACGTCTTGACCAAGTAGTCGATGATCCGCTGGTCCCAGTCGTCGCCACCGAGGTGGTTATCGCCACTGGTGGACTTGACCTCGATGACTCCTTCGCCGAGCTCGAGCAGGGACACGTCGAACGTGCCACCGCCGAGGTCGAAAACGAGGACGGTCTGCTCCTTGGAGCCCTTGTCGAGGCCGTACGCGAGCGCGGCGGCGGTCGGCTCGTTCACGATCCGCAGCACGTTGAAGCCCGCGATCTCGCCGGCCTCCTTGGTGGCCTGCCGCTGCGCGTCGTTGAAGTAGGCCGGCACGGTGATCACCGCGTCGGTGATCGACTCGCCGAGGTAGGCCTCCGCGTCGCGCTTCAACTTCATCAGCACGCGAGCGGAGATCTCCTGCGCCGTGTACTTCTTGCCGTCGATGTCGATGGACCAGTTCGTGCCCATTTCGCGCTTGACGGACCGGATCGTCCGGTCCGGATTCGTCACCGCCTGGCGCTTGGCCACCTCACCGACCAGCACCTCACCGTTGCGCGCGAACGCGACGATCGAGGGCGTCGTTCGGGAGCCTTCGGCGTTGGCGATCACCGTGGGCTCGCCGCCCTCCAATACGCTCACACACGAGTTCGTAGTGCCGAGGTCGATTCCGACCGCACGTGCCATGGTGTATTCCTCCAGGTCAAGCCATTACAAGAGACTGTCGGCCCGGCAAAGTTGAGCGGACCGGACTCAATAGTGCCACGCGTCCGCCGGATGTCAACTGAGGTTGAGTCCGTCCGACGCAAGATGCGGCGACGACCATGGCAGCGCCTCGGATGAGCAGTCAATGTGCCGCGATACCCGGATAAATCGGGCACGCTAATTGGGTGAGCGACCCGGCGGAACACGTACTCGACGTGCTGACTGACGTCCGTACGGTGCTCGCTGGCGCATGCTTTCCGCTCGCCGTACCGTCGGCCGCCCCGGCGACGGATACGTCGTCACGCCTGATCAAGCAGCTCGACGACTACCTGCTTCCCCGGCTCGGCCGACTGGACGCACCACTGCTGGCGGTGGTAGGCGGCTCCACCGGCGCCGGCAAGTCGACGCTGGTGAACAGTCTGGTACGGGCGCCCGTGAGCGCGGCCGGCGTGCTTCGCCCGACGACGCGCGCACCACTGCTGGTCAGCCACCCGAACGACGCGACATGGTTCACCGAGCGACGGGTGCTGCCGGGCTTGACCCGGTCGCACGGGGTCCGTACCGATGAACCGACGCTCCAGGTGATATCCGCGCCCGCCCTCACACCGGGTCTGGCGTTGCTCGACGCGCCCGACATTGACTCGGTCGTCGACGGGAACCGCGACCTCGCCACGCAACTGTTCGCCGCGGCCGACCTGTGGCTGTTCGTCACGACCGCGGCGCGCTACGCCGACGCCGTGCCGTGGCGGATGCTGCGTAGCGCTCGGGATCGCGGCACTGTCGTGGTGATGGTGCTCGACCGCGTACCAATCGGTGCCGACGAAGAGGTCCCCGCGCACCTTCGCGTGATGCTGACCGACCAGCGCCTCGGCGACGTGGACCTGTTCGTCGTTCCAGAGGCGTCGCTGGACGGTTCCGGGATGCTCTCGGAAACGCTGATCGCGCCGCTGCACGAGCGGCTCGCCGCGCTCGCGAGCGATGCCGTGGCACGGTCGCGCGTCGGCCGTACCACATTGGACGGTGCGATCCGCGCACTGCGCGAGGACATCGACGACCTGGCGAGTGCCGCGGACGAACAAGCCGACGCCTGGCAGCGCCTCGACGACGCGGTGACGCGGTGGCACCAAGACGCGGAAAGCGAGATCCGGACCGCGCTCGCCGACGGCCGGTTGCTCCGCGGCGACGTGCGGGCGCGTTGGCAGGAATTCGTGGGTACCGGCGACTTGACGCGCGCGTTGCGGGTCCGCGCCGGGAAGCGGCGCGATCGCACGATCACCGCGATGACCGGCCGCCAGTCGACCGGCGACGACCTCCGCGAGGGTCTCACGGCGGCGGTTGCCGCCCTCGTCGCCGCGCACGCGACCACTGCCGGCGAGCGGACCGCGCACGAATGGGCCGCCATGCCAGCCGGTACCGCGCTTGCCACGCCCATGCTTGCGCAACCGCGGTCCGGCTTGCCGGACCGATGCGACGAACTGGTACGCCAGTGGCAGCGCACTGTGCGCGATCTCGTGGCGCGCGACAAGGGTACGAAGCGGCGGCTTGGTCGGGTCAAGGCGTACTCGGTGAACGCTACCGCTGTCCTCGTCATGATCTCGGTGTGCGCGTCGACCGCGTTCGACCCGACCGGCGCCGAGTTGACCGATGCCGGCGGCACCAGCGCTGCCACTCGCAAGCTGTTGGACGAGGTTTCCGGTGACGAGACGATGCGACGGCTCGCCAGTGCCGCGCGCGACGATCTCATGGCTCGAGTGCACGCGCTGCTCGAGGTGGAGGCCGCGAGGTTCGGCGACGTACGAGCGTCGATCGAGCTCGACCCGACGCTCGGCGAGCGATTGCGCCGCGGTGCCCGATCGGTGGCCGAGCATGTGAGCGTGGCCCAGGCCGAAGCCCCTGACGTCTCGGTCGAGCCGGGCACCGAACCGGCCGAGCGCTACGTGCCGACGAAGACGCCGACACCGTCGCCGCCCGGGTCGACCGAGCCGCAGACGTGGCGACCGATCCGGCGGGATGCGCCGGCGAGCCCCGCGGTGCCGTCCACCGGCGACCAGTCGTCCGGGTCGCCGAACGCGGGCAGCCGATCGTGACGATCACCGAACGCTTACGCAGCGCGGTACGCCGAAGCGACCAACGCGTCGACGCGGAGTCGCTTGCGCAGCGCGTCGGGGAGCTGAACCGATTCGCGTCGGCGGCCGAGCCGCACCTGGGCGTCGACGCGGTACGCCCCGCCCGGGCGGTCGCCGACAGCGCCAGTACCCGCCTCGAGCTGTCCCGCGACCACACCGTCGTCGCGCTCACCGGTGCGACGGGCAGCGGGAAGTCCAGCCTGTTCAACGCGCTGGCCGGCATCGACTTGTCCCCGGTCGGGGTACGCCGACCGACCACCGCCAACGCGTACGCCTGCGTCTGGCAGGACGCCGGTGCCGCGCCGTTGCTGGACTGGTTGGACATCGAAGCAGCGCATCGCTTCGTACGGGAGAGCGCGCTCGACGCGGAGGACCAGGCCGCGCTGCGCGGACTCGTCCTGCTGGATCTGCCCGACTTCGACTCCGTCGAGTTGTCGCATCGCGACGAGGTTGATCGGCTGCTGCGTCGGGTGGACGTGGTGGTCTGGGTGACCGATCCGCAGAAGTACGCCGACCAGGTCATCCACCATCAATACCTGCGCGTCTTCCACCGGCACCAACAGAACATGATCGTGGTGCTGAACCAGTCGGATCGACTCAGCGACGCAGACATCGCGCGGTGCCTCGCGGACCTTCGCAATCTGTTGCGCGGCGACGGTCTCGGCGCCGTACCACTGTTTGCCACGTCGGCGACCGCGTCGCGACCGGGGCTTGACGAGTTGCGTCAAACATTGGAACGCGCCGTCGCCGCTCGCGTCGCCGCGTTTCGTCGGCTCGGCGCGGACGTTGACGAGGCCGTCGCACAACTCCGGCCGTTGGTTGGCCCGCCGGCTGACCGGGACGGTACGGACCGCGCGGCGGTACGCGACCTGACCGACGCGCTCGCCGTTAGCGCCGGGGTGCCGGCGGTCACCGAGGCGACCGGCCGCGCCTACCGGTTCCGGGCCGCCAAGTCGATGGGCTGGCCGCTGACTCGCTGGATCAGACATCCGCGGTCTGATCCGCTGGCTCGAATGGGGCTCGGTGGGTCGACGACGACGGCCGCCGACACGACGACCGCGACCGACACGACGACGCTGGCGACCGACACCACCACCGAGCGTTCCACCGCCGACCTCGGCGTGCGCACGATCGGCGCACGCGCTGGCGTCGGGCTGCCGGTGCCCTGGTCGACCGCGGTCGACGCGGCGGCGCGTTCGCGGGCCGGCGAGCTTCCGGATGCGCTGGACCACGCCGTGGCTGGCACCGACCTGGGCGTACGGCGCACGCCTTGGTGGTGGCGACTGTTCAACGCGCTTCAGTGGCTAGCGATCATCGCCGCGGTGGTCGGCGCGGTCTGGTCGCTCGCACGACTCGCACTGACCGCGCTCGGACTGCCGCCGTATGACGTCGTACGGTTCGGACCGGTGCCGCTCGCGCTCGTACTGCTCGGCGGCGGTCTGCTCGCCGGGATCCTGCTCGCCCTGCTAGCGAAACCGCTCGCCGCGGCGGGTGCTCGACGGGCGCGAGCCCGATCCGGAACGCGGCTCCGCAGATCGATCTTCGGCGTCGGTACGGCGTACGTCGTCGATCCCGTACGTCGGGTGCTCGGCGACTACACGGACGCGCGTGAGGCGCTCGCTGTGGCGGCACGACGGGTCGAGCCCGCGGGCCACGCTGGTCCCGACCGCCCCGCCGAAGCGGAGTCGCGCGCGCGGCCGCTCGAGCGCGGGGCGCCACCCTAGCCATCACTCTTGCTGAGGCGTGCCTGAAAGGCCGCGACAGAGCGGGAACGACCGTGGATGTCCGGGCTGGTACGGTTCCGGACAATGGTTTTCAACCGACGCCGTTCGGTCACCTCGATCGGTGCCGCCGGATTGCTCGCCGCTGCGTTCGCGCTCGGCGGGTGTGCCGGTTCACCCGCGGCCGCGGCGCCTCACTCGGCCATCAACCCCTCGGCTTCCGGGAGCGTCACGAGCCCGTCGCCGAGCGCGTCACGATCGCCGGCGAGTGCGACGCCCAATCTCACTCACGTGCCGCCGAGCGCATCACCGCTCGGAACACCGGGCGTCTTCGTCTTCCCGGTCGTGGGCCACTACAGCTACGCGCACGTCCACCACGACTATCCGGCGACCGACATCATCGCTCCATGCGGCTCCGAGGTACGCGCGGCAACCAGCGGCGTGATTCTCGAGGTCACGCTCGTCGACAAGTGGAAGCCTTCGGTCGACGCCGGCGCGACGCGTGGCGGCTTGTCGGTGTCGATCCGTGGCGACGACGGTGTTCGCTACTACAACTCGCACTTCGAGGCGATCAACAAGAACATCCGGCCGGGTGTCCGTGTCAAGGCCGGCCAGATGCTCGGCAAGGTCGGCGAGACGGGCGATGCGAGCGCCTGCCATCTGCACTTCGGCCTCTCGCCGGTCTGTCGCGGCACCGGCGACTGGTGGAACCAGCGCGGTGTCATCTGGCCGTGGCCATATCTGGACTCGTGGCGCAAGGGCGGCGACAAGTCGCCGGTCGCCGAGATCGTGGCGTGGCAGCACCAGCACGGCTGCCCCACGAAGCCCACCGTCGATCCGTAACTAGCCAAAGCGCCTGGACCTCCGGTCGGCGCACTCCACACGACCGTGGAATCGACGAGTCAGCGGGAATGGGCTTCACCGCGCACGAACGGTGACGTTGGGATCGACGCTCGGCTCCGACGGGCGTGGTCCGCGCAGAAAATACCGCCCGGACTGTGGCCGTCCGCGCGAGTTCTGAGATGCTTGACGCGGCGGCGACGGGGCCGCAGCGCCGCTCACCCTGCGGTTGGGCTGCTCCGATGCCACCGCTCCCCGGATGCGGCGTCGCGTCAAGCGACGTCGGTATCCCCCGCGCGACACGCGCCCGACGGGGCGAGCGCGGACACCAACGCCGCGCCCGGCACGGTCACCCCGCTGCCGAGGCCAACGACAGGGAGAGACCATGGCGAAGGGCAACGAGGCCCGAACCCCGGCCGATGGCGGTAACTTCGTCGTCGATCCGGAGCTCGTGCAGCTGCTCACCCCGGACGGGGAACGCGTCGACCACCCCGACTATTCGGTCGACTTCACTGACACCGAATACCGCGACCTGTATCGCGACCTCGTCGTCGTACGCCGGTTGGACGCCGAGTCCACTGCCCTGCAGCGCCAGGGCGAGTTGGGCATCTGGGCGAGCCTGCTCGGTCAGGAGGCGGCCCAGGTCGGCTCCGGTCGGGCACTGCGGTCGCAGGACATGGCGTTTCCGACGTACCGCGAGCACGGCGTCCTCTACTGCCGTGGCATCGACCCGATCATGCCGCTTGGTCTGTTCCGCGGCGTCGACCAGGGCGGCTGGGATCCGAACGAGTTCAAATTCAACATGTACACGATCGTCATCGGCGCGCAGACGCTGCATGCGACCGGCTACGCAATGGGCGTCGCGATGGACGGCAAGGTCGGTAGCGACGACGGCGAGGCGGTGATCGCCTACTTCGGCGACGGCGCGACGTCACAGGGCGACGTGAACGAGGCGTTCGTGTGGTCGAGCGTGTTCAACGCTCCGCTCGTGTTCTTCTGCCAGAACAACCAATACGCGATCTCGGAGCCGCTGGAGCGCCAGACGCGCGTGCCGCTCTATCACCGGGCATCTGGCTTCGGTTTCCCGGGCGTACGCGTGGATGGCAACGACGTGCTCGCGTCGTACGCAGTGACGCGCGCCGCGTTGGACAATGCGCGGCACGGCAACGGTCCGACGCTGATCGAGGCGTACACGTATCGGATGGGCGCGCACACCACGTCCGACGATCCGACGCGCTACCGCATCGCGGGCGAACTCGAGGCATGGCAGGCAAAGGACCCGATCAAGCGGGTACGCGTGTTCCTCGACAAGCAGGGCATCGCCGACGAGGCGTTCTTCGACGAGGTCGACGCGGACGCGACGAAGCAGGCGATCCATTTGCGTGAGCGGGTGCTGTCCATGCCCGATCCGCAGCCGACCGAACTCTTCGACAACGTATATCCGCATGGCTCGCCGCTGCTCGACGCGCAGCGCGACGAGTTCGCCCGCTACCTGGACTCGTTCGCTGGGGAGGCGCACTGATGGCCATCGAGACGCTCACCATCGGCAAGGCACTCAACACCGGTCTCCGCAAGGCGATGGAGGCCGACCCGCGCGTCGTTCTGATGGGCGAGGACATCGGCAAGCTCGGCGGCGTCTTCCGCATCACCGACGGCCTGCAAAAGGACTTCGGCGAGCAACGCGTGATCGACACCCCGCTCGCCGAGGCAGGCATCGTCGGCACCGCGGTCGGACTCGCCATCCGGGGTTACCGGCCGGTCTGCGAGATCCAGTTCGACGGGTTCGTCTATCCGGCGTACGACCAGATCGTCTGCCAGGTCGCGAAGATGCACTACCGCTCGCGGGGCAAGGTGCGCATCCCGATGGTGATCCGCATCCCGTACGGCGGCGGCATCGGCGCTGTGGAGCACCACTCCGAGTCGCCGGAGGCGTATTTCGCGCACACCGCCGGACTCAAGGTCGTGTCGTGCTCGAACCCCAGTGATGCGCACTGGATGATTCAGCAGGCGATTGCGTCGGACGACCCGATCGTGTTCCTCGAACCGAAGCGCCGCTATTGGGAGAAGGGCGACGTCGAGACATCGGGTACGGTCAACGGCCAGCTTCCGCTGCACAGTGCCCGGGTGGTGCGCGAGGGCACCGACGCGACGATCGTGGCGTACGGCCCGATGGTCCGCGTCGCACTCGACGCCGCGATCGCGGCCGAGGAGGATGGGCGGTCGCTCGAGGTGCTCGACCTCCGATCGATCTCGCCACTGGACACCGAGCCGATCTTCGCGTCGGTCCGCAAGACCGGCCGACTCGTGGTGGTGCACGAGGCACCGTCCAACGTGGGAATCGGCGCCGAGATCGCGGCGCGTGTGACGGAGCAGTGCTTCTACTCACTCGAGGCGCCGGTATTGCGGGTCGCGGGCTTCGACACGCCGTACCCAGCCTCGCGGCTCGAGGAAGATTTCCTGCCCGACCTCGACCGGGTGCTCGACGCCGTCGACCGCTCGTTCGGGTTCTAGGAGGTCGCGCGCAGTGTCCAGAGTCAAGGAGTTCAACCTGCCGGACCTCGGTGAGGGCCTCACCGAAGGCGAGATCCTGCAGTGGCTGGTCAACGTCGGTGACACGATCACGCTGAACCAGCCGATCGTCGAGGTGGAGACGGCAAAGGCGGCCGTCGAGATCCCGGCGAAGTGGGCCGGCAAGGTGACCAGGATCTATCACGAGGCGGGCTCGACCGTGGAGGTCGGCTCGCCGATCATCGCGATCGACACTGACCCGTCCGCCGGCGATCTGCCAGACGACACCGGCGGCCCGTCCGCTGAGGCGCTCGCCGCCGTCGAGGTGGCGCCCGCCGAGGGGGCCGTCGAGCCGGGTCTGATCGGCGGTCCAGCCCCGGGTGGCCGGACGGCCGTCCTAGTGGGATACGGACCGAAGACCGCGGTCGCGAAGCGCCGCGCGCGCAAGAGCGACGGGGACTCAGACGCCGGGCCGGAGCAGGTCGCCCCGGCGGCAGCCGCAGCATCGGCCGCACCCTCCGCCCCGGCGGCCTCCGCACCAGCGGCGCCCGCCGCGCCCGCCGCGATCGCGCCGGCTTCGGTCAACGGCGGAAGCGCCGCTACGGTCCTCGCCAAGCCGCCGGTCCGAAAGCTCGCCCGTGACCTTGGGGTGGACCTCGGCGGACTGGTCGGCACCGGTCCACAAGGCTCGATCACGCGGGAGGACGTGCACGCAGCGACGACCACTCCGGCCGACGTCGCGACCGGACCCTTGTCCGCGCCGGTGTTCGGACCGGATCGTGAGCAACGCGTCGCCATCAAGGGCGTACGCAGACTCACCGCCGAGAACATGGTGGCGAGCGCATTCACCGCGCCGCACGTGACCGAGTTCCTGACCATCGACATGACGCGGTCGATGAAGGCACTCGACCGGCTCCGGGCGGACCGCGACTGGGCCGACGTACGAGTCTCGCCGTTGCTGCTGGTGGCAAAGGCGGCGCTGCTCGCGATCGCGCGCTATCCGATGGTGAACTCGACCTGGTCCGGCGGGACGAACGAGATCGTCGTCAAGGAATACGTGAACCTCGGCATCGCGGCGGCCACCGAACGCGGTCTGATCGTGCCGAACATCAAGGACGCCGGGCGACTTTCGTTGCGTGAGCTCGCCGACGCGATGACGGCACTCGTCCAGGTTGCGAAGTCCGGCAAGACGCCACCCGCCGACATGACCGGCGGCACGTTCAGCATCACGAACGTCGGCGTGTTCGGAGTGGACAGCGGCACGCCGATCCTGCCGCCCGGCGAGGCCGCGATCCTGGCGTTCGGCGCGGTGCGCGACATGCCGTGGGTACACCGCGGCAAGATCAAGATCCGGCAGGTCACCACGCTCGGACTGTCCTTCGACCATCGCATCGTGGACGGTGAGCTGGGCTCGAAGTTCCTCCGTGACATCGGCGCATTCCTCACCGACCCGGAGGCAGCGTTGCTGGCCTGGAGCTAGCCTCGGCTCGCGACGGTGATCTCGACCTCCGATCGCGACAATGGCTTCCACCTCGGCTCGCGACGGTGGCCCCGATCGGAGATCGGGGCCACCGTCGTCATTACGACAGCGCGTGATCACGAAATGGACACCTGGATCACCATCGGATAACGAGAACGCTTCGGATCGAAACGTTGGTCGTTGTGCCACCACATGGCTGGCTACCGTTGACCGGCATCCACTCGGATAACTCCGTCGTGGGCGAGCACAGCGCCGTGATCTGGCGCACTCCGAGAGAGTTGAGCCGGGTGACTTCGCTGCTCGAGCTGCTTCGCAACCGTCGTGTCGCGGCACGACGCGCCAAGGCAATCGCGCGCGCGCTCCGATCCCAACCGTCGCCGACGCCGCCGCCTCCAGACCCGCCGACGGCCCGCTAGCCTGCTGGCCCGGGCGTGGCACGCTCGCCCCGGCGGGCTATGCGGTCGCTGCACGACCCCGGTACGGTGGTTCGAACCGCGCGTACCGCGAGCAGCCGCCTCGTATGTCATCCCCCAGCCGAGCAGGTGGGCGTGCCCGCGGTCCCGGGAGGAGGAGGCACCGTGACGTCCGAAGGCACTTACCCGCCCGACCCATACCCGGGGTCGTACGGTTACCCGCCGGACGGCGACGGCGGATCACTCCACGAAACCGGCGGATCACCCCACGAAAGTAGCGGATCACCGCAGTACGGGAATCCCGGTTCCGCGTCGTGGCCGCCCATGGACGAGTCGTCGGACCCGGTCGGCGTACCACAACCTCGTAGCGGGTCGCCCCGTGCTGCTCGTGCCGCGGTCAGCGTGCCCGGCCTTCGTGCCGAGCCACCGTCCGATGCCCCGATGCCCGGCCAGCCGGCCCCGCCGCCGCGCTCGACTCCGGTCACGTACGGCCGGCCGGCGCAGCCATCAGACGCAGCACCCGACGCGCCTTGGTCGGGATCCGGACCAGACGCTGGGTACGGGTCGGAACGTGGGTACGAGTCGCCACGCCAGCGCCGCCACCGGTACGCCGACGACGACAACGACGCGGACGTCGCGGAGAGCGACCTGCCCGGCCGGCACAGTGGACCGGTGCCAGCGCAGCGGCCGGACTCTCCGCCATGGGAGGCGCCCAACTCCGATCAATCGCGCGGCCGATTCGGTGACCCGACGTCGGCCCCCGGTCCACAGCCGCTTTACGGCGGTGCACCACCCGTGCCGGGTGGCCTCGGCGCCGACATGTCCAGCGCGCCCGACGCGGACGACGTGCCCAGCGCGCCACCGCGACGCTATGGAGGCGGCGCCCAGGTCTACTCGGGCGGCGTGTACGGCTCGCCGGCCGAGCCCGACCCACCCGCCGGGCCGACTGGCGTCGACGGAGCCGGCCGATTCGACGACAACGGTGCGATCCCCGCCAACGGCGGCCGGCCGAAGTCGGGCGGCGCGGTATACGGATCGTCCGGGCTCTACGGACAACCGCGCCAGGTTCCGGGCGATGACGTTCCGGGGCCGGTACCCATGGGTCCGGGTTTCGGCACTGCGGGCGGTGCACCCGGCGCGGTGCCCCCGCAGGCGTTCGCGCCGGATGGCGCCCCCGGCCGCGGGCCACTCGGTCGCGCGAGCATGCCGCCCCGGTCCGACCCGCCACGTACCGCGCCACCCGGCCTACCTGCCCGGCCGGATATCGCGACCGCGTTCGGTGGCCCGCCGGCGGCCGGTGCGCCTGCGTCGCCGGTCTCGCCCGGGCGTGTTTACGGGGGCGGCCGAGGCGAGGCGCGACCCGAGCCCGCCGAGTGGTCCGGCCCCGGCCCCGATCACATGTCTCGCTTCGACGGTCCGCCGCCGGTCGACGGCCCGCCGATGCCGCTCGCGCTACGTCCGGACGGCGCACATCAGTCGACGCGTCGCTGGCCTCGTACGGTGGCGGTGGTCGCGGTGGTCCTGCTCGTGATCGGGCTCGGCGCTGGGGCGCTCTACTACACGTCCCGGCCGAACGCGCCGACGTACGAGATCGGTGCCTGCGTGACGCACTCCGGCGACAAGGTGGTCGCGGCCGCGTGCAGCGCGCCGGAGTCGTACAAGATCGTGTCGAAGGTCAGCGATCCGAGCGCCTGTCCCGACACCAAGAACCCGTACGTGTCGGTGAACAACGACAAAACGATCTACTGTCTCGCCCCGAACAGTGGCGACCAGTCGCCGTCCGGCCAGTCCAGTCCTTCAGGTCAAGCGAGCCCGAACGGTCAGTCGACACCCGGGCAGTCTGGCCAGACGAACCCGCCGAACGCGACGGGTTCGCCCACTCAGCCCTAGTGCATCGGCGGACCTTGGAATCGCGGTGGCGTCAACACGCACTTTCATTCCAAGGTCCAGGATGGCGCGGTCACGGCCACGGCTTCTCCGAACCGCCGCCGTCCAAGCCGGCTACTTCTCGAAGCCCAGCGCCGAGTAGTTGACGGTCTGGAAGCCGAACGCTCCGAAGTTGACGAGCTTGCTGTTCGTCGCCCAGATGTCCGGACGCTGGTATTCCGGCAGCACCATGACCTCGTTCCAGATCGACACGTCCGCCTGGTTCGCGAGCTTGATCGCGGTCTGCGGATCGGTCGCCTGGACCGCCTGCTGCATCTGGTTGTCGATCTGGGCGGTGCCGACCCGTGAGAAGTTCGCGTTCCAGTTGCCGCCCTGCTGGTTCTGGTAGATGCCGACCGAGCCAGTGATCGGGAAGTTAGTCCCGATGTACGAGAACACCGTCATGTCGAACGCGCCCGGCGCCACGTACTGGTCAAAGAAGTGGTTGACATCAACGGAGTTGATGTTGACCTTGACCTGGACCTGCGCCAGCTGCTGCTGGATCAGTTGCGCCTCGGACAGCGACACCGCGACCGTGGTCGGGATGACGAGGTTGATCTGCAGCGGCTTGCCCTTCTGGGACGCGGTCGCCGGCACCTGGCCGTTGTTGACGCGCTGGTTCCCCTGCACGATCCAGCCCTCCTGGGTGAGCATCTGGCTCGCCTTGGACGGGTTGAACGTGCCGACCGTGCCGGCGTTGTTCTGATAGCCGGTCTGGTTCTGCAGGTAGAAGTGGTTGTTCAGCGGCTGCGGGTTCGATACGCCGAGTGGCCCGAGCAGCGCCTTCGCGATTGCCTGCCGGTTGATCGCCATCGACAACGCCTGCCGCGTCTTGACGTCGGTGAGCTGCGGCGACGATCCGTTCACCGTGATCTGGCGGAAGTTCGGCCCGCCGGCGGAGCGCAGGTCAACGCCCGAGAAGCCCTGCACCTGCTTGTACGTCGTGGCGTTCGGTCCGACGTCCAGAAAGTCGATCTCGTGGTTCTGCAGCGCTGCGGCCTGTGCGCTGTCATCGACGACCCGGAACACGATCTGGTCGAGCTTCGGCTTCTGGCCCCACCAGTTCGGGTTGGGTTTGAGCGTGTACGTCTGCGCACTGGTGTCCTGGCTCGCGAACATGAACGGTCCGGCACTGGTCAGCGGCTGCTTGACCCACCCGGTGTTGAACGTGTTCGGGTTGTTGTTCGTCGATGCCGGGTAGAGCAGGCTGAACACCGTCCACCACTCGCCGAACGGCGAGCCGAACGTGGCGATTACCTGCTGCGGCGACGAACCCTGGACGACCGATGTGATGTCGGCGTAGCCCGTCGTGCTGACCACCTTGTAGGCGCTGTTCTTGCCGTTCATCGCCTTCCACTGCGCGATGAAGTCGGCGGCCGTGATCGGCGTGCCATCCGACCACTTCGCCTTCGGGTTGATGTTGTACGTGACCGTCTGGTGGCCGTTTTGCGTCGCGACCTTCGGCTCCGCCGTCAGGTAGTTCGGGTTGAACGTGAGGTTGTTCTTGGCGTCCGACAGGAACAGCTGCGGCATCATCGCGTTCATCATCTGGACGGCGTTGAGCTCGTTGCCGTCGAGTTCGTTCGTGTTGAACTGGACGATCGTGGCGTCGATCGGCCACTTGAGCGTGCCGCCCTGGGGGACCTGGTCATAGGGCATCGGGTTGATCTCGTTCTGGCCGGCATTCGCGGTGGTCTGCGACGTCGGTGAGTTCGAGTTGCCGCCACCGCAACCCGCCGCCACCACGCCCACCACGACCAGCGCGGCCATCACGGCACCCGCGCGTCGCATCTGAATCACGGTTCCTCCCCAGGTCCGCCAGTCCCGTATCGAGGCTGGGTCATATCGGTGGTGGGCCGCCTTCGCCGTACAGTCGACCCACGCCGCGCATATCAGCCTATCTGTCTATATCCGCATAAAATGCCTGATCAGAGTACTACTCGGGCCTCCGCGTAATGACACGACGCCAGATGATCATGGTGGGCCGCGCCGATCTGGTACAGCGGCGGCCCCTCGTCGATGCACTTCGACCGCTGGTCGTCGGTGAGCTCGTTGGCGAACTTCTGGCACCGGGTCCGGAACCGGCAGCCGGACGGCGGGTTTGCCGGGCTGGGCAGATCGCCGGTCAGGACAATGCGGGTACGCCGTCGCTCCCGCCGTGGATCGGGCAGCGGGATCGCGGACAGCAGCGCCTGCGTATAGGGGTGCGACGGGCGTTCGAAGACCTCGTCGACCTCGCCGATCTCGGAGATCCGGCCGAGATACATGACGGCCACGCGATCGGCGATGTGGCGTACCACCGAAAGATCGTGTGCCACGAACAGATAGGACAGCCCCTGCTCCTCCTTGAGCTGCTCGAGAAGGTTGATGATCCCGGCGCGGATCGAGACATCGAGCGCGGAGACCGGCTCGTCGAGCACCACTACCTTCGGCTGCAGCGTGAGCGCCCGTGCGATGCCGATGCGTTGCCGTTGGCCACCGGAGAACTCGGACGGGTAGCGGTTCGCGTGCTCCGGGGACAGCCCGACCGTGTTGAGCAACTCGTAGATGCGGCGACGCTGCTCGTCGGCCGGCACCTTATGGGTACGCATCGGCTCGGCGAGGATGTCCACCACCGGCAGCCGTGGGTCCAGTGACGCCATCGGATCCTGGAAGACCACCTGCAAGTCGCGTCGGATCGCGAACTTCTCCGACCCGGACATCTTCCCGGTGTCCTGGCCGAGCACCACGATCTCGCCGCCCATCGGCTTGACCAGGTTGAGGATCTCCATGATCGTGGTTGTCTTGCCGCAGCCCGACTCGCCCACCAGACTGAGCGTTTCGCCCTCTCGAATGTCGAAACTGATGCCGTCGACCGCGTAGACCGTGCCCACCCGACGGCGCAGCGCCACGCCCTTGGTCAGCGGGTATTGCTTGACCAGCCCGTCGACCTCGAGGACGACCTGGCGCTTCGCACGGGGTACGGCAGCCACCGCCGGTGGGCCGTGCTCCTCGGTGCGGAAGATGTCGGCGCCGCTCAGGTTGCCCGCCTCGATGTCTGCCGACCGATGGCAGGCGGCCACGTGCGCCGGACCGGACGCCGGCACCGGATCGAGGCTCGGCTCGACCTCCTCGCAGATCGTCACGCGCATCGGGCAGCGCGGTGCGAACGGGCAGCCGGCCGGCAGCGCGACGAGCGACGGCGGGCTACCCTCGATCGGCGTGAGCCGTGCTCGCTCCGCCTGGTCGAGTCGCGGGATCGAGCCGAGCAGCCCCAACGTGTACGGCATCCGCGGTTGCTCGTACACATCGTCGACGTTGCCGGACTCGACGGCGCGACCGGCGTACATCACGGCGACCCGATCGGCGAAGCCCGCCACCACACCGAGATCGTGCGTGATCATGATGACCGCCGCGCCGGTCACCTCGCGCGCCTTGCGCAGCACGTCGAGCACCTGTGCCTGGATCGTCACGTCCAGCGCGGTGGTCGGCTCGTCCGCGATGATCAGATCCGGATCGTTCGCGATCGCGATCGCGATCATCGCCCGCTGCCGCATGCCACCAGAGAACTCGTGCGGGAACGAGGATGCGCGCTGCTTCGCGTTCGGGATGCCCACCAGATCAAGCAACTCGATTGCACGCTTGTGCGCGGTATCCCGTGACACGTCGTTGTGGATGCGGATGGACTCTGCGACCTGGTCGCCGACCGTGTAGACCGGGGTGAGCGCGGACAGCGGATCCTGGAACACCATCGAGATCTTCGCGCCGCGGATCTTCGACATCTCCTTGTCGGACAGGCCGAGCAGTTCGCGGCCGCGGAAGCGTACCGAGCCGGAGACCCGTGCCTTCGACGGCAACAGACCCATCATCGCGAGCGTGGACACCGACTTGCCGGACCCGGACTCCCCGACGATGGCGAGCACCTCGCCCGAGTTGACGACGTAGGACAGGCCGCGCACCGCGGTGACCGCGCCGGCCTCGCTGCCGAACGTCACCCGCAGATCGGTGACCTGGAGCAGCGGTGCGCGGTCGTCATCCGCCCGGTCCAGGGTCTCGTCGAGCGCGGTGTTCGTCCGCACCTCACGGCCCTCCGCTGATCTGCGCGTTCGGATCGAGTGCGTCACGCACTCCGTCGCCGACCAGGTTCACCGCAAGCACGAGGATGACTAGCACCATCGAGGGCAGCCAGAACAACCATGGGTACGTGTCGGCGTTGTTCGTGTATTCGCCGATCAGCGAGCCGAGCGACACGTCCGGCGCCTGGATGCCGAAGCCGAAATAGGACAGTGCCACTTCGGCGAGGATCAGGCTGCTGACGTTGATCGTTGCGTCGATGATCAGAAAGGACGCCATGTTCGGCAGGATGTGGCGTCCGATGATCTTCCAGCCGGGTACGCCCATGAAACGTGCCGATGCCACGAACTCCCGCTCGCGCAGTGACTGCGTCAGGCCGCGCACCACGCGGGCGGTCAGCATCCACTGGAATGCCGCCAGCAGCACCACGAAGATGAGCCACGTCTTGCCCCGGAACAGCGGGGATAGCACCGCCACGATGAGGAAGGACGGCAACACCAGCAGCAGGTCGATGAGGACGACAACGGCCCGGTCGGCGTACCGGCCGAAGTATCCGGCGATCGCGCCGAGGATGCCGGCGACGCCGGTGGCGAGCACCGCGCCGATGAGACCGATCAGCAACGACTTCTGCAGGCCGCGCATGGTCTGTGCGAACACGTCCTGGCCAAGCGTGTTGGTGCCAAACCAGTGCGAGGTGGTCGGCGGCGAGAACGGGTTGTTCACGTCGACCTCGGTGTAGGACCATTTCGTCAGGTACGGGCCGACGAACGCCGCGAAGAACAGCAACACCACGACAATCAGGCCGGCGACCGCCGTCTTCCGGCGCAGAAACCGCCGCACCACCAGCCGGCCACGGGACGTGGGTGCGGTCTCGCCGAGGACGTTTTCCTCCTCGGCGAGGACGATCGGCTCCGATGGCGTCGCCATGGTGCGCGCCTACGAAACCCGTACGCGTGGATCGAGCGCGGCGTATGCGACGTCGGACAGGATGCCGGCCAGCAGCACCAGAATCGCGACGAACAGCGTCGTTGCGGCCGTCGAATTGATGTCCTGTGTGGTGATCGCGTTGACCAGGTATTCGCCCATGCCGTGCCAGCTGAAAATGATCTCCACGAAGAACGAGCCGATGAACAGCAGCGCGATGTTGTAGGCGAAGAACGTCGTAAGTGGAATCAACGCGGTACGCAGGCCGTGCTTGATCAGCGCACGGCTACGGGTCAAACCCTTGGCCTGCGCGGTACGCAGGAAGTCCTGCCCGAGCACGTCGAGCATCGCGCTGCGCTGGTAGCGGCTGTAGAACGCGGCCGACGCGATGACGAGCACGAGCGTGGGCAGGAACATGTGGCGCGCGCGGTCCCACAGGTCCGGGAACGACGTCCACGACGAGTCTCCCGGCGTGTATTCGCCGACCGTGAAGAACAGCGGGCTTCCGGTCGCATTGTTCAGGCTGATGCCGACGACCTGGACAAGCTTGCACAGCACAACGATCGGGATGGACAGCACCACGAAGGAGATGACGGTCGCGACGTGATCGGATAATCGGTACTGCTTGACCGCGCCGTACGCACCGATGGCGCAGCCGATGATCGCGCCGATGATCGAGCCGACCAGGACGAGACGCAGGCTGACCCACATTCGCGTACTGATCTGCTGGTTGACCGACTGGCCGAGAATTGTCTTGCCGAGATCGCCGTGGAGGACGCCGTTGACCCAGGTCACGTACCGCTTGATCACGGGTACGTCGGGATTCATGTTCAAATCGTTCAGAGTGGCCGTAACGGACGCCGGCGACGGCGGCGGATTGCGACCCTCGAAGCGCAGCTTCGGGTTCAGTTGCGTGGCCGCGAGAAAGTACGCCAGGGTAGTTGCGATTGCGGCGAGGAGTACCAGGTACACCACCCTGCGGAGCAGGAACCGCACCATCGCCTGCCACCCCCGTAGCCGTGCTCCGCACGGATCACATCACGACTCCGAATCTAGCCGCTAAACCGGTAGCTATACGTGCAAAACGGCTCAGATACGGCACCCTACCTGCGACGATGTGTCGCTGGTGTCCTCAGGGTCGCGGCTCGATCTACGAGATCTGCGTGCGCTGGCCTCCGGCCGTACCGTGTTCGCATGGAGCGCCCACCGCTGACCGTGACGTCCGTTGTGATCGGAGCGCGTGAACCGCGCGAGCTTGCCGCGTTCTACGAACGCCTTCTTGGTTGGCAGATCGTGGCCAACGAGCCGGCTCGGCCGGGATACCCGCCGGAGGATGGCTGGGCGATGCTGCGGTCGCCAAGCGATCGCGGCGTGATGGCGATCGCCGTGCAATGGGAGCCCGACTACGAGCCGCCGGTCTGGCCGCCGCGCAAGGGCGAGCCCGCGATGATGCTGCACCTCGACATCCAGGCCGACGATGGCGACGTGGCGAACGCCGTCGGGTGGGCGCTCGAGTGCGGCGCGACGCTCGCCGAGCACCAGCCGCAGGACCACACGCAGGTGTTGTTCGACCCGGCCGGCCACCCGTTCTGCCTGTTCCCCAACGCTTGATGGTTGCCGCCGCTTCGCAGCGCGGTAATACCGAGTTATACTCGGCGGCATGAAGACAGCGATTTCGGTGCCCGATGAGACCTTCAACGAGGTCCAGCGCCGTGCCGCGACGCTCGGTGTGAGTCGGTCGGAGTTCTTCACAACGGCAGCGCGCCACTACATCCGGGAGCTTGACGCACAGTCGCTTACCGGACGAATTGACTCCGTCATCGAGGTAGTCGGTCCCGACGAATCCTCCAAGGCGGCGGTACGAGCGGGGCGACGCAGGCTGTCTGACCAGGACGATTGGTG
>DASTMZ010000072.1:0-27715 GCA_035713725.1 Micromonosporaceae bacterium
ACCCTGACTCCCGCCGGTGACGGCGATCCGTTTCTCGTCAACGACTGGATGACTGCGCACCACGTCGACCGCGCGCACCGCGTCCACGTACACGCGGCGGTAGTAGTAGTCACGCGGATCCTCGATGCCGCGCGTCATGTATCCGGGATGCGCCGGTCCCGCACCGACCGGGTCGCCGGTGTCTCCGACCGCCCAGCCGCTGCCCTGGCCTCGAGTGTCGACAACGAGGTGGGCGTAGCCGGCACACGCCCAGAAGATGTGTTCGTGCGATAGCCCACGGCCGCCGTTATACCCCTGATATTGCACGACCGCGCCGAGGCGGTCCGAGTCCCGTACGGCCTCGGCGGGCAGGTGCAGCCACCCGCGTACCGGATGCCCGCCGTACCCGTGAAACGTCACGTCGTACGTCTCGACCGCGACCAGTCCGTTGTCCACCCGTGCGAACGTCGGGTTCACGTCGTGTCGTGCCGCCTCGGCGAGCGTGCCTCGCCAGAACTCATGCAGATCCGGCGGCGGCGCGACGCTGCTGCGATAGTGGCGCAGCTCGTCGAGCGGCAGATCTACCTGCGGCATCAGCGACCGGCCGCGCGGGTCGAGTGTCGTTCGACTAGCTGGGTGGTCAACCTGATGTGGTTGGTCTCCACGGGTTCCTCGCGGATGAGCCGGACCAGCAGCTCCATGGCGTGCTGACCCATCTGCCGAATAGGCTGCGCGACGGTCGTCAGCGGCGGTGTGGCCAGCGCGGACTCTGGGATGTTGTCGAAGCCGACCAGCGACAAGTCGTCCGGCACCCGCAGCTCCAACTCCGCGGCCACCTCCATCGCCGTGATCGCTGACAGGTCGTTCGCCGCGAACATCGCGGTGGGCCGGTCCGGCATCGTCAGCAAGTTGTATGCCGCTTGCCGCGCGACGTCCGGGTCGAACGCGCCGAGTTGGATCAGTGACTCGTCCACCGGAATGTCGGCGGCGGTCAATGTCGCGCGGTAGCCACCTTCGCGCATCTGTGCGGACTGCAGGTCGGGCCGTCCGCTGATCATGGCGATCCGGCGGTGGCCGAGATCGAGCAGGTGGCCCACTGCGAGGCAGGCACCGTGCCAGTTGTCGGCGTCCACGGTGGGCATCTCGGACGGTCCGGTGTGTGGGTCGACCGCGACGATCGGTGCACCGTAGTTGATGTCGGTCACGGTCGGCGTCACGATGACCGCGCCGTCCACGAGCGTGCCGCTCAGCCGCGACAGGTAGCGGCGCTCCCAGCCGACGTGCTCCCCGACGCGGCCGCCGGCCGAGTAGACGACCAGCTCGAAGCCGGTCCCGCGGATCGCGTCCGCCGCTCCCTTGAGGACTTCAGTGCTGAACGGCTCGAAGTCCGCAACGAGCACACCGATCACGTTCGTACGCCGGTTGCGCAAGCTCTGCGCCGCAAGGCTCGCTTCGTAGCCCAGGTCAGCGATGACACGTTCGACACGTTCGATCGTGTCGCTGGCCACGCCGTACCGCCCGTTGATCACCTTCGAGACGGTGGCGATGGACACCTCCGCCCGCGCGGCCACGTCACGGATTGTGACGCGGCGGGTGAGGTTCATGCGGCACAGGATATCTATTAGAAAACGTTATCGACAACGATTGACATCGACGGGAATCATCCGCGATGCTGGCCGAAGACATCGACGGGAATCGCCTCGCGATGTCGACCGAGGCCATGACTAGGCCACACAGTGTGGACGCCGACCGGTTAGGGATCCCCATTGGCGCCCACCGCTTTGTCCCGCCAACCTCGACAAGGGAGCGGACTCAATGCGTACACATCGGCGATGGGCCGCTGCGGCGGCACTCATGCTGGCCGCATCCCTCGCGGCCGCTTGCGCCTCTAGTGGATCGAACAACGCCAGTTCATCGCAGCCCACCACCGTCACGCTTACCTGGTGGCACAACGCCACCGCCGACCCCGGTCTGTCCGCGTGGCAGAAGGTGGCCGACGACTATCACGCTGCTCACCCCAACGTGACCTTCAAGATCACTCCTATTCAGAACGAGCAGTTCACCACGAAGATCCCGGCGGCCCTCGAGTCGAACGACCCGCCTGACATCTACCAGCAGTGGGGGGGCGGATCGGAGGCGACGCAGCTGCAATCCGGCAAGCTGATGGACATCACGTCGAGCGTGTCAAGCTGGATCGGCGACCTCGGACCGGCGGCCAAGAACTGGCAGGTCAACGGCAAGTGGTACGGCGTGCCGTACGACTACCACATCGTCGGCTTCTGGTACCGGACCGACCTGTTCACGAAGGCCGGCATCACGTCGCCGCCGAAGACGATGGAAGATCTCAACGCCGACGTCGTGAAGCTGAAGGCGGCCGGCATCACGCCGATCTCGATCGGCAGCAAGGACCGCTGGCCAGACGCGTTCTACTGGGAGTATTTCGTGCTTCGCGAGTGCCCGCAGAACACGATCGCCAGCTCGATCAGCGGCAAGTCGTTCAGCGACGCCTGCTTCACCAAGGCTGGCGACGACATGAAGGCGTTCCTCGCCACCAATCCGTTCCAGTCGGGTTTCCTAGGCACGCCGGCCCAGCAGGGCGCCGGTAGTTCGGCCGGCATGGTCGCCAACGGCAAGGCCGCGATGGAGCTGCAGGGCGACTGGGAGATGGCAGTCATGCCGTCGCTCACCTCGGACAAGGACCTCGCGTCCAAGGTGGGATGGTTCCCGTTCCCGTCCGTCACCGGTGGCGGTGGCGACTCGAACGCGAGCCTGGGCGGCGGTGACGGCTTCTCGTGCACGAGCAACGCCACCAGCGCCTGCCCGGACTTCCTGCACTACATGACCACGACCGCCGTACAGAACGATCTCATCAGGGCGCTCGCGGTCACGTTGCCGTCGAACCAGGCGTCCGACGCCAATGTCACCGACCCGACGCTCAAGACGGCGCTGACCTACCTGGGTCAGGTCTCCTACAACCAGCTCTACTTCGATCAGGCGTTGCCGACCGATACCGGACAAGCGCTCGACTCCGCGGTTGCCGACTACTTCGCCGGCAAGGGGACTCCGGCGAGCATCGCAGGGTCGGTCGCGAAGGCCACCGGACCGTGACAACTGGGTACCCATCATCATGAGTTCCCGAAGCGGCGCCACCGACCTGGCCACCGTGCCGGGCGGACCCGCAGTCGCAACGGGCGGCCGCGCACTTGTGCGGCCGCCCCGAGCGGGCCGGCGCCAATGGTCATGGCGCAAGACAGCCGAGCTCGTCGCGCTGATCGGGCCGGCGGCCGCGCTGTTCGTCATGTTCGTCCTGGCGCCGATCGCGGTCGCCGTCTACTACAGCCTCTACCGATGGAGCGGCTTCGGCCCGCTCACCGACATGGTCGGCCTGCACAACTATGCGTTTGCCATCAAGGACCCGGACTTTCGCACCGCGGTCTCGCACAACCTGATCATTGCGGCGCTGTCGGTGCTGATCCAGCTACCGATCAGCATCTGCCTCGCGCTGCTGCTCAATCGCAAGATTCGCGGGCGCGCCGCACTGCGATTGGTGGTCTTCTCGCCGTACGTGCTGTCCGAGGCCATCACGGCGGTCATCTGGCTGCTGTTCCTGCAGCCGGGTGGTTTCGTAGACGAGGTCATGCGCGATCTCGGCGTCGGCTCGCTCATTCACCCGTGGCTCGCCGATCAGTCACTGGTGCTCTACACGTTGTTCGTCGTGATCACGTGGAAGTACATCGGCTTCGGCATCATCCTGCTGCTGGCCGGGTTGCAGGGCATCCCGTCCGAGTTGCACGAGGCCGCGGCGCTGGACGGCGCGACCGGTTGGCAGGCCACCCGCCGCATCACGCTGCCGCTGCTCGGACCCACGATCCGAATCTGGATATTCCTGTCCGTGATCGGTTCGCTGCAGCTGTTCGACCTGGTCTGGATCATGACGCTGGGCGGCCCGGCCAACGCATCGTCCACCATGTCCGTCTACATGATCGACCACGGCTTCCGTCGCTACCAGTTCGGCTACGGCAGCGCGGTCGCCGTCATCGTCTTTGTGATCTGCTTCGTCTTCGCGTTGCTCTACCAGCGCTTCGCCTTGCGACGCGACACGGCCGGCGCGCTGACGCAGGCGGTGAACTGATGACCTCCGCGATCGCTACGGCGACGTTGCCCGGTCCGGCTCCGGAGTCCGTGCCGACCGGGCGGGTCCGCCACCACCGGCAGCTCGTCACCACGTTGGCGGCGTACGTCGTGGCGGTGCTCGTCGTGGTGGTCACCGTCGTACCGCTGCTCTACGTATTCCTTGGCGGGTTCCGTACCACTGCGCAGATCAACGCGTCCCCGGCGGCGCTGCCACATCCGTGGGTGTTCGACAACTACCGCGCCATTCTGACGTCTCACTTGTTCTGGCAGTTCCTCGCCAACAGCGCGATCATCGCGGTGGCCACCACGGCGCTTACGGTCTGCGTTGGCGCGATGGCGGCGTTCGCACTCGCGCGCTATTCGTTCCCCGGCCGCGAGGCGTGGTACGGCCTGTTCACGCTGGGCTTGCTCTTCCCCCTGACGGTTGCGGCGCTGCCGCTCTACCTGTGGTTGCGCAAGCTCGATCTGCTGGAGAACTACCTCGGCGTGATCATCCCAGAGGCCGCGTTCTCGCTGTCCATCACCATCGTTATCCTGCGACCGTTCATGCGCCAGATTCCCGCTGAGCTCGAGGATGCCGCGCTCGTCGACGGCGCCGGCCGACTCGGCTTCTTCTGGCGGATCCTGCTGCCACTCGCCCGGCCGGCCCTCGCCACCGTTGCCATCCTCGCGTTCGTGACGAGTTGGAACTTCTTCCTGCTGCCGTTGCTGGTCTTCAACGACCAGTCACACTTCACGCTCCCGCTCGGTGCCGCCGCGTTCCAGACGCAATATTCCCAAGACACCGCGCGGGTTTTGGCGTTCAGCGCCTTGTCCATCCTTCCGACGCTGCTGTTCTTCGTCGCCGCGGAGCGTCGCATCGTGAGCGCGCTCTCCGGCGCCGTCAAGGGTTGACCAGCAACCGTCATCCACATCTGGGGAGGTCTTGCATGAAACTCAGTCGGCTCTTCACGTTCGGCGTCGCGAGCCTTGCGACCGCCGTCGCGCTCGGCACCGCGGCCGGCGCCGCACCCGCGCGTCCGGCGCACTTCCGCCCGCCGCCCGACTCGCTGCGCGCGCTCGCCGCACCGACCGGGCTCCGGATTGGTACGGCGGTGATTCCGTTCGACCTCGACACGCCCGACTACCAGAAGATCGTCGGCGACCAGTTCTCCGTGGTGACCCCCGGAAACGAAATGAAATGGCAGGTCGTCGAGCCGACGCAGGGCACGTACGACTGGTCGGGCGGCGACCGCTTGGTTGCCTTCGCTCAGCAACACGACCAGCTCGTTCGCGGGCACACGCTGCTCTGGCACAACCAGCTGCCGGATTGGCTCACGACGGGTGTCGCAAACGGCACGATTGACAACGCCGAGTTGCGCGACCTGTTGCACAAGCACGTCACCGACGAGGTGACCCACTTCAAGGGCAAGATCTGGCAGTGGGACGTCGCCAACGAATTCTTCACCGATAGCAACCCCTCCGGCATCAACCCGAACGACTTCTGGATCTCCCACCTGGGAACGGGCATCATCGCCGACGCGTTCCGCTGGGCGCACGCGGCGGACCCGCACGCGCTGCTGTTCTACAACGACTACAACATCGGCGGGGAGGATGGCAGCAACGCCAAGGCTGACGCCGTCTACGCGTGGCTCCAGCAGATGCTGGCGCAGGGCGTGCCGATCAACGGCGTCGGCGACCAGGGTCACCTCGACACCCAGTTCGGCTTCCCGACGCAGCTGACCGCCGACCTCCAGCGCTACGCCGATCTCGGCCTCAAGGTCGCGATCACCGAGGCGGACGTGCGCACGTTCGTCAACAACGCGACCGACCAGGTGCCGACCGACCATCTCGCAACATTCGCGCAGCCCTATGAGTTCTCCAAGATGCTGCAGGCGTGCCTTGCCGTCCGCGCCTGTATTTCGTTCACGGTGTGGGGTTTCGGCGACGCGGACTCGTGGATCCCGGGCTTCTTCACCGGCGAGGGCTACGCGACGCTCTACGACGTCAACCTCGCGCCTAAGCCGGCATACGTCGATCTGCAAGAGGACCTGAAGGTGGCCGCGCACGGTGCGCAGCACCGGCCTCGCACGTAGTGCGGGTGCCATCGATTAGGTGACAAGCGCTCGCCCGGCTTGCGGAGCGGACTCGCACGTTGCCCGGCGTACACCACCGGGCCGACCACGCGAGGCGTGAGCCGGCGCGGAGCGCGGCACGGGTGGCCGCTCATCGTTGGGCGGTCACCCGACCGTGCCGTTACCGAGTGCTTGCTCGGATCAGACGTGCGATCCGCCGTGCCTCGCCCGGGTGCTGGCGCAGGTTGCCTTCGATCGCCGGCCGGAAGCCGATGAAGTGCAGCCCCGGAGGGTCGGATCGGGCGCCGGCGACGGCCTTCGGACGCCCATGTGCATCGAGCACGCCGAGGTGTCCGACGATCGGCGCCAGCCCGGTCCGGTACCCAGTGGCGGCCAGCACGACGTCCGGCCGCAGCCGTGTGCCGTCGCGCAGCACGACCTCGGATCGATCGAGGTGATCCACCTCGGCAACGACCCGAGCCCGACCGGCCTTGAGGTGCGCGACGAATCCTTGGTCGATCGCCACGGTCACACCCGTCTCGCGCAGGTGGCGGTACGGTCCGACGGCCGGCGCCGGCAGGCCGTACGCCGCGAGGTCGCCGAACGCGTACCGCTGGAACGTCCGCGCGAGCCCGTCTCGTGCCCGTTCCGGCAGCCCGCGTCCGGCCAGCGCGACGAGTTGCAGCGGAACGTGGTGGATTTCGCCGGGCAGGATGTTCGGCGGCGTACGGGTCGACAACCACAGCTCACCGACCCCGGCGTCGAGCAGGTGTCCGGCCATGTCGATGCCGGAGTTGCCGCCACCGACGACGAGCACGCGTTGTCCGCGGAAGTCCGCTGGGCGTACGACCTCTGCGACGTGGCGAATATTCGGTGCGAAGTCGGACGCGCCCGGCCACGTCGGAGTCCACGGGATGCGGTCATGTCCGGTGGCGACGATGACGTGCGAAGTCGGGATCGTTTCGCTGGTGGTGTGCGCGAGCCACTCGCGGTCCTCGTGGCCAACGTCCACGCGCACGACGTCGACGCCGAACCGCATGTCGATCCGCCGCGTGGACGCGAATTCCTCGAGATAGTCCAGGTACGCATCGCGGGCCACCCAGCGACCGGCACTTCGGGGGATCCGGAACCCGGGCAGCCCGGATGTCTGACGCACCGTGTTCAGGCGCAATCGGTCGTGCCGAGTCCGCCATGACGTCGCGACGCTCGGGCCGCGCTCCAACACGATCGCTTCGATGCCGCGCCGCTGCAACGCGCTCGCGGCCGCGAGACCCGCCGAGCCCGCACCGATGACGACGACGGCGTTGTTCACGCCACCTCCTCAGTCCGAGACGACCAGCATCGTCTTGCCGACGGTGGTGCGCGCTTCAATGGCGGCGTGCGCGTCGGCGGCGGCCTCGAGTGGGTACGTCTGGCCGACCACTGGTCGGATCACACCACGACCAACGAGCGCGAATGCTTCCTCGGCAAGCCGGAAACTGTCTGCCGGTGTGGCCGCGATGTTCGACAACGGGATCACGGTAACCCGCCGCTGTGCCGCATCGTCGGGTGCGACCCGTGCGAGCGAGCCACTGGCCGCGCCGTGCGGCAGGTACCGACCACCGGGGCGTACGTGTGCGAACAGCGCAGCGGTCACGTCTCCTCCGACGCCATCGAACGCGACGTCGATCCCGTCCGGCGCGACGGCGATCAGGTCGTTCGGCCATGACGCATGCCGATAGTTGATGCCGGCGCTCGCGCCGACCTGGCGCGCGTGGGCGAGCTTGTCGTCACTTCCGGCAAGGGCAACGACCGTCGCCCCATCGTGCGCCGCGAGTTGGACGAGCAGGCTTCCGACGCCGCCGGCCGCGGCCGTGACAGCCACCGTGTCGTCACGGTCGATGGTGGCCGCCCGCACGAGTCCGACCGCGGTCCGTCCATCGGTGAGCAGGGCGGTGGCCAAGAGCAGATCGACCGTCGCTGGTACGCGATGCAAGTCGGCAACCGCGGCGACGGCCCGGCTCGCGTACCCGCCGGTGCGACCGGTGGACGTGACCACGTCGACGCCGAGCCAGCCGTCGTCGACATCGGAGCCGACCGCGATAACGGTGCCGCCCACGGCAGTCCCGGGAACGTACGGCAACGGTGGCGCCGGCACCGGAGCCGTACCGGCACGGACCTGGGTATCCACGAAGGCGATGCCGGCGAACCGTACCGCGACGACGACCTGACCCGCGCCGGGCGTCGGATCGGCCACTTCAACGACACGCAACACCTCGGGCGGCCCGGTCCGCTCGACGACCACTGCACGCATGTGGCTTCTCCGATCAGGGTGACCAGCCGGTTCGTCCGACGTTCGCCACGTTCACACCGCGTCGTCGCACCCGCAACGCAGTCGCGGCATCGGCGACGTTGAGGTTAGCGTGGTTGCGCACCGCAACCCGGCGCAACGGCAACCCGGCGCAACGGCAACCCGGCGCAACGACCGCGACGCTCGCGCACAGGAAGGCGACCGAATGGCCGTACACAAGCTGGAGGCGATGGCGGACACCGTGACCGACGTGTTCTCATCCGACCGCCTTCCGGTGCTCACGATCGATCCCGGCGACACTGTCGTCGCACGGTCGTTGAGTGCCGCCGGATATCTGTCGCCGCAGCGCGAGCCCGGCGACCTGCCACCGGTGATGCTGCCCGAACGACGCGGCCACTGCCTGCTCGGCCCGATCGCGGTGCGTGGTGCGCGGGCCGGCGATGTGCTGGCCGTGAGGTTCCAGTCGCTTCGGCCGGACGACTGGGGTTACACCGTCGCCGGCGGGCGGGACAACCTGCTCAACCGCCGACTGGGCACCGTCGACGGAGCACCGTCGTGGCTGCTTTGGCGGGTCGACGCCGCTGCCGGTGTCGCGGTCAGCCAACAGGGTCTGCGGGTCCGGCTCGCGCCGTTCCTCGGTGTCGTCGGCCTGCCGCCGGCCGAGCCCGGCGAGCATTCCACCATCCCGCCGCGCACCCGCGGCGGCGGGAACATCGACTGCCGCGAGTTGGTCGCCGGTTCGACGCTCTTCCTGCCGATCACCGTCGACGATGCGTTCCTCCAACTGGGCGATGGCCATGCGGCGCAAGGCGACGGCGAGGTCGGCGGCACCGCGATCGAGTGCGGGATGACGAGCGAGATTGTCGTCGACGTGCTCGCCGAGGCGCCGCTCGACTCCATCCACGCGGTCACCCCGGCCGGCCGCATCACGTTCGGCTTCTCCAGCGACCTCAACGAGGCGACCGGGGACGCACTCGATGCGATGCTGCGGTGGATGCAGGGTCTCTTCGATGTCGACCGGTCGACCGCACTCGCGCTCGCCAGCACGGCGGTCGACCTTCGCGTCACGCAGATCGCCAACGAGACGTGGGGCGTACACGCGGTCTTGCGACACGGTGCGCTGGCGAGCTGACCCGCTGGGCTGTGGTCGTCGGGTGCTACGCGCTCGCCGCTTCGCCGGTCAGAAGCCCGGTCACGATGCCGAACGCGGGGAGCCGGTTGCCAAGGACTGCGTACGCACGCCAGCGGCGCTATCGTGTTCGTGTGGTTGCGCTCGGGCTCGTGGTGCTTGTTGCCGTATGCGTCATCGTCGCGGTGGTCTCGCACAATCGTTGAACGTCACTCTGACCGGATGCGCCGATGCTGCGCGGATTGAATGTCGTGCGTGGTGGCGCCCGTCGGTACGATCGTCGTCGTGACCGAGCCCGAGGCTGATCCCGACGGCGTCGAGCGTCGGCGCCGGCACATCGTGTGCGGTGACAACACGCTGGCGTACCGTCTGGTCACGGAGCTTGGTGCGCTGCCCGACACGGACGTGGTGCTGCTGTCCCGCCGCGCTCGCGGCGGGGTGATCTCGCTGGACGAGACCGAGTCGGATCTGGAGCTCGTCCACGTCGACGAGTTGGACGCCGCGGCATTCGGCCGGGCGCGCATCGACGAGAGCGATGCGATTGCGTTCCTCGACCAGAGTGACATCGGCAACCTCGACGCCGCACTTCTGGCGCGCGAGCTCGCGCCCGGGATCCGGATCGTGCTGCGGATGTTCGACGAGGTGTTGGCCGAGTCTGTTCACGACCTTCTCACCGACTGCGTGGTGTTGTCCGCGACCGCGGTCGCGGCGCCGGCGTTCGTGTCGGCGGTGGGCGGAGCGACGCCGACACCGCTGCGGCTGTTCGGCCGACCCATGTTCGTCACGGATCGCGGCAACTCCCGGCCCGAGGACGTGGTCTGTGGTCTCGCCGTGACGCAGGACGTCGCCGAGCCGCGCGTGTTGCCCGATCCGCCCGGCGACGCCGACGTGGTGCTCACCCGCGTGGTCACCGATGCCGAGAAGACGGTCGCGCCGGCCTCGGCCGCCGACGTCCATCGGCGCGCCCAGCGTCGTGCGGTGCTGGCCACGCTTTCGCTGATCGCGCTCCGGCTCCGCCCGCTGGTCGCGGCGCTCGCGCTGATCGTGATCGCCGGCACGTTCACGCTCGCGCCGATCGAGCACGTGAGTTGGTGGAAGGGCTTCTATCTCGCGATGCTGTCGACGCTCAGCGGCTCGTCGCCCGATCTGTCCGCGACACTCGGGTTGCAGGTGCTGCACATCGTCTTCACGATCCTCAGCATCGCGGTCATTCCGCTTGTCACGGCGGCGGTGGTGGAAATCGTGGTCAGCGCCCGCCTCGCTCTGGCCAGTGGCGGACTGATCGGACCGATCGACTCGCACGTGGTCGTGGTCGGCCTTGGTGACCTCGGCACGCGCGTGCTGATCGCGCTCGACGATCTGGGCATCGCGGTGGTCGCCATCGATCGAGATGGACACGCACGCGGCGTGGAGGTCGCGCGGGAACGCCGGATCCCGGTCATCGTCGGCGATGCGGGGCGCCAGGAGACGCTGCGCTCGGCGTCCGCACACACCGCACGGTGCGTCGTGGTGCTGACCAGCAGCGATCTCGTCAACGTCCAGACCGCGCTGCTCGGCCGCAAGGCAAATCCGGGGGTACGGTCGGTGCTGCGCGTTTTCGACACCGAGTTCGCCGGTCGGGTGCAGCGCACCTTCGGGTTCACCTCGCGCAGTGTCTCCGCCCTGGCGGCACCGTCATTCGCCGCGGCGATGCTCGATCACGCGGTGGTGGCGACGATTCCGGTGCGACGTCGGGTGCTGCTCGTGGCCGAGATTCCCATCGAGCCACGGTCGCTTCTCGAGGGTTGCGTGGTCGGCGATCTCCAACGACCCGGCGCGACGCGCGTCATCGCGATCCGGACCGGCCGGGGTGCGCAGGTGTTGTGGGCGCCGCCGGTCGGGCGCCGATTGACGCGCAACGATACGTTGTTGGTCGTCACGAACCGCGGTGGCCTCGGTGACCTGCTGCACCGCGCCGCGGCGAGCGAGTATCCGTCGCCGATCACGCCTTACGACGCGCCATCGCAGATGCCACGTCCGACAACTCTCGGGTCCGTCGACGCGGGTTGAGCGGCCGCGGCCTGGCCGAACCGGCCGAACGCGGCCGGTCGGTCACGAGGCGCCGCTGGCCCGCCAGTTCATCTGGACGAGCATGTGGCGTGCCTGGTCGGCGGTGTCGGCCTGGACGGTGACGTCGTAGCGGCTGGCCTGCAGGCTGCTGCGGGAGCTGAAGTCACGCCGGCCACCGGTGGCGGCGTGCGCGATGGCGCCGAAGATCGCGCCCCACGCCGCGCCGATGAGCACCGTCGCGATGATGACGCCGAACCAGTTGACGTTGGTGAAGATCCCCAGGATCAGCCCGAAGAACAGTCCGAACCACGCACCGCTGGCCACGCCGGCGAGCGCGGCGCGCCAGATCGTGAGCCGCCCGGTGACCGTTTCGACCAGCCGCAGATCAGTGCCGATGATGGCGGAGTGCTGGACGGGGAAGCCATTGTCGCTGAGGTAGTCGACGGCGCGCTGCGCATCGGCGTAGTTCTGGTAGCTGCCGACGGTGACCGCGGCCGGACCGATGCCCGGTGGCACCGCCCCGCCGGCCGCGGCGGGTGTCGTCACCGGACCGGCCGGTCCGGGCGGGATCGCCTGGCCGCCGGGTGGGCCGCCGGCCGGGCCGAAGCCACCAGACAGTGACGACTGCGGGGTGTTGCCGGGGTCCGCGCCGGGCGTGGTACTCATCGGATGGCGCCCTTCTCGTTGACGGTGGCGGGTCTCTTGGCGGTGGTGGTCTGACTCCAAACTACGCGGTACCCAGCCGTTACGCGCGATGTCGGCCACTGCCGAACCGATAACCGGATGCGTAGGACGGCAGCGATCGGCATGCTTCGACGATGACTTCGGCGGTGGCGGCATCCGGCGGCAGCCGGCTCGGTTGGCGCGAGATATCCGAGGATCTGCGCGTCGCGCTCGAGGGCGAGTTTGGTGGCCGTGTCGTCGCCACGGATGGTCGGTCGGGCGGGTTCTCGCCCGGTCTGGCATCGGTGCTGACGTTCGACAGCGGTCGGCGGATCTTCGTCAAGGCGGTCAACGCGTCGCGGAACACGTTCTCGGTCGACATGATTCGAGCCGAGTCGCGCGTGCTCGCCTCACTGCCGGCACACGCACCGGCACCGCGCCTGCGGTGGACGTACGACGACGGTGAATGGGTCGCGCTGGCCACCGACGCGGTCGACGGGTACAACCCGGGCCAACCGTGGACAGCGGGGGATCTGGACCGCTTCCTGTCGGCCGCCACCACGCTCGCCGAATCGCTGACGCCGGCGCCGATCGACGCGCCCGGCATCTGGGCGGATGCCGAGTTCTCGAGCTGGTCATGCCTGGCTGACGATCCCGAGTCGGCGCGCCTGGCGCCGTGGATTCGTGCGCGGATCGCAACGTTGGCAGCGTTGGACGCGCGCTGGCCGGCCGCGACACTCGGCGATTCGTTGATGCACGGCGACTTCCGCGCGGACAACCTCGTGCTGACGCCCGACGGTGGGTTCGTGGTCGTGGACTGGCCGTCGGTGATGACCGGACCGTCCTGGCTCGATCTGTTGTGCGCGCTGCCGAGCGTCGCGATGCACGGTGGCGGCGAACCAGGCGAAGTGTGGGCCCGGCACCCGTTTGCGCGTACCACCGATCCGGACGCGGTGAACACGGTGCTCGCCGGATTCGCCGGCATGGCGCTCGGCCGTAGCCTGCAGCCGGTGCCGCCGTTGCTGCCGACCATCCGCGAGTTCCAGCGCAAGCAGGGCGAGGTCGCACTGCGCTGGTTGTTTCTTCGCATCCGCTGACGCGGCTGTCGTGTCCGTTGTAATGCCGGATACGTTCATTGCATGGCCGTGGCTCGATACGACGCCGTCGCGGACGACTATGCGACCGGATCCGCCGACGTCGACGGTGTGATGCTCGAACTCCTCGATCTGGTGGAACCGGTGCGCGGACAACGCGTCCTGGATCTGGCGTGCGGGCACGGCCGCGTGGCGCGCGAGTTGGCTCGACGCAGCGCGACGGTCACCGGGCTCGATCTGTCGCAGGCGTTGCTGGACAAGGCGATCGCGATGGAGCGCTCGCATCCGCTCGGCATCACGTACGTGCACGGCGACGCGAGTGCCAACGGCGAGTTGCCCGACCAGTCGTTCGACGCGGTGGTGTGCAACTTCGGGCTGTCCGACATCGATGACCTGGACGGAGCGCTCCGTACGGTGCACCGCGTGCTGCGGCCCGACGGTGTCTTCGGGTTCGCGATCCTGCACCCGTGCTTCGCCGGCGGAGCCACCGTGTCCGGCGCATGGCCGACGGATGGCAGCTACCACGACGAGGGCTACTTTGTCGCGGACGGCGCCGCGTCACTGTTACGCCGTCGCGTCGGCGCTAACCACCGCACGTTGTCGACATACGTTACGACGTTGGGGCGCCACGGACTCAGCATCACCGCGATGCGTGAACCCGCCCCGCCGGCCGAGTGGGCCGCCGACGAGCGACGTACGGCGGCCCGCTTCCCGGTCTTCCTCGTCGTACGGTGCCGGAACGAAAGCACCGACCGCGCTAGCTGAGTCCGATCGTGACGAGCTGCGGCGGGGTCGGCGCGGGCGAGCCGCCGGCCGGTTCGTTCGTGATGGCGAACGCCTGCTTGTCGCGTACCCCTTCGACGAGCACCGTGCCACCGGCGACGTCCGTGCCCAGTGTCCCGGCGGCGGTGGCCTGCCCAGCGTCGACCATCCACAACTGGTACGTCCGGTCGACGCCTGGCGACGGCAGTCCACCGATCACCGCGACGGCTTCGTTCCGTGACTCCGAAACGACCAACGTCACCCGACCGGCGCCGTCCGGGCCGGCCGCGGTATGCACCACGGCATCCGGGGCGGCGAGCACCGCTTCGACACGAGCCGCCTGGGTGGAGTGGCGCTGGGCATCGCGTACCCGCTGCTCTTGAACGATCCCACCGGCCGCGACCGCGCCGATGACCGCGGCCGCGGCCACCGATGCGGCCGTCCACCGGCGCCAGCGACCAGGCACGCCGGACGGTCCGACGTGCTGCGGCCCGACCTGTCGGGTGCGGCTGATCTCGTCCAGCACCTGGCTGCGTAGCCGAGCCGGCGGCGCCGTGACGGCATCGCTTGCCAACCGCCCCGCCGTCTCGGCAAGCTCGGCAACCTCTTGCGCGCACGCGGGGCATTCCCGGAGATGGCGCGTGAAAGCCGCGCGTTCGATGTCGTTGACGGCGTCGAGGGCGTACGCCCCGGACAGGGTGTGGATGTCGGTCATCCGATGCTCACCCCTAAGCAGTCGCGCAGCCGGATGAGGGCATCCCGCATGCGTGTCTTGACCGTGGGCAGCGCGGTGTCGAGCAGATCGGCGACCTCCCGATAGGTGTACCCGCGGTAGTAGGCGAGGTCGACCGCCTCGCGCTGCAGGTCGGTCAGGCTCTTCAGACAGCGGCGCACCTGCTGTTGCTCGAAGCGTGCGGTGGCGGCCTCGACTACCTCGTCAAACGCGACATCGGAGACCGCTGCGCGGCGCGTCCGGTCGGCGCTGGCCTGTTCGGCCCGCACGCGGTCGACGGCGCGGCGGTGCGCGATGGTTAACACCCAACTGATCACCGAGCCGCGGTCGGGGTCGTAGCGCGCGGCGGTCCGCCACACGTCGACCAACGCCTCCTGGGCGACCTCCTCGGCCTGCGCGGGATCCCGCACGATCCGCTGGATGAGCCCATAGACCCGCGGCGCGAGCTGGTCATATACGTCCGCGAAGGCGGATTCGTCGCCGCGGGCGACACGGCGCAGCAGGTCGTCGAGGCCGGGTGGGTCCATGCCGTCGGACTGCACGCGCGAATCGGATGCGGTCATCACAAGAAGTATTCGGCATCCGGCGCCGAACGGATTGGTTCGTGACAAGAAATTCACAGTCACCAAACAGCGGGCACTCGGCCGCCGAATCACCTCCGCAGGCTCAACCGGCCGCTGCGCGTCCGACAGGCGCTCGACCGAACACTGCCCGCCGACCTCGCCCGCGGCGCGGAGACGGCGGACCGACCCGATGCCGCGCACCTGTCAAAGATCGGAGAGGATCGACATGACTACGAGACGACGGGCCGTGGCCGCCTTTTGTGCCGCGGCTGGGGTGGTGCTCGCCGCCGGCCTGACGGGCCTGGGGCCGAGCTCCGCGGTGGCGTCGAGCCACCGGGAAGCGCCGCTCACCGCGGCCGACCCGGCCATCGACAACACCGACCTCTACGCGTTTGCCAGCCCGGACCGTCCGGGCTACGTCACGTTCATCGCCAACTGGATTCCGTTCGAGGAGCCCAACGGCGGACCGAACTTCTACCCGTTTGCCACCGATGCCGCCTACAACATCTACGTCGACAGCGATGGCGATGCGAAGCCGAACGCGACGTTCCGCTTCACGTTCCACAACATCGACAAGCGGGGCAACAACACGTTCCTCTACAACAACGGTCCGGTCACCTCGATCGACGACGAGAACCTGCTGTTCCGGCAGACGTACACGCTGCAGTCGTCGTTCAACGGCGCGCCGTTCAAGACGCGCATCGCCAACGCTCCGGTCGCGCCGTCGCGCGTCGGCCCGGCGTCGATGCCGGACTACCAGAAGCTGCGTGACCAGGCTTCGGTCACGTTGCCGGGCGGTTGGAAGACGTTCGCCGGCCAGGCCGACGACCCGTTCTTCCTCGACCTGCGCGTCTTCGACCTGCTCTACGGTGGCGACCTCAGCGAGGTCGGCCAGGACACCTTGGCCGGGTACAACGTCAACACCATCGCGCTGCAGGTCCCGTTCCACGACGTGGCGTTGAACGGCGACGCCAAGCGCAACCCGGTCATCGGCGTGTGGACCACAACCGATCGCGCCAAGGTCCGGGTGACCGGCAAGACCGTGCCACTGACCGGACAGGACCGTGTGCAGGTCTCCCGGCTGGGCAACCCGCTGGTGAACGAGGTCGTCGTGCCGGCCGGGCTCAAGGACGCGTTCAACTCCTTGTCACCCGACAAGGACGCGTCGATCCCGCAGGTGGTCGCGCGCGTCACCGATCCCGAGGTGCCACATCTGATCGAGTCGATCTACGGCATCCCGGCGCCGGCGACACCACGCAACGACCTCGTCGAGATCTTCCTGACCGGCATCACCACCAAGGCGAACGGCCCGATCAAGGCAGATCTGAACTCGCAGCTGAACAACAAGGACGTACGGGCAAACACGTTCCGTCCGTCGGAGATGTTGCGGCTCAACCTGTCGACGCCGATCACCGCGGCGCCGAACCGGCTCGGCGTGCTCGGTGGCGACCTGCAGGGCTTCCCGAACGGACGCCGGCTCACCGACGACGTTGTCGACATCGAGCTGCAGGCGCTCGAGGGCGCCGCGCAGACCGGCAAGCTCGTCGACGCTCTCGCGGCCGGCGACCAGGTGGACGCGAACGACAACCCGTTCAGCGACTCGTTCCCGTATGTGGCACTGCCGAACACCGGTGCCGTGAACGGTGGCGGCGGGACCGGTGCCGGTGCCTCGGCACAGGGTTCGTCGGACGGTCACCCGGGCGAGTCCGCTCCGCCGAGCACCGAGACTGGTGCGCTGAAGGACCAAGGCCTCGGCTCGGTCACCGGGATGGCGCTGACCGCCTCAGGCACGGCCGGTGCGGCCGCGCTGTTGGTCGGCGGCGTGTGGTGGTGGCGGCGTCGTTCGCGGATCGGTGAGCAGGCGCTCATCGCCGCGGGTGCGTCGCATGACCCACACGGCAACGGGGATCACGGGCACCCACACGGGCCCGACTCGGATCCGACACTTCCGCTCTGACCGTCTCGACGGCCGGGGGTGGGCTCGTCCCGCCAGCGGGCTTCCCGCAGGTGGGTGCTCCCACCCCCGGCCACACCCCGGAGGACCGCCATGCGCAGCACCGAAACATCCGCGTCGCGTCGCTCGTCGCTCATTCGTCGGGTCGTCTTCGTCGGCGTCGCGGCACTCGTACTCCTGGTGGGCGGCGGGATCGTCGGCCTGCGTGCGACAAGCCATCCGTCGTCGGGCGATGACGCCACCCGAAACCCCGCGGCGGCGGGTGGGAACGCCGCGGCAGCGGGCCGCGCGCAGTCCGTCACGGTGGCATCCGACACCGCGATCGCGCGGGCTCAACAACGGCTGCGCCAGGTACCCGGCGACTGGGTCACCTGGGCGGCGCTCGGCTCGGCATATCTCGAGCGTGCCCGAGTGACCGCCGATCCGACGTACTACCCGAAGGCCGAGGGCGCGTTGGACAAGTCGATGTCGTTGCGCAGTCGCGACAACGCGGACGCGCTGACCGGACTCGGCGCGCTGTCCAACGCGCGACATGACTTCTCCGACGGCGCGAAGCGGGCTCGGCAGGCGCTGGCCGTCGATCCGTACGACGCTGAGGCGTACGGCGTGCTCACCGACGCGCTGACCCAGCTCGGCGACGCGGCCGGTGCGACCGATGCCGTGCAACACATGCTGGACCTGCGGCCGGGACTGTCCGCGTACACGCGTGCGTCCTACGACCTCGAGTTGCACGGTCGGATCGCCGACGCGGAAACCTTGATGGCGCAAGCCTTGCAGGACTCGGTCGATCCGGCCGACATCGCGTTCTGCCGCTATCAGTTGGGCGAGTTGGCCTGGCAGGACGGGCGGATCGCGGATGCCGATCGAGAATACGCCGCCGGGGTGGCCGCGGATCCGGCGTACCTGCCGTTGCGTGAGGGACAGGCGAAGGTCGCCGCCGCGCAAGGGCAGACAGATGCGGCACTTCGCGGGTACGCCGAGCTGACCCAGGTGTACCCGTCACCGGCGTATTTCTTGGAGTACTCGGATCTGCTGCGCTCGGTCGGCCGTACCACACAGGCCGACGCCCAGGTCGCGTTGGCCGCGGCGGCGCAGCAACTGTTCACCGCGAACGGCGGCAACGACGACCTGACTGGCGGCGCTGTTGCGCTCGCCCAGGGTCGCGTCGCTGATGCGGTCCGGTTGGCGAGCAAGGAGTGGCAGCGGCGCCACTTCGCAGACGTCGCCGACGCGCTGGCGTGGGCGTTGCACGCCGACGGCAAGGACTCGGCCGCGCTGACCTACGCTCGCCAGGCGGGCGCACTCGGGGCACGCAACGCCAAGTACGCGTTCCATCTCGGCATGATCGAGCTTGGCCTACACAACACCACGGCGGCACGCGCCGACCTCGAGCGGGCGCGCGAGATCAACCCGAACTTCTCGCCGGTTGACGCGCCAGTGCTGCGCAGTGAACTGGATCGGCTGGGTTCGTCATGAGGCGCCAGCCGCGATCGACGCGGCTATCGACGCAGCGATCGACGCCGCTGCCGACCCGGACGGGTGGCCGGCCGCGGGTTCGGACGCGGACGCGGCTGCTGTTGCTTGCCGCGGCGGGATTCGCCGTGTTCGCAGCGGTGTTGCTGCCGGCGACCGCCGCCAGTGCTCATCCGCTCGGCAACTTCTCGGTCAACCAACTCGACGCGCTGGACCTGTATCCGGACCGCATCACCGTCGCCGCGGCCGTTGACATTGCCGAACTTCCGACGTTGCAGGAGCGCGGTGCTGTCGACCGCGACAGCGACGGCACTACCAGCGACGCCGAGCGGTCGGCGTACGCCCGGACCACGTGCGGTGCACTCGCCAACGATCTGGTCGTACGCGTGGACGGGCATCCGTTGCACTGGACCGTGGGCAGCGCCACGTTCGGGTACGTCGCCGGTGCCGCCGGCTTGTCGACCAGCCGACTGGAGTGTTCTTTGTCCTCGCCCGCGCGATTGACGTCGGCGTCAACGGTCGACGTGGACAACCGCTTCCGCTCCGACCGAATCGGGTGGCGCGAAATGACGGCGGTGGGCCATGGCGTACGGCTGCTCCACTCACCGCTGCCGTCGGTGAGCGTGAGCGACAATCTCCGGTCGTACCCGAAGGATCTGCTGAGCTCTCCGCTCAACGTACGCACCGCCCACTTGTCCGCCGAGCCGGGCAACGGATCGTCGTCGGACAACGGTGCGGCCACGTCCGTACAGCCGTCGTCGCCCGGCGGCCTTGCCGGTCTGACGGCAAAGGCGGACCGAATGCTCGAGGGCCTTGTCGGAGGTCGTCACCTGACGCCGCTCGTTGGCATGCTCGCCGTGCTGCTCGCGATCGCGCTCGGCGCCGGTCACGCGGCGTTGCCCGGGCACGGCAAGACAATCATGGCTGTTTACCTGACCGGCCAGGCCGGTCGCGCACGCGACGCACTCGGTGTCGCCGCGACCGTAACGCTCACGCACACCGGCGGCGTAATAGCTCTCGGCCTTGTGCTGACCACCGCCGCGAGCGTTGCGGGGGAGCAGGTGCTCGGCTGGCTCGGTGTGGTGAGCGGCCTCACGGTCGCCGCGGTCGGCGTGGGAATGTTGGTCGATACGCGGCGCCGGCTGCGTCGACACAACGCGACCGGGGCAACCGACCACCACCATCGCGCCGACCATGACCATGCCGACCATGGCCGTGCCGACCATGACCGTGCCGACCATGACCGTGCCGACCATGGCAGTGCCGACCATGACCACGCGCATGGCTCGCATCATCACGGCGGACACGACCACAGCGGACACGTCCAGGGTGGCCCGGGTCGGCTGAGCATCGTCGGCATGGGGATCGCCGGTGGCTTGGTGCCAAGCCCCTCCGCGCTGATCGTGCTGTTGGGCGCGATCGGCCTTGGCCGCACGGGCTTTGGCGTGCTTCTAGTGCTCGCGTACGGGATGGGTATGGCAGCGACGTTGACCGCGGCCGGCCTGGCGCTGGTCGTGGTTCGACGACGGTGGGCCGGTCGACTGGCCGGGGCGGGTAACCGCTGGGCGAAGCTTGCCCGCCTCGTGCCCACCGGCACCGCGATGTTGGTGTTACTGGTTGGCGTCGGCCTTGCCGGGCGCGCATTAGCGGTCATCGCCTGAATGCGGCGCCGATTGCCCATCCGGCGCGCGGTCGCGCGCCGCCGTGCCCCGAAGCCAGCCGGCATGTGGCCGCAATGCATCACCTCACGCACGCAGACGTGCGCGTGAGGTGATGCGCTGCTTAACGACCGCGAGTTAAGTGACGATCGCCGGTGAGTTGAAGACCGCTGCGCTATTCGTTATCGGCGATGGCGAACCGGACCTGGCCAGTGCTGTCCGTGCTCGCATCGAGCGCTTTGTCGTCGAGGATCATCGCGGCCTGTGGGTCGAGGAACACCCGCGCGCCGCCCTGGTCCACGACCTGGTCGTCCTCGGCGGGGGTAACGGCGAGACCGAGCGTGAGGCCGCCGCTTTCCGGGTCGGCCGCGATCCGTACGCCGCAACCCTGCGGTAGGTCCGGCCCGTCGATGATGTTGCGGATCTGCATGGTCGCGTCATTGGTGAGGGTAAGCACAGTCAGACTTCCCATCGTCTTTTCGTTATCGGATAAGACGCCGTCGGTCGACGCCCAGGTGGCGTGAGCCACCGGATGTGCAAATCCCACGGTCGTCTCCGTTAGCTGATCCGTCAAGTCGAACGGCGAAATGCAGGAGCGCTACGGACCGTACGGATTGGCCCGCTGTCCGGCGATGTGAGGCCGTGCCGATGGCGAGCGGCCTCGGGCAGGTGTTCGAACCTCGAAGCGCCGCACGATGAGCAGATGCGCGAGCGGTCCGGCGGCGAACCACCAGGCGTCCGTATCGCCGAAGCCGAGGTACGCCACCCGCAGCCACGTCTCCCGATGCTTGGCGGGAACCGTGAACGCCAGCTCGGCGGGGATCCGGAAGCGCGGCGGAGCGATTGCCAGCCAAGCGTTCTGGCGATGCCGAGGCTGTCCGTCGAACCAATCTTCGACGGCTGACTGTGCCATGGAACGTACTGTAGGGTCCGCGTACGGCGCGCGTGGGCATATAGATCAACCGATTCGGACGCCTTGGCCGCGACGTGAGGTTCGAGCCGCCATCGGGACGCGCCAAAAAGCGAGCGCCGCGCGGTGAGCCGCGGGCGCCGAGCGGCGCGCCAAGGGCGGCAACCGGCGGCCGGCTTCGCGCGGCCAGGACCGAAAGGCCGAACGCCAAGCAGCGGCGGCATCGTAGTCCGACTTTGACAACGGTTGACCGATACGCAATGCCGCGCTCGTCACCGCCGAACCGCGTCGGGCACCCGCCATCGCGTGTCAGGCTAGGAGTTTGACGCGACCTCTGCGAGCACATGCCGGAGTTTTCCGTGACCAGCGTGCAACGAAGAGATCAAGCCGAGGACATCGAGCGTCGCGCCCCGGGCCGCGCCATCGCGCTGACCGGACGCGCCGTGGTTCGATCGGTTGGATGGTCCGCGGCGTCCCGTCGGCCCGTTTCATGGCCGGCGATCGCGTGTTCGATACTTGCGCCGCCATTGTTCGTGTTCGCGTGGACGGTCGCGGACCTACGGCAGCCGGCGACGTATAACTCGATGCGGGACACCATCAGCGGCCTGTCCGGGCAAGCGGCCACCGACCGGTGGATCATGACATTCGCGCTGCTGATTGTCGGAACGTGCTACGCAGCCTCCGGAGCCGGGCTGCGGGCGCTGCGGCCGGCCGCACGGATCGATCTGGTGGTGGCAGGCGTCGCCGGCATCGGCGTCGCGGTGTGCCCACAGCCTGCCAACGGCAGCACGGTGCAACATCTGGCGTTCACGTCGATCGGAGCTACCGCGCTCGCCATCTTTCCGGCGCTGACCGCGCGACGGCGCGATGCCGCCTCTCCGCTGATCAGTGTGCCGGTGGCGACCGTGATGACGGTGGTGTTCGTGGGCATGTTGGGTTGGCTGCTGTTCGAAGCGCGCACCGGTGGCGATCTGGTCGGTCTCGCTGAGCGACTCGACTCGTCGCTGCAGATGTGCTGGCCACCCGTGCTCGCGATTGCGCTTTACAAGACCGGTCGCCGGCGGGTTCGCCGAGATCGCCCGATACCTTCGCCGTGACGTGCGACGGCGCCTCCCCCAAACGGGCTAGTCGTCACGCGCGGTGTGCGCGCCATCGCCATGCCGTTGGCCGTCGGGGCGCCAGGGATGAAAGTTGCAAAATTCGCAAAAACTCTCGCCTCCCTATAATGGAAGCCGCATTCAGGGCATACCAATTCAAGGGGGTCATATGACCCAGCAAAAGTTGCCGGTGCGACTTCACACCGCAAGCGGGTCCAGCGTGGCCCAGGACACTATCGAGGCGGGTACGGCCGCCGCACGCCAAGCCATGGCGGGCATGCACGGTCATACGCCGGAACTAATCATCGTGTACACGACGGTCCGCTACGACTTGCCCGCGTTGCTCGGCGCGATTCGTGCGGTGACCGGCGACGTGCCGTTGGTCGGCGAGACGAGCGCCGGTCACTTTGCTGGCGCGGAACTGATCGCGCCGGAGACCGGAGTCGTGGTGCTGGCAATGACCGCGGGTCCATATCGGCTCGGCATCGCGTCGGTGCAAGGACTCGCCGCCGATGGCGAGACCGCCGGCATCACGTTGGCGCGTCAGGCCCGCGCCACTCTCGAACCGGACCGCAGCCGATACGAAACAATGCTGGTGTTCGTCGACGGTTTGGCACCGGAGCAGCAGGCGCTCGTTGGTGGCATCCACCGTGTGGTCGGCGCGGCGGTGCCCGTTGTGGGTGGCGGTGCGGCCGACGACCGCCGGCTGAGCCAGACGTTCGTGTTCCGTGACGGCGAGGCGCTCTCCGACGCCGCGGTCGCGGTGTGGATCGGTTCGGACGAACCAATCCCGGTGGTCGTGGGACACGGTTGGCACCCGATTGGATTGCCGCTGCTGGTGACGAAGACCGACGGTCAAGTCGTACACGAGATCGCCGGGCGGCCGGCGCGCGACGTGTTCGAGGACCACATTCGGCAAGGCAATCGTGAGGAGCTGGACCGGGTGCGGCCGGGCGGCTACTACTCGACACACGCGTTCGGCCTGATCGAGCCGGACGGGACGCACCTGATCCGCGGCGTATTCATGGACGGCGACCAGATGATCAATACATTCGCGCCGTTGCCGGTCTACTCGGCGATTCAGATCATGTCGTGCGACGAGGACGATCTGCTGTCGGTCAGCGAAGACGTCGCGCGGCGTGCGGTGGCCGGTCGCGACGCGTCCGTACTGCTCGTGTTCAGCTGCATCGCCCGTCTCGATGTGCTCCAGTCGCGCGGCGAGGAAGAGGCGGTGCGACTGCAGGCGGCCGCCGGCGACGTGCCGACGTTCGGCATCTACACGTACGGGGAGTTTGCCCGTACGACGAGTGTGGCCGGATATCACAACTCGACAGTCGCCGCCGTCGCGCTGTGAGGCGACCGTGATCGAACCCAGCCAGCATGACGTCGTTGCACTGACCGAGCAATTGCGGGAGGCCACGACGGCAGCCCGTCACGCGTACCGGGACACCGGGCGCCTGATCCGCCTGCTCACCGTACTCAGCAGTCCGGCCCCTCCGGACGAGCTGCTCGGCCGCGCGCTGGCGGGGCTGTCCGAGGCATTCGACGCGGACATTGTGTGCGTCGTTGGCGAAGTCGACGACCGGTTTTTGGTCACCGCGGCAAGCGGTCTTGCCGAGGGCGACACTTCCCATGTGGAGGGTTGGTCACTCGGCGAGGCGGCCACCACCGCGGTGCGCGACCGGCGGCCGGTGGCGTGGGACATCGAGTCGGGCGCTCGCGACGTGCCGCCATCGCTTGCCGGGCTGGGCATCCGCTCGGGCGCGTTCGTACCCATGTCGGCCAGCACCGAACAGTCCAACGAACTCTTGGTGCTCTACCGGAGCACCGGTGAGACGTTCAGCGGCACCGATCTTCACGTGCTCGCCTCCGTCGCGCAGCGGCTCCGCATCGCCGCCGAGGATCGTGAGCGCGCCGTGGCCATCGAGCGCCTCGCGGAGTCCGGCCATCTGCTCGCGCCGCACCTGGACTCGGGATCGTTGGTAGAAACCGCGGCCGAGCTTCTCAAGCGGTTGACCATGTCGGACGACGCGTGGGTGGTCGGCATCTCCGACGGCCTCGCATACGGTCGCGCGCATCACGGTACGGCGCCGGTCGAGGTGGACACGATCGGAGAGCGCCCGGTCACCGAGCTTCGCGCATGGCACACCGCCGCGCGCGGCGAGGCGTGGACGGGGTTCGCCGAGCCGTGGGAGGGATCGGTGCCGCGAACCGTGCTGTGCGTCCCGGTGTTGCGGGACAGTACGCCGATCGCGTTGCTCTACGCCTCGCGGAACGGGCCGCGACCGTTCGGCGTCGAGGTCACCGAGATCGCGATGATCTTCGCGAGCTACTTCAGTACCGCGTTGGAGAATGCCGGCCTGTATAGAGAGTTGCGGCACCGCGCGACGCAGGATCCGCTGACCGGACTCGCCAACCGTGAGCTCGCGGTGCAGCGGCTCGACCATGTGCTGACCACCGGCCCGGAGCCGCTGACCGGCCTGCTGTTCTGCGACCTCGACGGCTTCAAGGCGGTCAACGACCGGCTCGGCCACGAGGCCGGCGACGAACTGTTGCAGCAGGTCGCCGCGAGGTTGCAGAACGCCTTAAGACTCAAGGATCTGCTGGCGCGTTTCGGCGGCGACGAGTTCGTGGCGGTGTTGGGCGAGATCCGGAGCCTCGATGACGTCACCGAGGTGGGCAGGCGCCTGATTGACGCACTCCGCGAGCCGTTCGAACTCGGTGGCGAGCGAGTGATCGTGTCGGCGAGCATCGGCGGCGTCCTCGGTGCGCGCGGTGCTACCACCGCCGGCACCATGCTCCGCGACGCGGATGCCGCGATGTACGTGGCGAAGTCCCGGGGACCGGGCGTGGTGGAAGTGTTCGACGACGCGGCCTCCAACCGGTCGCTCGACCGGCTCAGCATCCGCTCCGAGCTGCTTCGTGCCCTCGACCGCAACGAGTTCGAGGTGCTCTACCAACCGATCGTCGACCTCGAGTCGGGCCGCCCGACGGCGTTCGAGGCTCTGCTGCGCTGGACGCATCCGGAGCGCGGCGCGATCCCACCGGATGTCTTCATTCCGCTCGCCGAAGAGACCGGCGAGATCGTACCCATCGGCACGTGGGTCGTCGAACAGGCCTGCCAGCAGCTCGCGACGTGGCAGCGAATGCCCGGATGCGACGATCTCAAGATCTCGGTGAACCTGTCCGCCGCGCAACTGTGGCACGGCGACACCGCCGACAAGGTGGTGTCACTCATGCACGAGGCCGGCGTCGCACCGGGCGATGTGTGGCTCGAGGTCACCGAACGCAGTCACGCCGGTGACGACGTCACCGCGGTCACGAAGCGCCTACGCGCCAACGGCGTGCACTTCGCGCTCGACGACTTCGGCAGCTCCTACTCGAACCTCGCCTACCTGAAGCAGTTTCCGGCCGAGTGCCTGAAGATCGATCGATCATTTATCCGTTGCGTGGCCGTCGAGGGGACCGACCGAAGCATCGTGCGCGCGATCCTGGCGATGGCCGACTCGCTCAACCTCGACGTGGTGGCCGAAGGCGTGGAGCAGTCCGATCAACGCGACGCATTGATCGCCCTCGGCTGCCGGCTGGGACAGGGATATTTCTTCGCGCCGGCATTGTCGGGTGCGGAGGCGACCGCACTTCTGCGCGAGCGGGTGACCGTGCCGCGGCCGAGCACCGCGGTCAGTGGTCTGCGCTTGGCAAGTCGCCGCTGAACCCGAACGGGTCGGTGAGGCCACATGCCGCGAGCCTGCACTCAGCGACGCAGCGGTGGGGCGGTCGTGCACGACCGCCCCACCGCACCGACGTTCAGAACGCCAGGCCGACCACGAAGAACTGCGCGACGTCCCCGCCGGTGTCGTCCGACATGCCGAACGCGCCGTCGTCGTAGGCGGTGGACGCACTGCCGATCGACTGGCCCGCGGCGGCGCCGATCGGGTCGACGATCACCCAGCTTGTCCGTCCGCCGGCGCCGGGCCGGCCGCTGCCTGCGTCCGGCGCGGACACCAGCAGGCCGCGATCGGCAACCGGGTACGCCATCCGTACGTCACCGCCGGGCAACGTGACGCGGTCGGAGCCGTCCGGGCGCTGGATGAAGTCGGTGATCGTCGCACTGTCGGCCACCGTGCCGACGCAGAACACCGCGGCGCACGAGAGCGCTCGTGCCCCGGCCGGCGCCGACACGTCGATCGTGGCACCTGTGACGAGATTCTTGAGCTGGCGCGCCACCCCGGAGCGGCCGAGCACGTCGAGCGGACCGAGCCCGGTGTCGTACGGCGACCCGTGTACGTCGTCGAGCCGTACTGCCCATGGCGAGGTGCCATGCAACACGTACATGTCCGCGAAGCCTGGCAATGGGGTGGGCGTTCCACCATTGAGGGCAAGTCGCACAACGCCGGGATCGCTGCCCGACCAGTAGACCGCATCGTCCGTTGCGTACCAAGGGCCGGTCGCCGCTGCCGGTGTTCCGATATGTGCGACTTGCTGAGGTGGCCCGCCGGAAACCGGCGCGGTGTAGACGTTAAAGCCACCCGGCGCGTCGACATCCCACACGATTCGGTGTGCCGTCGCCGCCCACCGGCTGACCGTCGGCGCGCCGCCGAGGCGTGCCACGGTGCTGATCAGTCGGTACGTGCCGGCCACCGTGTCGAACGAATACAGCGCGTCGGTCTTGGCCGCGGTCGAACCGCTGGACACGAGCACGTGGGTCTGGTCGATCGTGGCGAGCGCAAACGGTATGCCGCCGTCCGGAGGTCGGGTGGACAGATCGATCACCGCGCCGGGAAACGCGGCGGGCAGCGGCGGCAGCGTCGCTCCGGCCGCCGGCAGGTGCCATCGGCCCGGCCCGCGCGGAATCGGCACCGACGGCGACGTGACAGCCGAGCCGCCCGGTGTGGGCGTGTGAGTGGCGCCGACGAGGGGCATCGTGACCGCGATGCCGACGGCAATCGCGACGACGCCGGCACCGACCGAGATTGCCGCGCGCGTCCGACGGCGCCGTACGTACCGGCCCGTGACCACCTCAGCGAGGTTGGGCGGTCCGGACGGCGCGGATTCGGCGATGGATCGGAGATCCTGCGCCAGCACGTCGTAGTCGATCACGTTGTTCCTCCCCGTAAGAGTTCCAGCTGAGGCGTCGCCCGGAGCTTGGCGAACGCGCGGGCGGCCTGAGAAC
>DASTMZ010000073.1:0-54098 GCA_035713725.1 Micromonosporaceae bacterium
CGGCTCCAAGACTGACCGAACGTATGATATTGACATCACCACTAGTGCCACTAGTGACGGGTGCCGATGACGTCATTCACCAGCGCTGCGACTACCATCAGTAGTGATATCCGTAGTGATATCAGATCTGCTAGGCTTGGACCATGACCGCACGACTCGACGAACTCGGCGCCCGACACCGGCAACTCCGCGACGAACTCGCCGAAGTGCGCGCCGCACTCGCCAAGGAGATGCGCAAGGCCCGCGCCGCCGGAATAACCCAGGAAGAGATCGGCCGCCGCGCTGGATACAAGACGCTGTTCCAGGTCCGGCTCATCCTCGGCGAGGCCGCGCCGCAGTACAAGAAGCGCGGCGAGCGCGAATCAGGCGAGAAGGTATAAGCGACCGGGCCGTTCGTTATAGCCGCAGCCACAACCCCCAACCGAACTTGGACCCGCCGCGTCCAATTCCAAGTCCCACGCGTCAGCCTTGGACGTCGCGCCGGCCGACGCACAAACCAAGCACACACAGCAGCGCCGGCTTGCTGGCCGACGGCGACGGCACCGGCGATGCGCTCGGCAGTAGCGTCGGATCGGGCGGCGCAGGCTCCACCGGATCTGCCGCCGGTGTCGGTGAAGACGGATCGCCGGTACGCCTGGTGCGCGCGAGCGGCGGCATCGTGGTCGGTGGCGGCGCTGCGGGTGACACGGTCGGGGACGGCACCGGCCGCGGGTCGGACCTCCCGGGCGCCTGCGGCGTGTGGCTGAACAGCGTCGAGCTGGCGATGACCAGTGCCGAGGTGACGACGAGCAGCAGGGTGCCGACGACCAGATTGGATCGGCGGCGGGATCGGCGCGCACGGTGGTGCGTGTTCGACTCGTAGGTGCTCAACGATTGCCTCCCCAGGCCTTTCATGAAGAACGGCCCCGGACCGAGCCCGGTCCGGGGCCGTTCCTCTGTGTTCTACCCGCTGTGAACCCACTGTCAACAGGTTGTTATCGATGCCCCTCGTTAGAGGGTGGCCGCCGCGGCCCGGAAGTTGGGCTGCCGGCCGCGGCGGCCGGGTTGCCGCCGACTGCCAAGCCGGGGCATCGCCAACTTAGACAGCTAAGCCAGCCAAGACAACCCCGTGGATGCGTCAACATTGACGGTCGTGATCGAATGCGGGCCTGCCAAGCCGGGAGACCCGATTCCATGTCCGAGCCGCTGTACATGGTCGTGGTGAACACGATCACGGCACAGGTGCGGGCTGGCGTGCGCAAGCCGGGGGAACGGCTGCCGTCCATCGTGGAACTCGCCGCCGAATTTGATGTTAGCCCGTCAACGATCAAGACCGCGCTGATGATCCTGCGCGAACGCGGCGTCGTCGTTGGGCAGCAGGGCAAAGCGACCTACATCGCCCAGCAGGGGAGGGGCTAGGAAATCCCGGCCCGATTCGGTTACGGAGGGTCTTACTTCCGTAGCTGGCTGAGAGTATCTTGAGGACTTTCCGAGGTGCCCTGGGCTGCCGGCGCCTCGTTCCGTTGCATCTTGGACGTTTGAGGGAGCCCTCTGTGTTGCACGAGCGAGCGCGGCAGACCGCGGGATGGATAGCGTTCGGGCTAGGCATGGCCGCCGGCGGCCTGCTGTATCTGACCCTTGCCGGTGTGTTGCCGGGGGCGATCGCCGTGTTCGTCGAGGTGATCGCTGTCGCCGCGTTCGTGTCGTGGCTGCTGCTGACGATCGTGCCGCAGCAGGTTGCCGCGCAGATGCCCGCGGCCCGGGTGGTTATCACGGCGCCGGGGTGGGATCGGCGGCTCGGCGGCAAGGCGACGGTGGCGAGCATGCGCAGCGCCGAGCGGTACGTGTCGCGGCCGGTGCCGGTGCAGCGGCGTGACGATGGTGAGACGACGGCCGGGTTCCACGGTGGTATCGGGGTGATCCGGGACGTCGCGCCGACGACTGGCGACGCCGCGTACGACAAGGCGTTCGACGACATCGCGAATGGTGTGTTCGCGCCGCGGGCGGATGATCCAGAGTGGGAGTAAGGGTGTCCTAAGTACACACTTCGGTACACCTTTGATCTTGGGACGCAATATCAAATAGCCCGCACGCGGAGGACTACGTCCAGCGTGCGGGCTATTTCGTGGGCTGAGCCGCCTCAGGGAATCGAACCCTGGACCTACGCATTACGAGTGCGTCGCTCTGTCCGACTGAGCTAAGGCGGCAACGACGTGAAAGCATACGCGATCGCCCAACCCCCAGCGAACAGGGTTTGGGCACCGCTCGGTGCACAAACCACGGCGCAAATAACCGGACGTCCGAGCCGGTTCCGGTGCGTTTCGCCGCCCACTGCCCTTGGGCTGCGCGGATCCTGCCGCGCCGTCGCGCTCGTTGTCGAACCATGAGGGGGTACGGCCGGTGGTGGCCGCGCCCCGGCCGGCGCGCGCGCATTCATTGCCGAGTCGGGTGACTGCCGCCTCGGGATCGATCGCACACCGCCCGTTCGACCGGGGGAGCCGTCCATGAGCACGCCGACCGCAGAGATCACCCGGCCACGCCTCACGCATCGGCAGATCCTGGCGCTGATGGGCGGCCTGATGACCGGGATGTTGCTGGCCGCGCTCGACCAGACCATCGTCGGCACCGCGTTGCCCACCATCGTCGGCGAGCTCAAGGGCATCAACCACTACTCGTGGGTGGTCACCGCGTATCTGCTCGCGTCGACCGCGTCGACCCCGCTCTACGGCAAGATCTCCGACCTGTACGGGCGGCGTCCGGTACTGCTCTTCGCGATCGTCACGTTCATGCTCGGATCGCTGCTCGCCGGCGCGTCCCAGAACATGACCGAGCTGATCGTGTTCCGTGGCATCCAGGGCCTTGGCGCTGGCGGTCTGCTGACCCTCGCGTTCACGATCGTGTCGGACGTCGTCACGCCGCGCGAGCGCGGCCGCTACCAAGGTGTGTTCGGTGCGGTGTTCGGCATCGCGAGCGTGGCCGGTCCACTGGTCGGCGGGTATTTCGCCCAACTGGGTACGTCCGGGTGGCGCTGGATCTTCTACATCAACGTACCGTTGGCGATCGTCGCGGTCATCGTCATCAATCAGGTGCTGCGCCTGGTACCGCATCATCGACGCGAGCACCGCATCGACTGGCTCGGCGCGGCACTGATGGTGACGAGCGTGGTGTGCCTGCTGCTCGCGCTGTCCTTCGGCGGCACACCCGGCTGGGCGTGGGGATCGGCTCGAATCATCGGACTGTTCCTGGCGTTCGCGGTGCTCGCGGCCGCGTTCATCGTCGTCGAGCTGCGTGCACGCGAGCCGATCCTGCCGTTGCCTCTCTTCCGTGGCCGTACCTTCGCGACGTCGAACGTCGCCATGTTCATCCTCGGCTTTGCGATGTTCGGCTCGATCATCTACATCCCGCTGTATCTCCAGATCGTCAAGGGCGCCACGCCGACCGTCTCCGGTCTGCTGATGCTGCCGATGATGGGCGGCGTGATCGGCACATCGATCGTCAGCGGTCGGCTGATCTCGCGGATGGGCCACTACAAGTGGTTCCCGGTGCTCGGCACCGCGTTGCTGGCGGCCGGCCTGATCCTCTTCACGCAACTGCAGGTCAGTACGGCGCTGTGGCAGGCGTTCATCTACATGCTGGTGGTCGGCATCGGGCTCGGCGCTGCGATGCAGCCGCTGGTGCTCGCCGTACAGAACGATCTGACGCTGCGCGACATGGGCGCCGGCACCGCGGCGGCGACGTTCTTCCGTTCGCTCGGCGGTGCCGTCGGAGTCGCGGCACTGGGCGCGATCCTGTCGAACAAGCTCGCCGGCCTAGGGCAAGGTGCGTCGGTCGACGACCCGGCGGCGATCAAGGCCCTACCGGTCGCGGCGCGTGACGTGATCCGGAACGTGTTTGTTGGCGCGTTACACCCCATCTTCTTGGTCGCCGGACTGGTGGCCGCACTCGCCGTGGTGGTCACGCTCTTGCTGCCTGACCACGAACTGAAAGGCGCCGCACCGGCCGACGCGCGCGATCGGCGCGATGCGGAAGGCAAGCCGCTTCTCGAGGACGAGGACGACGAGCTCGCAGCGACCGACATGGAGGCGACCGCGTCGTCGATGATCTGATCGTCGTGGTCGAGAGTCGCGAGGGTACCCACCGGTAACTCGACGGGACGGGCTCTAGGCGAACGTGACCGGCGCCACTAACCTTGCGATCATGCGTAGCACGATGATGGACCTCCCCCTGCAGATCTCGCGGCTTCTCGAGCATGGGTCGACGGTGCACGGCGCATCGGAGATCGTCACGTGGACCGCCGAAGGCGCGCGACGCACCACCTTCGCCGAGCTCGGCCGGACCGCCGCGCAGCTTGCCCATGCGTTGCACGACGACCTTGGCGTCACCGGCGACCAGCGGGTTGGCACGTTCATGTGGAACAACGCCGAGCACATGGCGGCGTACGCGGCCGTACCAAGCATGGGTGCCGTCTTACATACGCTGAACCTTCGGCTGTTCCCCGACCAGTTGACGTATATCGCCAACCATGCCGAGGACTACGTCGTCATCGTCGACTCGACGCTAATCCCGCTGCTCGCGCGCGTGCTGCCGGCGCTGCACTCGGTGCGTCACGTCGTGGTCGTCGGTGGCGGTGACCCGGCGCCGTTCGCAGCGGCGACGCAGGTCCAGGTGCATTCGTGGCACGACCTGTTGGCGGGCAAGCCGACCACGTACGACTGGCCGGAGGTCAACGAGCGCGACGCCGCTGCGCTGTGCTACACGTCGGGCACCACGGGCAACCCGAAGGGTGTCGCCTACTCGCACCGATCGGTCTGGCTGCACTCGATGCAGGTGTGTTCGAACGAAGCGTTCGGGCTCTCACCGCAGACCCGCGAGCTCGTCATCGTGCCGATGTTTCACGCGATGGCGTGGGGGCTGCCCTACGCGGCGCTCATGTCCGGCGCGACGCTCATCATGCCGGACCGATTCCTGCAGGCCGCACCGCTCGCCGCGATGATCGAGGCGGAGCGCCCGACGATCGCCGGTGCCGTACCCACTATCTGGACCGACCTGTTGTCGTACCTCGACCAGCACCCGACCGACATCTCCTCGTTGAAGGAGGCGGTGGTCGGCGGCTCCGCGTGCCCGCCCGCTCTGATGCAGGCGTTCCATCGGCGCGGCGTCGAAATTATCCACGCGTGGGGCATGACGGAGATGTCGCCGCTCGGCTCGGTGGCGCGTCCGCCGGCCGGTGTAACCGGCGACGAGGCATGGGCATACCGCTACACACAGGGACGCGTACCAGCCGCGGTCGCCGCCCGCATCGTGGGGCCGAGCGGTGACGTGATGCCGAACGACAACGAGGCGGTGGGCGAGCTCGAGGTACGAGGACCGTGGATCACGTCGACGTACATCGGTGACGACACACCGGACCCGGAGAAGTTCCGCGACGGATGGCTGCGTACCGGCGACGTCGGCGTGTTGTCGGCCAACGGATTCCTGACACTGACCGATCGCGCCAAGGACGTCATCAAGTCCGGTGGCGAGTGGATCTCGTCTGTCGAGCTCGAGAACCACCTGATGGCGCACCCGGCCGTACTGGAAGCGGCGGTGGTCGGCGTACCCGACGACAAGTGGACCGAGCGTCCGCTCGCCACCGTGGTCGTCAAGGAGGGCGCCACCGTGACGGCCGAGGAGTTGCGTGACTTCCTCGACGGTCGCATCGCACGCTGGCAACTGCCGGAGCGCTGGGCGTTCATCGAAGAGGTGCCCAAGACGTCGGTCGGCAAGTTCGACAAGAAGGTGTTGCGCGCGCAGTACGCCGACGGTGACTTGTCCGTGAAGACGTTCGGCTGAGGTGGTTGGTGGTTGCGGACATCGATCCATGATCACCGGTTGGGTAACGCTCATGTCCCCAAACTGAGCGTGAGAGGACATAGGCGTTACCCAACCGGTCCGCTCAGGTTCGTGGAGAAGGGCATTGTCGGTCATCCGCATGACAAAGCCAGTAGCGGTTTTCGACGTCCGGATCGCCAATCCAGAAATAGATTCGAACCGTGCCGGAATGCTGATCTATTCCAACGGAATCGATCACAGTTGGCCCCAAGGTCAGCCGTAGGTGCTGGGCATCGTTTTCTTTCGCCGGTACAAGCGTCCAGTTGCCGCTTCCGGTGAACGGGCCAAGAAAGAGGTCTCGCGCGAAGATCTGAACAGGCAACTGGACCGCTGCGAATGAGCCGTCAGGCTTAAACGTCACGGATGCACCGTGTGCCCCCGACCACGCACCAACTATGTCGGAGCGCGGTACAGGTTTCGAATTGCACCCCGCTAGAAACGGAGCCATTAACGCGATTGCACCGACAACTAACCACGAGAGATGGTGGTGGTTAGAGCGCGCCGTTCGCGGCGTTCGCTGTCCCTGAAGGCCCATGCCAGATGCACCCACTTTGCGGTGGCCACCCAAGCGATCAGGGACGTGACAAGTAGTGCACCGCCGTACCGCGATAAGTCGACCTTGTAACGCCAGTGCTGTTAAGTCGCGCGTTTAACAGCGTATGCGTTACAAGGTCGGGGATCTTGAGCTTGACGGTGTGGCGCCCCGAAGGATTAGCCGGCCTTGCGGGCGGGTGCCTTCTTTGCGGTCGCGGTCTTCTTTGCTGCGCCGGTCGTCCGGCTGGCTGCCGCGGTCTTCTTGGCTGGAGTCGCCTTCTTCGCCGCGGTCTTCTTCGCCGGCGCGGCCCTCGTCGCCGCCGCCGTCGCACCGGCCGCCTTCGCCCCGGTCGACTTCGTTGCCGTGCCAGAAGCGCCGCCGGCTCGCGCCGCCGCCTTCTTTGCGGACTTCGCCGCTGTGATCGGCGTCGGCTCGCTCGACTTGACCGGCCCGCGTTCGCCGCGCGCCTCCTTCGCCCGGTCGACCGACGCCTTCAGGGCCGCCATCAGGTCGATGGCCGCGGTCGGACGGACGTGTTCGGGTTCGGGCTCGGTGATCTCCTGGCCGCTGACCTTCGCATCGATGACGCGCTGCAGCGCCTCGCGATAGTCGTCGGTGAAGTCTTCCGGGTCGAAGTCACCGGTCATCGAGTCGATCAGCGACGATGCCATGCTGAGCTCGGCCGGCCGTACGCTCACGTTTTCGTCGAGGAACGAGAACTCCGCCGCTCGAATCTCGTCCGGCCACAGCATCGTGTTCAGCACCATGACGCCGTCGCGGACTCGGAGCGTGGCGAGTTGCTCGCGCTGCCGCAGCGCAACCTTCACGATGGCGACCCGTTCCGACTCCACGAGAGCGTCGCGCAACAGCACGTACGGCTTCGTCGCGGTGCCCTCCGGCTCCAAGTAATACGCCTTCGCGAAAAGGATCGGGTCGACCTGCTCAGCGGGTACGAATTCCAGCACGTCGATGGCGCGTGACGTGGACAGCGGCAGGTCGGCGAAGTCGTCGTCGGTCAGGATGACCATCTGGCCGCCGCCGAGGTCGTAGCCCTTCGCGATGTCGTCGTAGGCGACCTCTTCGCCGTCGATCGCGCACACGCGTTGGTATTTGATGCGACCGCCGTCGTCGCGGTGCACCTGGTTGAAGCGAATGTTCTTTTCTTCCGTCGCGGAATACAGCTTCACCGCGATCGACACGAGTCCGAAGGACACCGCGCCCTTCCAGATCGCCCGCATCGCGACCCCCCAACGTCATCGCCGATCGGGACTACCGACGAGGAACACCTTGCCGGTCAAACACTTTATCGTGGGTCTTGTGCCCGGCTCGCCATTTGCACCGATGCTCGCCTCAACGGGAGTGTTGCCGCTCGGTGCGGGCTGGGCCTACGAATTCAAATGGGACGGGGTTCGAGCCATCTCGTCTATCGAGGGCGGCCGTGTCCGGTTGTTCGCACGCAGCGGTGCGGAGATCACCGTGGCGTACCCGGAGCTGGCTGCCTTGGCTTCTACCGTACCGAGTGCGGTGCTCGATGGCGAGATCGTCGTGCTGGACGAGGCCGGCCGGCCGTCGTTCGGGGCGCTGGCGGAACGCATTCACGTTCGGGAGCGCGCCCGCGCCGCGAAGCTGGCCGCGAGCCGGCCGGTGACCTACATGATCTTCGACGTGTTGTCGCTGGACGGTGCGGACCTGTGCCGCCGGCCGTACGCCGAGCGTCGCGAGCTTCTCGACGACCTGGGTCTCGCCGGCGACCATTGGCTTACACCGCCGGTCTTCACCGATGGCGTCGCCACTCGCGACGCAGCACAGGAGAACGCGCTCGAGGGTGTGGTCGCTAAGCGGCTGACCTCGGTCTATCGGCCGGGGCAGCGCAGTGCGGATTGGGTGAAGGTGAAGCTCGACACGACGGCCGAGTTCGTCGTCGGTGGCTGGCGCCCCGGCGCGCGGGCACTCGGTGCGCTGCTGGTCGGCGTACCCGGAAAGCAAGGCCTCGCCTACCGCGGACGTGTCGGCGGCGGCATCTCCGATGCGTCGGAGCGCGCGTTGCTCGCGGCGCTGGCTCCGATCGAGGTCTTGACCTCGCCGTTCGCGACCGACGTGCCGCGACCGGACGCGACCGGTGCGCGGTGGGTGCGGCCCGAACTCGTCGTCGAGGTCCGCTTCGGCCAGCTCACCGCCGACGAGCGGCTGCGCTTCCCACGCTTCGTGCGGCTGCGTCCGGACCGCACGGCCGCCGAGGTCTCCGAAGTTCGAGACCAGATGGGTACGCCGAACCTGACGCGCGACGAACCGGAGGCGTTCGATGGCTGATGCCAGTCGGATCATGGTCCACGTCGATGGGCGGGACCTCGAGCTCTCCAACCTCGACAAGGTGCTCTACCCGGCGACCGGGTTCACCAAGGGCGAGGTCATCAACTACTACACGCAGATCGCGGACACGATCATTCCGCATCTCGCGGACCGGGCGCTGACCCGCATTCGCTATCCGAACGGCGTTGGCGCGCAAGGCTTCTTCGAGAAGAACGTGCCGGGCGGCATGCCCGCCTGGGTGCGTCACGAGACGCTGCCCGTACCCGGCTCGACGATGAAGCGCGAGACCATCGACTACGTCGTCGTCGACGGCCTCGCGAGCTTGGTATGGCTCGCCAACCTCGCCGCGCTCGAATTGCACGTGCCGCAATGGAAGGTCGGCTCGGACGGCCCCGATCTGCTGGTCGTCGACCTCGACCCCGGGCCGCCCGCCGGGCTCGCCCAGTGTGCCGAGGTCGCGCTGCTGCTGCGCGAGCGACTCGCCGCCGATGGCATCGACGCCTTGCCGAAGACGTCCGGCAAGAAGGGCATGCAGCTGATGGCGCCGATCGCCGGCCGGCAGTCGTCCGACACCGTGTCCGGCTATGCCAAGCGGGTCGCGGAGGAGCTGGAACGCAAGCATCCCAAGCTGATCCTGTCCCGCATGGCGAAGGCACTGCGGCCGGGCAAGGTGTTCATCGACTGGAGCCAGAACGCGGCGGCGAAGACCACCGTCGCGCCCTACTCGCTGCGGGCCGAGCCGCTGCCGACCGTGTCGACGCCGCTCGGCTGGGACGAAGTGGAGTCCGGCGAGGTCGCGCCGTCGCACGCCGACGAGGTGGTGGCCCGCATCGAGGCATACGGGGACCTCTTCGCGCCGCTCCTCGACGCCGGACCGAGGGTTCCGGAGAAGTGAACTCGGCCGGGTGCTTCGCGCGAGCGGCTCGATGCCTTTCGGTTGGTGCACGTCTATGTCGCTTCGAACGCGGTTTGGGGACATGGACGTTACCCGACCGGTGATCATGCGCCGCGGCGCAGGCTGAGCTCGGACCCGGCACCACCGCCCATCGAGCGTTGTCCACACCTGTGGACCGCGGATGTCCACAGGCTGTGGATCGAGCCTGTGGTCATCGGTGCAGGTGGACGCCGCGCGGTAAGGAGCGCGACACCCTACGTTTGCTCAGTGTGCGCGGGTTGTGCCCGGGCTGTGCGCGCCCGCGCATTGACGCCTCTGCCGTGTGACCGCGTGATTACGCTGACGCCCATGCGGACCCCGCGCGATCAAGCGCAGCGGGCCAAGGACGGGCTGACCGATCTCGGTCACCGTTCGGTGGTTCGGATCGCCGATCGGCTGTCTCGCGTCCGGGCCAGCCTGGTCGTCGCGATCCAGGCGGGCATCGCGGCGGGCATTGCGTGGTATCTCGCACACACCGTGATCGGTCACAGCCGGCCGTTCTTCGCGCCGGTGGCCGCCGTCATCGTGCTCGGCGTGTCGGTTGGCCAGCGGCTGCGTCGCGCGGTCGAGTTGGTGCTTGGGGTGGCGCTCGGCATCGGCGTCGGCGACATCATCATCTACTTCATCGGCACCGGTGGCTGGCAGATCGCGCTCGTCGTGGTGCTCGCCATCCTGACCGCGGTGTTCGTGGGCGGCAGCGCGACGCTGATCGGCCAGTGCGCGTCATCGGCCGTACTCGTGGCCACGCTCGCGCCGCCGACCACTGGCATCTACTACTCACGCTTCGTCGACGCGTTGGTCGGGGGGCTCGTCGGTGTCGGCGTGATGGCGTTGCTGCTGCCGGTCAATCCGCTGACCACCGTGCAGAAGGCGGTCGGACCAGCGCTGGATCTGCTCGCCACGCAGGTCGCGGTATGCGCGGATGCGTTGGCGGAGCATGACGTCGAGCGCGCGCGGGCCGCCCTGGACGCGATGCGTGCCGGCGAGACGCAACTAGCGCGATTCCGGGAGGCGCTGAACATCGCGAGCGAGACGGTGTCGATCGCGCCGACCCGGTGGCGCAGCCGGGCGCCGCTCTCGCAATACCTGGACGCCGCCGTACATATCGATCGGGCATTGCGTAACGCGCGCGTGTTGGCCAGGCGTACGGTCGCGGTGCTCGACGACGGCGAGCGCTACGGCGCCGACCTGCTCGACGCGCTCCGTACGATGGCCAACGCCGTACAGACGCTGCATCACGAACTTGCCACCGGTCACGACCCGCGCTCGACACGACAACAGGCATTGCGCGCTGTCGGGAAGGCGGCCGACGCATACCGCGCCGGACTCGGCTTCTCGGGCGACGTGGTGGTCGCGCAGGTGCGGTCCATTGCGACGGACGTGCTGCGCGCCACCGGTCTCGACGACCAAACTTCGGCTCGGGCGGTACGGCGGGCGGTAGGTAGGCTGGCGACGTGAGCACGCAGCCGCCGACCGGACCCGTCCCGAACATGGGCGCGCCGGCGGCCGGCGGCTACGGCTCCCGCGGCCCAGTGCCTGCAGTGCCGGCACCACCGCAGCGCATCGACCGGCGCCGGGTGCTGACGCTCGCCGGTGTCGCAGCGGGGTTCCTGATCTGCGGCACGGTGTTGCTGCTGATCATCGGGTACGACATCGGACCGGTCGCGCTCGTCGTCGGTCTGGCCGCCGCGGCACTTCCCGTCCCGTTCCTGGTCGCCGCGTTCATGTGGCTGGATCGCTACGAGCCGGAGCCGACGTGGGCGCTGGTGTGTGCATTCGTGTGGGGCGCCTGCGTCGCCGCGTTGGCCGCACTCGGTGCGAACACCGGAGTAGCGGCCACCTTCAACCACGTGCACTGGCCGATCGACGCGGTTGCGGTCGGCGTCGCTCCGGTGGTCGAGGAGTCCGTGAAGGCACTCGGCCCGGTGCTGCTGCTCATCATCACCGCGCGGCGCGGACGGCCGCTGTTCAACGGAGTTACCGACGCCATCGTGTTCTTCGGCATGTCGGCGACCGGATTCGCGATGTCCGAGAACATCCTCTACCTCGGCGGGTACGGCTACGCGATGGGTGCCGACAAGGCCGGTGTTGAGGGTGGCTTCACCGGCGTGATCCAGGTGTTCATCGGGCGCATCCCGTTGTCCGGCTTCGCGCACCCGCTCTTCACGTCGATGACCGCGGTCGGCGTCGGCATCGCGATCCGTGCCACGAATCGGCGCGTGAAGATCATCGCACCGATCCTCGGTCTGCTGACCGCGATCGTGTTGCACGGTTCGTGGAATTTGATGGCCACCCTCGCCAATCGCACCGGACGGCCGGAGATCCTGCTCTACGGATACTTCGCGGTCGCGATGCCGATCTTCTTCGCGGTCGTTGCCCTCGCGATGTGGCTGCGATCCAGCGAGGGGCGCCTGACGCAGACCGCGCTGGTGCCCTACGTACGGGCCGGTTGGCTCAGCCCGCCCGAGGTCGCGTCGCTTGCCACGGTCGGTCGCCGGCGATCGGCGAGGACCTGGGCCACGCGCGTCGCCGGGTCGGCCGGCAGCAATGCGATGCGCGGGTTCCAGCTGGCCGCGACCCGGTTGGCGCTGCTGCGAGACCGAGCCGAGCGCCGTGTGGCGGCCGGTGGCGATACGTGGCGCACCGATATGGCCGAGGAGGGACAGCTGCTGTTCTTGTTGTCCGCGTATCGCGCCGGCTACGCCGGGGCCGATCCGTTGGCGCCGCCCGCCTTCTGGGACGGGAGCCGGTATCACGTGCAGTTCCCGGATGGCGTCACACGCGTAATCGACCCGCCGGTCGAGCCGGTCGTGCCAGTGCCGGTCATCGCGCCGCCACCGCCGGCGTACGCGTTCGGCGCACCGGGGCCGGGCAGGCCGGGCGCGCCACCGCCGGGTTACGGTGCCCCGCCGGGATACGGACCTCCGCCGGGTTACGGCGCGCCGCCCGGATACGGACCTCCGCCGGGTTACGGCGCCCCGCCCGGATACGGACCTCCGCCGGGACAGCCCTACAGGTAAAGCCCCGTCGAGTTGTCCTCGATGCGATGCGCCGCCACGGCGTGTACGTCGCGCTCGCGCAGCAGGACGTACGACCGCCCTTGCAGCTCCACCTCGGCGCGCTCCTCGGCATCGAAGAGCACCCGGTCACCGGCCACGATCGTGCGGACATGCGGTCCCACGCCGACCGTCTCGGCCCAGGTCAATCGGCGGCCGACCGACGCGGTCGCCGGAATCAAGATGCCGGCACTCGACCGGCGTTCGCCATTCTCCGTGTCGACCTTGACGAGTACGCGATCGTGCAGAAGCCGAATCGGCAGGTGTTCGTTGGTGGTGCTCACGCTGGCAACTTACATCGTGGCGCCGAAACGCTGAGGTACCGGTCTGCCACCGACTGGTAGCTTTCAGTTTTCGGATCGCTGGGTACCGTGGTGGGACAGGTCGAGTCAAAGGATCACGACGTGGGAAGAATCGCCCAGGTCCGCGACGCCGTCGTCCGGGCATACGAACAGGCTCGTGCGTTGTCGCGCGAGCGGGCGGCGAGTGCCGGTGACGACCACGACGACACCGGTTACGTCGACGGCTACGACCTGTCAAGTACCGATGACGGCCCGTCTCGTCCGGTGCGCGCCGGCACCGTAGGAGGCGGTGGCGGAAACGGCAACGGTACGGCCTCGGACGCGACGAGGTCTAACGCGACGAGGTCTGACGCGACTAGGCCCGACGCGACTCGGCCCGACGCTACGACACCGGATGGCACAACGCCTATGGTCACGCCGAGCAACGGTGGCGCGATCGCGACGGCCGACCCGCCCGAGCCGCTGCCAGACGTCGCGCCACTCAACGGATCGCTGCGCGACCGCGATGACTTGGCGGTACCTCGTACGTTGCGGGTGGCGGCCGGCTGGAGTTGGCGCCTGCTGCTCGTGGTGGCCGGCTTTGCCGCCGTGCTGTGGGCACTCGCGCAGCTGCATTCGGTCGTCATCCCGGTCGCCATCGCGCTGTTGCTCGCGGCGCTGCTGTCACCGGCGGTCGGCTGGCTTCGCCGCCGCGGTGTACACCGCACGTTGGCGACCGTCATCGTGATGGTCGGCGGTCTCGTCCTCGTGGCCGGCACGCTCACGCTGGTTGTCACCGAGTTCATCGACAACTACTCGGACCTGGCCCAGCGCGCCCAAGACGGCGTCAGCAAGATCCAGGGCTGGCTGCAGAACGGCTTCTTCCACCTGTCCGACAAGCAACTCGACGGACTGATCGCGGCCGGACAGAACTGGGTCAAGACCCACCAAGCGAGCCTCACATCCGGCGCGCTCTCCACCGCGACCACCGCGATCGACGTGATCGCTTCGACATTCCTCGTCCTCTTCACGCTGTTCTTCTTCCTGCGCGACGGCTCGAAGATCTGGCGCTTCGTGGTGAATCTGCTACCGCGGGCGGCCCGCTTGCCAATCGCCAACGCCGGCGAGCAGTCGTGGCGCACGCTGGTCGCGTACGTCCGAGCGACCGTACTCGTGGCCTTCATCGATGCGGTCGGCATCGGCATCTGGCTAGCCGTGTGGCGGGTGGAGCTGGCCTTCGCGCTCGCTGCGCTGGTCTTCCTCGGTGCATTCATCCCGATCATCGGCGCAACGCTGTCCGGCACATTCGCGGTGCTCGTCGCGCTCGTGACGCATGGACCGGTGCTCGCCCTCGTGGTGCTCGGCGGCGTGATCGGCGTCCAGCAACTGGAAGGTCACGTTCTCCAGCCGCTCATCATGGGACGCGCGGTGGCGATCCATCCGCTCGCGGTCATCCTCGCGATCGCATCCGGCCTCGTCATCGCGGGCATCGTCGGTGCGCTAGTCGCCGTGCCCGTGGTGGCGGTGCTGAACACCGGCATCCGCCACCTGACCGCGCGCCGCCGGCACGAACCCAGTCCACCGCCGCCCGAAGCGGTCGTCGTCCGCGACGACTAAGCGGCAGACCGAGCCGGTCGAGCGCGGCTAACCGAACGACATGAGCGCTCCGCGATCGTCGAACACCGCACCCGACGCCCAGGCGATCTCCCAGCGGTTGCCCTCTGGATCCGCGATGTACGCCGACCGTCCGCCCCACGGCCGGTCGACCGGCTCGGCGACCGCCGTGGCACCGGCCGACACCGCCGCCGCGAAGCCGCTGTCGACCTGATCGGCGGCGTCCACATTGCACGCCAGCGTGATGCCGGACCAGCCGGTCGGCGGCGGCTGACCCGGTGCCGCCTCGGCAGCCAACTCGTCCAGCGGGAAGAGAGCGAGCAGGACGCCGCCGAGTAGGAACGCCGCAAAGTTGTCATCGCTCAGGGGCAGCTCCGGCCAACCCAGTCCCAGGTAGAAGCGCCGAAGCTTCGGAAGGTCACGTGCGCCGAGCGTCACCGCGCTCAGCCGAGACGGCAGGTGTGTCATGCGCGGATCCTGCGGGACGGGTCTGACAAGTCCACGCGTCGACGGCGACCCGCCGGATCAACGGCAGCCGAGAATGGCTCGACCTATCGCTATGCCGGTGGTCCACTGGCCAGCCGGCGCAGGACTCCGAGCGCGACATCGTGTTTCGTCGTGTACCAGAACGGTGGCAAGGACGCGCGCATGAATCCGCCGTACCCGCGTGCGGTCTCAAGCCTCGGGTCGAGCACCGCGACCATGCCACGATCGGCGCTCGACCGGATGAGGCGGCCGGCGCCTTGAGCGAGCCGTACCGCGGCGATCGGGACGCTTACCGAAGCGAACCCGGAGCCGCCCGCGGCATCGACCGCCTCGGACCTGGCGGCGGCGAGCGGCTCGTCCGGTCGCGGGAACGGCAGCCGATCGATGACGACGAGCTGGCACGAGTCGCCGGGGATGTCGACGCCCTGCCACAACGACATGACGCCCATCAGACACGTCTCGGGCGAGTCGCGGAACGCGCGGATCAGCAACGGCAGCGACTGATCGCCCTGCAGCAGGACATTGAGAGAGGTCCGTGCCCGCAACACCTCCGCGGCCCGCTCGGCCGCCCGACGGGACGAGAACAACCCGAGGGTACGGCCACCCAGCTCGCTTACCAGTGCGACGAGTTCTTCGGCGGCGGCGTCCGAGAGGCCGGACTGCGTCGGTCGGGGCAGCCGCGCGGCGACGTAGAGGATGCCCTGTCGCGGATAGTCGAACGGCGACCCGACGTCGAGACTCGTCCAGGACGGCGCCACGTCGGGCTGCTCGGTGGACGGCTTCGCGGACAGGCCGATGGCGCGGGCGATCGTGTCGAACCGGCCGCCGAGAGCCAGCGTCGCGGACGTGGCGATGACCGTCCGTTCGCTGAACAGATGCGTCGCGAGGGTGGCTGCAACGCTCAACGGCGCCACGACGACGGCGCGCCGGCGGTCGGTGATCTCGATCCAGGCGACATCGCTCGCCGACTCGGCGAGCAATCGCTGCGAGGTGGTGGACAGTTCGTCGAGCGTTGCCCGAGCTTGTTGCTTGCGAACCGGATCGGGGTCGTCCGCCTTGAGCTCGCCGACCGCCTCCAGCGCGCGCCGGCTGGCCGCATCTAGGAGCGTCAGCGCTTCGCGCAGCGGCGCGGACAGGCCCGTCGTGATTCGGCCCGGTTCCGCGTCCACGAGGCCGATCGCCAGCGCATCGCCCGCCTCGGTCAGCTGTTCGTAGATCTCGCCGTCGATGTGTGTCCGCGCGCGTCGGGCCGCCCGGTCGATCACGTCCGGCGAAACCTCTGCCTGCGACGCGCTCGACACCCGATCGGCGAGGTCGTGTGCCTCGTCGACGACCAGAACGTCATGTGGCGGCACGATGTGCCGGCCGGCGAGCATGTCGACGGCGAGCAGGCTGTGGTTGGTCACTACGATGTCGGCCTCGCGGGCCCGCGTACGCGACGCTTCGGCGAAGCACTCGGCGCCAAATGCGCACCGGGACGCGCCGACACACTCTCGGGCGAGCGTCGACACCAGGCGCCACGCGTTGTCGTCAACGCCCGGATCGAGCTCGTCCCGGTCGCCGGTCTCCGTCTCGTTCGCCCAATCGCGCAGGCGCTGCATTTGCTTGCCCAGACGGCCGGCCTCGCCGAGCCACACCGTGGCCGGTCGCGCCGCACCGCCGTCGAAGAGCGCGTCGGGCTCTTCTTCTGTCGAGCCGTCGAGCTTTGCCAGGCACAAGTAGTGGTGGCGGCCCTTGAGCACGGCATGTGTCGGTCGGCGACCGAGGATCGGCTCGACGGCGTCCGCCAGGCGTGGCAAGTCGTGGTCGACGAGCTGCGCCTGCAGTGCGAGCGTGGCGGTGGCCACCACGACCGGTCCGTCCACGAGGAGCGCGGGCGTCAGGTATGCCAGCGACTTGCCCGTGCCGGTGCCGGCCTGGACGAGCAGGTGCTCGCCGGATGAGATCGCGTCGGCAACCGCGTGAGCCATGGCTTGTTGACCGGGCCGTTCGCGGCCGCCGGGCACCGCGCCAACCGCTGCGGTGAGCAACTCGTCGACGTTCGCGCGGTGCGGATCGGTTGGCGGCGGCCCGTCGTGGTCTTGGCTTACGGCGCGTTGCTTGTCGGTGCGCTGTGGTCCGCCAGCGAAACTGGTGCGAGATGACGCCACGCCGCGAGCCACGGTCACCGACGTTACCCGCTTACGGCGACAGATCCGGGCGCCGACGCGGCCGTACCCACAACCTTCCACGTACCCTCCGGCAGCCCCTGTCCGACACGTCGCTGCCTCATCGCTCCGGGCGAGCGCCAGCCGCTGCGCGGCCATGGTGATCACGCCGGGCGGATGATTCACGGCGATGTCGGTGGCAGGCCGGCCGGTGCGGGCGCACCATCGGTTGATGCATCACGAGTCGGTCGTCGATGTGCGCTACCGCAAGTACGACGGAAGCGCGCACCGGTCGTATCCGGCCATCCGGCTCGGCGCCGACGAGCACGGCGACTGGCTGGGCGTGCCGGGCGGCGACTTCGTCGCGGCCGCCGTGTCGCAGTTCAAATATGCCGACCCGTATGTGCTTCTGGTGCCGCGGCACGCATGGTGGACCGCGATGTTCAACTCGCCGCCGCGACGAACCGAGATCTACTGCGATGTCACCACGCCGGCGGAGTGGGATGGCGACGGCGTGTGCCTCACGGACCTCGACCTCGACGTCCGTCGCCGCCGCGCGGACGGCACGGTCGAGCTCGTCGACGAGGATGAGTTCGCCGCGCATTGCGACCGGTTTGGCTACCCAGACGACGTCGTGAGTGCGGCGCGAGCCGCGGCCGCCTGGCTCTTCGACTCGTTGCGCGGCGGCGTCGAGCCGTTCGGCGACGACTTCCGCCGGTGGCTCGACAAGGTGACCCCACCCGGCGACTCGCCGCGGTAAGTCCGTCGCCGCAGCACGCGACCGCGCGCCGTAAACGCGGACTCAAAGGACCAAACCCTACAATCGCCGTATCCGGGAACGATGCGGCGAAGTCGAACATTCGGCGAAGTCGAGCACCCGGGCAAAGGGGTGGTGTGGGTCCGATGGCGGTGGTCCTCGAGGGTCTCGTAGTCTTCGGCGGCGGATTGGGCGCCGGTCTCGCGACCGCGTCGAGACGCCGGCGCGGCGCGTACGCACCGGGTACGCATGCGGCGTACGACGAGGCGATGCGTGACCCGATCGGCCGCCGGTTGCGTCAGGGGTACGCCAGCGTCGAGGTTGGCGTCTGGCTCGATCTCGCCGCCGACCGCGACGACGGCACGCCGGAGGACCGGTTACTCGTCGGTGGTCGGTACGGCGCATGGGTCGGCGCGCGTGATCCAGGCCTGGAACTCGATCGTCTGGTGTTGCGACCGCTCGCCGAACGAGTCGCCACCGATGGCGCGGCCTATGTGGACGGCGACGCGAGCACACCCTTCCGCCTGCTGATCGACGTCGTGCACCCGGACGAGAAGCGGCAGGAGCGGGCGTACCTGCTGCTTGAATCGCTGCTGGCACGCTATCCAGGGGTGTTTACCCGACTCGTCGGCGGCGCGGTGGTGCCCGGTCCGGTCACGGTCATCTTGACCGGTGACGACGTGCCGCGCAGCCTGCTTGCCGCGCAACTGGATCGCGCGGTGTTCGCCGACGGTACGTTCGCCGATCTCGGCCCGTGGGGTGCACCGCCAACGCTCGCGCCGTTGCTGAGCGAGGTGTGGTCCTGGCGATTCGGCTGGAACGGCCGCGGCGAGCTGCCGGCGGCCGAGCGCGATTGTCTGCACCGTCTCGTCGCGGCCGCGCATGCGGAGGGCCGGCCGGTCCGGTTCTCCGGCATCCCGAACTGGCCGCTGCGAGTGCGCACCGCGTTCTGGAGTGAGCTCAGCGCCGCCGGGGTCGATCTGGTGACGACCGCGCGTCCTCGCGCGTTCGCCACGTTCCGTCGTGGGTACGGCAGCCCGGCGCCCGCGTTGGTGCCGCCAACCCGTACGCGGCGACGCGATGCCACCGTACCGCGGCATGTGCTCGTGGAACGGACGCCGAAGCATGCCGCGGAGCCGGTGCTCGGCGGACCGACGTTCGGGCGCGCCCGAGTGCGGCGGCGGCCGGCATCCCCGCTCGGTTCACGCGTCGTACGGTCGGCGGGCGCCGCTCGGGCCGGTACGCGATGATCGGAGCATGAGTCTTCGCGATGTGCTGCGGATCGCGCCCGGCGCCGCGGTGAATCTGGAGTCGATCGACCCGAACGGCACACCCGGACTCCCGAAGGGCCGCAGCCGCGACAAGGCGTGGGCGCGCGGGCAACTCGCGGCGATCGGTGAGCGACTGGCGGTCGCGCAGGAACAGCTTTTCGCCACCGCGAAGGTGTCCCAGACCCGGCCACGGGTGCTGCTGGTACTGCAGGCGATGGACTGCGGCGGCAAGGACGGCACGGTACGCAAGGTCGCCGGCACCATGAACCCGCAAGGTCTGACCATCGTCGGCTTCGGCAAGCCGACGAACGAGGCGCTGGAACACGACTTTCTGTGGCGGATCCGCAAGGCGCTGCCGCCGCCGGGACAGATCGGCGTGTTCAACCGGTCGCACTACGAGGACGTCCTCGTGGTCCGGGTCCACGATCTGGTGGCAAAGCGCACATGGCAGTCGCGCTACAAGAGGATCAACGACTTCGAGGCGTCGCTGGTCCGGGACGGCTTCACGATCATCAAGGTGATGCTGCACATCTCATACGCCGAGCAGGGCGCCCGCCTCGCCGAGCGTCTCAAGGACCCGACGAAATACTGGAAGTTCAATCCGGCCGACATCGACGAGCGCGCGTACTGGGACGACTACCAGGCCGCGTACGCGGACGCCTTGGCGCGCTGCTCGACCGAGGACGCGCCGTGGTACGTCGTGCCGGCCAACCGCAAGTGGTACCGCGACTGGGCGGTCGCCACGCTTCTCGACGAGACGATGGGTGACCTCGGGCTGCGCTACCCGCCGGCCGACTTCGACGTGACGGTCGAGCAGGCCCGGCTGCGCTAAGTGCGGCGTACGTCACCGGCTGACGTGCCGGTGCGCCATCCGACGCCCCGGCACGCCATGATCCAGGGCGGCCGTCCCGGCGTACCCGCTGGCACCGGCTAGCATTCCCCCGAATGTCCTCGCCACCCCCCGGTCGAGTTGTGGAGCCTGAAGTGCGCATCAAGATCCGCCCCAGCGATGACTCGTTCTACGACTTCTTCACCCACGCGGCGGAGAATCTCGTCAAGGGCACCGAACTCCTGTCCGAACTGGCCCTGCCCGGCGCCGACGTGATGGCTATCGGCGAGCGGCTGGTCGAGGTCGAGCACGACAGCGACAGCATCACTCATGATCTTTACAACAAGATCAACTCCTCGTTTATCACGCCGTTCGACCGCGAGGACATCTACCGCCTCGGGTCCGGTCTGGACGACGTCATGGACCACCTCGAGGCGATCGGTACGTTCGTCTACCTCTACGGTCTGTCCTCGTTGCCCGTGCTGCCGCGCGAGATGGTCGAGATCATCGACATCCTGGACCAGCAGGCGAAGGTCACGTCGGACGCGATGCGACGCCTGAAGAGCATGCGTGAGCTGCAGGAATACTGGGTCGAATGCAACCGGCTGGAGAACGAAGGTGACCGCGCCTACCGCATGCTGCTGGTTCGGCTCTTCTCCGGTGAATACGACGCGTTGACCGTGCTGAAGATGAAGGAGGTCGCCGACGAGCTCGAGGCGGCCTGCGACGCATTCGAACATGTCGCCAACACGGTCGAGACGATCGCGGTCAAGGAGTCCTAGTTTGCGAACCGCCCCCAGCGGCCGGCGTGCGACGCCGGCCGCGTGCTATTACGTTGCGCCCTGCGGCGCACGCCACGCCTCCGCGCCGACGTCAGCGGCGGCGGCATGACGGGGCTGACGGCGACCATCGTCGTGATCGCGGTGGCGATGGTGTTCAACTACACCAACGGATTCCACGATGCGGCGAACGCGATCGCCACAAGCGTGTCCACCCGGGCGTTGACGCCACGCGTCGCGCTGCTCATGGCGGCGGTCGGAAACCTCGTCGGCTCGCTGCCGTTCTTCCACATCGCCGGCAAGGTCGCGGCGACCGTCGGCACGGGCATCGTCGCGCCTCCGTCGGATGTAGCCGGACTTGGCGTGGTATTCGCCGGCCTGCTCGGCGCAATCACGTGGAACCTGATCACGTGGTACTACGGCCTGCCGTCGTCCTCGTCGCACGCGCTCATCGGCGGACTGATCGGTGCCGCGCTCGCCTCCGGTACGACTGATGTGTTCTGGCACGGCATCACCGCGAAGGTGATCCTGCCGATGTTTCTCTCGCCGCTGGTCGGTTTCGCACTCGGCTACCTCGTGATGACCGCGGTGCGCTGGATCTTCCGGAGGGGCAACCCCGCCAAGCTGAACCGTGGCTTCCGGATCGCGCAGTCGTTCTCCGCGTTCGCGATGTCGGTCGGTCACGGCCTGCAGGATGCGTCGAAGACGATCGGCATCGTCGCGCTCGCGCTCGTGCTCGGCGGCCAGATCGGCGCGCACAGCGCCACTCCGACGTGGGTCTACCTGCTCAGTGCGTTGGTGCTCTCGCTTGGTACGTATTCCGGCGGCTGGCGGATCATCCGTACCCTCGGCCGGCGCATCATCCACCTCGGGCCTCCGGAAGGCTTCGCGGCGGAGTCGGTCGCGAGCTCAGTGCTTTGGACCACTGCCGAACTTGGCTTCCCGATCTCGACGACGCACACCATCACGTCGGCGATCATGGGCGTCGGCGCGACGAAGCGGCTGTCCGCCGTTCGCTGGGCGGTGGCCGGCAATATCGTCATCGCGTGGTTCCTGACGTTGCCCGCCGCCGGCCTGGTCGGAGCATTGGCGTATTTCGCAGTGCGTCCGTTGTTCAGCTGATCACCGGATTCAGGTCTCGTCCGCGTAGCTGATCCCGGCCTGCCGGCGGATCTGGTCCATGGTGCGCATCACCGCGAGGGTCGCACCGTGCGGCAGCAACGGGCTCTCGATCAGACCGGCGCGCATGCACCGCATCGCCTCGATCGCCGGGAACCGGAGGCCGTGGCCCTCGATCGGCAGATCGAGGTGCTCGTGTTCCTGGCCTCGCCACACGTCGAGCGCCTCGGGCCGATGGAACCGAGGCGGGATCTCGATCCGACCCTCGGTGCCGGAGATCGTGGCGGTGCTCGACCCACTGACATCGCTGGCACAGGTCAGGGCGGCGTACGCATGATCGGCCCGCCAACTCGGCATGTCGTCGCGTCCCGGTCGGTAGCCCAACAGGATCGCGGTACCCGCGTCCACGCCCTCTGGTCGCATCCGGGCGTAGCCGGTGACGTCGTCAGGCGTACCGAGAAATAGCTGCGCGAGTGCCAGGACGTAGACGCCGACGTCCAGCAGTGCACCGCCGCCGAGCGCCGGGTTGCGCAGTCGATGCTCGGGTCCCACACCCGCCGCGAAGCTGAAGTCCGCCGTCACGGCGGCCAGCTGGCCGATCGCGCCGTCGGCGACCAACTCGACGGCACGACGTACCGCCGGAAGTGTCCGCGTCCACATCGCCTCGGCGAGGAACACGCGGCGCTCACGCGCGACGGCGATCAAGTCTTCTGCCTGCGCCGCATTGACCGTGAGCGGCTTCTCGCACAGCACTGCCTTGCCCGCGTCGAGCATCATGCGCGCCGCCGGATGGTGTGCCGGGTGCGGTCCGGCGACGTAGACGATCTCGACCTCCGGGTCGGCGGCGAGCGCGTCCCAGGTGCCATATGGGTGCGCGATCTGATTCTCGGTGGCGAATCGGCCGGCCGAGTCGTCGCTGCGTGAGGCGACGGCGACGACCTCGGCGTCGGGTACGCGTGCCAGATCGGTGACGAACGAGGTGGCGATGCCTCCGGTCGCGACGACGCCCCAGCGGATCGGTTCGGTCATGGCGTCCATCGAACCAGGCCCGACCGCCAGCACCGCCGCGAGGGCCGGTGGCGTGCTCGCGGCGTGCCGATCGTGCGACGGTGCCCAGTAGGCTCGATGCCGTGGACGCCTACCTCATCGACGCGGTCCGTACGCCGTTCGGCAAGCACCGCGGCGGCCTCGCCGGGATCCGCACCGACGATCTCGCTGCGCTGCCCATCATCGAGCTTGTCAAGCGCCACCCCGACTTCGATCCGGCGCGGATCGACGACGTGATCTTCGGCGACACGAACGGCGCGGGCGAGGACAACCGGAACGTTGCCCGGATGGCGGCGCTGCTCGCCGGGCTGCCGGACACCGTGCCCGGGGTGACCGTCAACCGGCTGTGCGGCTCCGGCGGCGAGGCGGTGATCCAGGCGGCGCGTGCGGTGCGAGCCGAGGACGCGTCCGTCATGATCGCGGGCGGCGTGGAAAGCATGACGCGTGCGCCGTTCGTCATCCCCAAGCCGGACGCTGCGCAGCCGGCCGCGATGCAGATCTTCGCGACTCAGGTCGGCTGGCGGATGGTCAACCCGAAGTTCACCGCGGCACAGACCGCGTCGCTCGGCGCTTGTGCCGAGGCGGTCGCCGCGGAACTCGGCATATCACGACAGGAGCAGGACGACTGGGCGTTGCGGTCGCACGAACGCGCGGCGGCCGCGTTCGACAAGGGCTTGCACGACGGGTACGTGTTGCCAGTCGAGTCGGTCACACGGGACGAGTCGATCCGTACGGACACGACGGCCGAGAAGCTCGCCGCGCTGCAGCCGGCCTTCACCAAGGGCGGCACCGTGACCGCGGGCAACTCCTCGCCGATCAACGACGGTGCGATCGCGACATTGGTCGGCACGCGTGACATCGCAAACGAGCTCGGCGTCGAGCCAGTCGGCCGGATCGTGGCGACCGCAACGGTCGGAATCGCACCGGAGCGGTTCACGCTCGGGCCGGTCGGCGCGATCGGCAAGGCGCTCGACCGTGCCGGATTGTCCACATCGGACATCGTGGCATGGGAGATCAATGAGGCATTCGCCGCGATGGTCTTGTCGGTGCTCCACGAACTGCCACCGTTGGACGTCGAGCGGGTCAACCCGAACGGCGGCGCGATCGCGATGGGGCATCCGCTCGGCGCGTCGGCACCGCGGGTGATCGTCGACGTGTGCCGCGAGGTCGCGCGTCGCGGTGGCGGCTACGGCGTCGCGGCCGCGTGCATCGGCGTCGGCCAGGGTACGGCCGTGGTGGTACACGTTGACTGACGGCGCCGCGCCGGCGCTCCGCCCTGACGACCTGCCGGCCGGTCTGCTCGCGCACGCGCGCGAGTTCTACGCATCGGGCGCCGCACCGGTTACGCCGAGGACCGCGGCCACCGTGCTGTTGTTGCGCCCCGCGGCGTCCGGCGCGGGCGTCGAGGTGTACGCGATCCGGCGGGTACCCACGATGCCGTTCGCGCCCGGCATGTACGCGTTTCCGGGCGGTTCCGTCGATCCGCGCGACGCGGCGGACGACCTCGCGTGGGCGGGGCCGGACGCGGCACAGTGGGGCGCCCGGCTAGGTCAGCCGCCAGGTGCCGCACAGGCGATCGTGTGCGCGGCGGTACGTGAGGTGTTCGAGGAGTCCGGCGTGCTGTTGGCCGGTGACCCGGCCACCGTAGTGCGCGACGTGTCCGACGACGACTGGGAGGCGCAGCGCGCCGCGCTGGTGGCGCGGGAGCTTGGCTTCGCCGAGTTGCTTCGCACGCGGCGACTCGTGCTGCGCGCCGATCTGCTCGCGCCATGGTCGCGCTGGATCACGCCGGAGTTCGAGCCGCGCCGCTACGACACGTACTTCTTCCTTGCCCGGCTCCCGGACGGTCAGCGGACTCGGGATGTCGGAGGGGAGGCGGACGAGGTGCGTTGGCTGCGACCGGAAGAGCGGCGGGTGCTCGCGATGCTGCCGCCGACGCGTGCCACGCTGGCGCAGATTGCCGGGTACGGCTCGATCGACGAACTCATCGCGGCGGCGACCGAACGGGACGCGGCCACCCCGGTGATTCCGCGTCTGGTCGGATAGATCAGAGGGCGGTATGTTGGTGATGTTGTCAGACGATATACATCACCAACACTGGGGGGACCGTGTCGATTACCCAGATTGACCTTGACGACGAGGCGCTCGACGAAGCCATGCGTTTGTCCGGTGCCAAGACGAAGAAGGAGACGGTCAATCTCGCACTGCGCGAATACGCCGCTCGGCACCGCCGGATCGCGGCACTGGACTACTACGCCGCCGTGGCCCAGGCCTGGGACTACGAGGGGTGGCAAGCGTTGCACGCGGCGGACAAGTCACCGGCACCGTGATCCGCTACGTCCTGGACTCATCGGCGCTCTGGCGGATCCTGCGGGAGCCCGCCATTCGCGGCGCCTGGTCCGCGGTCGTCACCGATCATGCGGTCGGATCCTGCCAGCCGCAGCGTGCCGAGTTCCGACGATCCGCCCGCAACGCGGGCGAGTACGAACAGATGTCGACGATGTTCACCGACCTGTATCCCGAGATATCGCTACCTCGGAACGCGTGGCAGTGGGTGGAGTCCGCCCACCTTCGCCTCGCTCGCGCGGGCGCGCACCGGGCATTGTCGTGCGTGGATCTGCTGATCTGCGCTGTTGCCGCGCACCGGGGGCTCGTCATTCTGCACGACGACAACGACTTCGTAACCGCCTCGCGACACCTCACCGAAGTACGCGAACGGCGAGTCCAGCAGATCCCGGCGGACGACTGACGATCCCCAGCACTGCGATGACCGTGGCCCCTGGTGCGTTCCGGTCGGACCCAACGGTGCGTGGCACCGCACCGGATCCCGAACTCCGGTGCGGTGCCACGACTTGTCGCGCCACGGTCCGCGGCGCGGGTCTGGTTAGCCGAAGCGGCCGGTGATGTAGTCCTCGGTCTTCTTCTCGGTCGGGTTCGTGAAGATGCGCGAGGTGTCGTCGAATTCGATCAGCCGGCCGGGGTCGCCGGTCTTGTCGATGGAGAAGAACGCCGTCCGATCCGACACGCGCGCGGCCTGCTGCATGTTGTGCGTGACGATGACGATCGTGTATTCGGTCTTCAGTTCGGTGATGAGATCCTCGATCGCGAGCGTGGAGATTGGGTCCAACGCCGAGCACGGTTCGTCCATCAGCACAATCTGCGGCTCGACGGCGATGGTACGAGCGATGCACAGGCGCTGCTGCTGGCCGCCGGACAGGCCCGCACCGGGGCGGGACAGGCGCGTGTGCACCTCGTTCCACAGGTTCGCGGCCCGCAATGCCTTCTCGCACGCTTCGTCGAGGGCCGCCTTCTTGCGTACGCCACCGAGGCGCAGGCCGGCGACCACGTTGTCGTAGATGGACATGGTCGGGAACGGGTTCGGGCGCTGGAAAACCATACCGATCATGCGGCGGACCGCGGTCACGTCGACGTCGCGGTCGTAGATGTTCTGGCCGTCGATGGTGAGGTCGCCCTCGACGCGAGCGCCGGGCAGTACCTCGTGCATGCGGTTGATCGACCGCAGGAACGTCGACTTGCCGCAGCCGGACGGGCCGATGAGCGCGGTCACCGACTTGGGCTCGATGGTCATCGAGATCGACTCGATCGCCTTGAACGATCCGTAGTAAGCCGTGATGTTGTTCGCTTCGATTCGCTTTGCCATGGTTCGTGTCCTTGTCAGGTCTGTTCGGGCGGACCCTCTTGGCTGTGGGACTTGAGGTTGCGTTGGCTGGGTGAGTGCGGGCCGGGTCATCGCAGCTTGCTCCGTCGAGCGAGCAGCTTCGCTGCGATGGTGAGTGCGAGCACGATGATGACCAGCGTCAGGGCGGCGGTCCACGCGCGCGGCGCACCGAACTTCGTGGCCAGCCGCGCCTGGTCGTAGACGAACGTCGCGAGCGACTCCTGGTTGCCCTGGAACGGGTTGCGGTTGATCGAGTCGGTGCCGCCGGCGACCAGGAGAACTGGCGCTGTCTCGCCGCACGCGCGCGCGATGGCCAGCATGATGCCGGTAACGATGCCGGCGCCCGCGGTGGGCAGCACGATCTTGACGATCGTCTTCCACTTCGGAATGCCGAGCGCGTACGCGCCTTCGCGAAGCGCCACTGGCACGAGCCGCAGCATCTCCTCCGATGCCCGCGTGATCGTTGGCAACATCAGCACGGACAGCGCCAGCGCCGCGGCGAAGCCGGAGAAGCCCGGCCGGCCGTCGTTGAAGATCGGCGAGACGATCGCGACCCAGAACGCGAGGATGAACAGGCCGGCCACGATTGACGGGATGCCAGTCATCACGTCGACGAAGAAGCGGATGATGCTGGCGAGTCGGCCCTTGCCGTATTCCACGATGTAGATCGCACAGGCCACACCGAGCGGAACGGTGATCAGCGTCGCGATGCCGGCTTGTTCGAGCGTGCCGAAGATCGCGTGGTAGGCGCCGCCACCGCTGTCGAACGGCGTGATGTCACGCATCGAGTTGTTGAAGAACGTGGCGTCGAATCGATCGAGACCGTTACCGATCAGCGTCTTCACGAGGTAGATCAGCGGCAGCGCGGCGAGTGCGAACGCGGCGTAGATGGTCGTCGTAGCGATGCGGTTGCGTGCCGCCCGCGGGCCCTCGACGACGCGCGACGTGAGGCCGAGCAGGATGAGGAACACCACGACCGCCGCGACGACGGTCATGGCGATGCCGCCGCGCAGTTGCCCGGCGACATAGATGACGAGGTACGCGATCATGGCGCTGACCACCGCGATGGCGTACGGCGCCCAGCGTGGCAGCCGCCGCGCGAGCAGGTTCGTGCTTCCCGGGGTGAGGGTCGTCGCGCTCATGCTGTACCTCCCGGCATGGCGACTGCGGGGCTCGCAAGCTCGCTCCTCGCGCTCATGCGGCACTCACCTGGAACTCCCGCCGCCGGTAGATGATCGCCCGGGCGGACACGTTGACGACCAGCGTGATGGCGAACAGTACGAGGCCGGAGGCGATCAGCGCGCCACGGCCGATCTGGTCGGCCTCACCGAAGTTGTTCGCGATGTTCGCGGCGATCGTGTTGCCGCCGTTGCCGAGCAGATCGGCGGAGATCGTGAACGTCGAACCGAGCGTGAGGGCGAGCGCCATGGTCTCGCCGAGCGCGCGCCCGAGGCCGAGGATGGTTGCCGCGATGATGCCGGGGCGACCGAACGGAAGCACCGCGGTCCGGATCATCTCCCACTTCGTCGCGCCGAGCGCGAGCGCGGCCTCCTCGTTCATCGTCGGCGTTTGCGCAAACACCTCGCGGATCAGCGCGGTCAGGATCGGCAGGATCATGATGCTCAGCACGATCGACCCGAGCATGATCGACTTTCCGTACGGACCGTCGCTTCCGAAGATCGGGATCCATCCGAAATACGTGTGCAGCCACGCGGAGAGACCTGAGACCGGCTGGACGAGATAGTCGCGGCCCCACAAGCCGTACACGATGCTCGGCACCGCGGCCAGAATGTCGATCGCGAATCCGAGTACCGAGCCGACGCGCGGTGGCGCGTAGTGCGTGAGGCACAGCGCGATGCAGATGGCGATGGGTACGGCGATCAGCAGCGCGATGAACGACGTGACGACGGTGCCGAACGCCAGCGCGGCGATGCCGAACACCGGCGGGTTGTCGCCCGGGAACCAGTTCTTGAACGTCAGGAAGTTCGCGTGGTTCGCGTTCAAAGCCGGGATCGCTTTGACGATAAGGAAGACCGCGATCGCAACGATGATCGCGAGGACCGCGAGTCCCGCGCCGCTCGTCAGGCCGCGGAACGCGGTCTCCAGGCTCCAGCGGCGTCGCCGCGGTAGCGCGCCACCGCCGCCGAGCGGTGGCACCGGCTGGCCCGGCTCGCCGCCGGGTGGGCCGGTCGCGGATCCGTCGATGTCATGGCGGGTGCTGCCGTCGGTGGGTTCGTCCGGCCTGGCGGTTGGCTCCGCCGAAGTCGTCGCGACCTCTGCAAAGCCGGCGAACGTGGGTTCGCTCATTCGGGTGAGCTCTCCGTTCACTGGTGTGCGCACCTGCCGAAGCAGATGGCTGCGGTGCGGGATTGAGTTGTGGATTGGGGAAGCGGACCGCCACTGGGTTGGTAGCTACCGGGCCCAGTGGCGATCCGCTTGTGCTGCGGTTAGGTCAGCTCATCGAGGACACGATGGACGCGACCTTGGTGCGCACGGAGTCCGGCAGCGGCGCGCTACCGACCTGCGTCAGGGTGGCCTGCCCGGCCGTGCTCGCGGTGTAGCTGAGGAAGGACTTGAGCAGATTGAGCGTCCCGGACGGGTTGCCCTTGTCGCAGACGATCTCGTACGTCACCAGAACGATCGGGTATGCGCCCGCCGTGCTGGTGTTGTAGTCGATCTTCATCTGAAGGTCGTTGCCGGTACCCGTGACCTGCGCGCCGGCGATCGTCTTGCCAGCCGAGTCGGCGGACAGCGTCGACCACTCGCCGGCACCGTTGAAGATCTTCGCCATGTTCAGGTTGTTCAGCGTGGCGAACGACCACTCGACGTAGCCGATCGCGCCGTCCGTCGACGACAGGAACTTCGACACACCGTCGGAGCCCTTCTCCGCGTCGCCACCTGGCGCGTGCCACACCTTGTCGTGCGGGTACGGCCAAGCCGTGGAGCCGGCGACCGTCCCGAGGTAGTTCGTGAAGTTGTCGGTCGTGCCGGAGCTGTCCGAGCGGTGTACCGGCGTGATCTTCGTGGCCGGCAGGCTGACGCCTGGGTTGTCCGCGGCAATCGCCGGGTCGTTCCACGTGGTGATCTTGCCGTTGAAGATGCCGGCCAGGGTAGCCGCCTTGAACTGCAGGTTGGACACGCCGCTCACGTTGTAGACGACAGCGATCGGGCCGACCACCATCGGCAGGTGGATCGCGGCGCCGCCGGTGCAGTGCGCGTTGGCCTTCGGCTGGTCGGTCGCAGAAAGCGGGGAGTCAGAGCCGGCGAAGTCCGCTTGGCCAGCGATGAACGCCTGCTGGCCGGCGCCCGAGCCGGAGCCGGTGTAGTTGATCGTCGCTCCGGGGCACTGCTGGTTGTAGAGCTTGATCCAGTTCGCGATCGCGTTGGCCTGCGCCGTCGAGCCCTGCGCGTTCAGCGTGCCCGTGGCGCACTGGATCGCGCCCGCAACTGGTGATCCGCTCGAGGCAGGGGGAGAAGTGTTGTTGTTGTTCGTGCCGCACGCCGCCAGCGCGACTGTCGCGGTCAGCGCAATGCCGGCCAGGATGCCGAGCCGCTGAAGCTTCACGTGTTTTCGTCCCTTCGGGGTGTCAGGGCACTGGCGCACGCGCCTGCGCTCCACCGGCTTGTCCGGCCGGTCGGAACGGACGTTAGGAGCCGCAGGTAGCCGCCCAACCGGTGCAAGGTGAACGAACGGTGAACAGCGCGGGACCATCCGCGTGACGGTCGGGACAGACAGAATGTCGGGCAGATGAAGGGCTTCCGCTACGGCGTTGGGCAGCCGTTTTGCGCCGCGACTGAGCCCGGATGCCGGTTCCGCGCCGGGGTTCCGCGCCGAGGGCTCAGTGCCGGTATCTCAGCGCCGCTGGAAACACACGTCGGTCGTCCAGAGCAAGAACCCGAGACTCCGATAGAGCGCGACCGCTCGGGTGTTGGACTCGTCGACGTAGAGCATCACCTGATCGAGCCCGCGACCGCGCAGGTAACGCAGCCCAGCCTCGGTGAGCGCGGCACCGAGCCCGAGCCCGCGAGCGTCCGGATCGACACCGAGCACGTAGACCTCGCCGATCGGATCGTGGTCGTGCTCCGCCTCGTCGTCTGGTCCGCTTCCGTGCGCCTCGCGGCTTGCGGCCTCGCTTCGGCTGCTACCTGACGCCTCGCGGCATGACGCTTCGCTTCGGCGGCGATCGGTGCGCAACGCGCCGTGCACCTTCGTCCAGTGGAAGCCGAGCATCTTGCCGTCGCGCATGGCGAGCAGGAACCCGTCCGGGTCGAACCACGGTTCGGACATCCGCACGTGCAGATCGTGAATCGTCCAGCGGCCCTGGTCCGGGTGGTGGGCGAAGGCGCGTGCGTTTACCCGTACCCACTCTTCGTCGTCTTTGCCCGTCTCGAACGGACGCAGCGCGACACCCTCGGGCAGTTCCGGCGCGGGCACCGGCGCGAAGAGCGAGCGCCGCAGTTGGAACAGCACGCGATGGCGTTCGAAACCGAGGGACATGGCCAGGGCAGTCGCGGACGGATGGTCGCCGTGCGCCCAGAGGCGCATGCGTCCCTCCGGGTCGGTGGCGGCGGCCGCGTCGGTCAGGGCGGTGACCAGCGCTCGGCCGAGACCGCGGCGGCGCCACATCGGGTGTACGACGAGTTCTGCGCTCGGCCCTTCGACGACGTCGGTCGTGTCGAGATGCGCGTAGCCGACGAGGTCCGCGCCGTGCCGGATCAACAGGTGTACGGCGGGCGTGTCGCCGCCCAGCCGGATGTGCAGCATCACGTGTTCGGAGAGCGGGTAGGCGCCGTCCGCGTCGCCGGCCGCGGTGGCCAGCCGTTGCACGTCGTCGACCTCGGCCGGGGTCAGGTGCTCCGTCTGTGCCACGACGGGTTGCATCCTCACCGGGTTACCGTATCGAACCTGACCGTGTGCGCGATCGAACCACGGCCGAGCGGTGACCGGCGCCGAAAGCCGGGTTGGCCGAGGGTCAGGTCAGCAGGTGGTCCGCCGGGTGGTCGACGTCGGCTGGATCGGCGACGTCGAGGTCCGGGTCGGCGCCGGATGGGCGGTCGCTTGATCTACGCCCGGCCGGTACGACGAACTTGTACCCGACCTGGCGCACCGTACCGATCATCGACTCGTACTCGGACCCGAGCTTCGCGCGCAGGCGGCGTACGTGCACGTCGACCGTACGGGTGCCGCCGAAGTAGTCGTAGCCCCACACCTCGCGCAGCATCTGGTCGCGGGTAAACACCCGGCCGGGGTGCTGTGCCAGGAACTTGAGCAGCTCGAACTCCTTATACGTGAGGTCGAGCGGACGGCCCTTGAGGCGCGCGGCGTACGTCTGGAGATCGATGGTCAGCTCGCCGGCGCGGATCGTCGCCGAATCCTCGGATGCCGGTGTGCCGAGCTTGCCGACCGCCAGCCGGAGCCGCGCCTCGATCTCGGCCGGCCCGGCGGTGGCCAACACGAAGTCGTCGACGCCCCAATCCGCGGCGAGCGCGACCAAGCCCGGTTCGGTGATCACCGCGATCAGCGGGATGCCCGATCCGGTCGCGTGCAACATCCGGCACGTGGCGCGGGCGTCGGCCAGCTCGGTCCGCGCGTCGATCATGATCACGTTCGGTGACGGGCCGGACAGCAACGTACGCACATCACGCGCCGCCGCCCGGACCACGTGGGGGAGCAGGTCGAGCGCGGGCAGCGCGGCCGCGGCGGAGCCGGTCGGCGTCGCCGTCAGCATCAGAATCTCCACGCACGGCCCTCCCGTCTGCGGTCCGACGTCGGTGGCGGGTGGATCGAACCTCAGCGTAGCCGACCTGCTACGCACCGGGCCGGATCGGCTCACCAGGTGGGCAATGCGCACGTCGTGACCTGCCCCGCGTCGCGATCTGGGCGCCGGGATGGCACGATCGGTGCGTGTCATGGATGCCGGGCGACGAGCCGCGCCGCGAGGACGTACGCCGCGACGGTGAGCGGCGTGCCGGCTCCATCTTCGACGAGCCGGCCGACGCCGAGTCGACCACCAGCGGCCGCCGCCGCCGGGCCCGCGGCGAGAAGGGCTTCGAGCGCACGCCCGACGCGGACCTGGTCGCCGACCGCGAGGACGTGGTACGCGTGCCGGTGGCGCCGACCCGCCGCCTGGTCAGCCTCGCGATCGCCGGCTTCGCCGGCCTGCTCGGCCTCGCCCTGGTGTTCGGTGGCTACCTCGTCCCCAGGTCCTTCGCGCTCGTGGTGTTCGGCGTCCAGCTGCTCTACGTAGTGACCTGGACGGTCGCGACCCGGCCGCCCGGTGCTCGGGTCGTCGCCGCGGTCGGCCTGGGCGCGGCCGCGGTCGCCGACATCGCGGTCGCTTTCCCGACCCACGCGACGATCGCACCGCTGGGCTACGTGACCGCGATAGCGTTCGCGGTCGGCATGATCGGTCAGCTTGCGCGGCGCGACGGGCGAAGCAATGTAGCCGAGAGCTTCGGCGCGACGCTGGTCATGGTCGTGGGGGTGGTCGCGTACGCATCCCTGATCACGTTGTCACGTAACCAGCTGGGGCCGGAGTCGATCGCCGCGTGTTTCGTCGGCGCGACCGTTGCGCTCGTGGTCGCGCGCGCGCTCGACGCCGTCTTCCCGTTCCCTCGCACGACGCCGCAGGTCGCGCGCGGCACCATCGGGATCATCGTCGGGGCGATGGCAGGCACCGTCGCGTCCGCGTTCGTCGCATCCGCGCTCGTCGGTATGTCTCCGGGCCGTACGGTGTATGCGGGTCTGCTCACCGCGATCGCGGCCGTGCTCGCCGATCTCGGCGTCGGATATGCCGAGGCGAGCCGCGAGATCGACGGCGACGTGGGACCGCTCTGGCTGGTGCGACACATGCAGGGTCCGCTCGCCGCGTTTGCGTTGGCGGCGCCTGTGGCATATGCGATGAGCGTGATGGTGTTGCTACCCGCACTGAGCTGAGCCGCCGACCGGCGCCGGCCGCGGGCGTCGGCACCGCGGTGGCCGGGATGGAGGTTTTTGCGTGTCGCGTGTGGATCGACCGCGCCGAGGTGGCCGTGGTCTGCGGATCACACTGTTCGTGGTCCTCGGGCTACTCGTGGTGCTGGTGGCCGCTGATCGGATCGGACTGCTGATCGCCGAGCACACGGTCGCCGGCCAGGTGCGCACCCACCTGGCGAGCGAGGGCGTGACGTTTGACGGCGACCCGCACGTGACCATCCACGGGTTCCCGTTCCTCACCCAGGTGCTCGCGGGCCACTATGACCGCGTCGACATCTCGGTCGCTAATCCGTCCACACTCGGGGTACGCCTCGACTCGCTCACGATCTCGGCCCGCGACGTCAGCGCGCCGACCGGGGCGCTGATCGCCGGCAACGGCCACATCGAGGCCGCCACCGTGGCCGGCACCGGATCCCTCGACTGGACCGCGTTCACACAGCTGGTCGACCTCAGCGGAGTCAAGCAATACGGCATCGACCCGAAGGCCATCCGGATCGGCAGCGCGGATGCCGGACACGTGAGCATCCAGGCGCCGGCCTCACTCGACGGCCAGACGTTCACGGTCAACGCCACCGGTACGATCTCCGTCAAACAGAACATTTTGCACGTCGGCGTGTCGAACGTCACAGCGAGTGACACCGCGCTGCCACCCCAGTTCTCGCCCACCCTCAACGCCATTGCCAAGCAGTTCACGTTCGACGTACGCATTCCACAGCTGCCGTACCGGCTCTCGCTGGACAGCGTGCGGGCAACCGCGCAAGGCATCGCGATCACCGCGAGCGCGCGGGACATCGTCCTCGGCGGCTGAGTCCTCGGCGGCTCAGTCCTCGGCGGCTCAGTCCGCGGCGGCTGAGTCCTCGGCCAGTGGCCGTGGCGGTGTTAGGCTCGTTAGCCGTGAGCCCGCTCGACGCCACCAACCTAAGCACCGCACCGTGCGGTGTTGATGGTGCGCGATTGTCCGGTGCGCGGATGTCCGCGGGCCTCGCATCCGCCTCGGCCGACGCACGGTCATCCGCCGGCGCAGCAATGCCGATGCTCACCAAGCGCCGGCCGGTCGACTTCTGCCGCGTCGCGGCGAGCCTCTGTCGCTGCTCATAGGCGATCCGGCGGACTCGATCCGGCGGACGAGCCGTTAGCGGCTCGGCCATCGTTCGGGGTTCGGCAATTCGACGCGGCTGGGCCGCTCGGCAGCCACTGATCCCGCGTCGGCGATCGCACAAGCTCGTTCCCGCGGCAACGCAGCCGCCATCGACTATGCATTCCGGTTATCCGCTTAGGGCGGCTTGAGGTGCATTCGCAGCCGCCGAATCCACCGCATCGAGAGGCATCATCATGGGTCGCGAATCCGTTTTGGTCTCGGCCGATTGGGCCGAGAAGAACCTGGACACGCCAGGCACCGTCTTCGTCGAGGTCGACGAGGACACGTCCGCCTACGACACCGGGCACATCCCGGGCGCAGTCAAGCTCGACTGGCGCAAGGATCTGCAGGATCAGGTCCGCCGCGATTTCGTCAACCAGCAGCAGTTCGAGGCTCTGCTGTCGGCGCGCGGCATCGCCAACAACGACACCGTCGTGCTCTACGGCGGCAACAACAACTGGTTCGCGGCCTACGCGTACTGGTATTTCAAGCTGTACGGCCACGGCGACGTCAAGCTGATCGACGGCGGTCGCAAGCGCTGGGAGCTCGATGGCCGGCCGTTGACGACCGAGCTGCCCGATCGCGCGCCGACACAGTATTCGGCGAAGTCACCGGACAACTCGATCCGCGCGTTCCGCGACGAGGTAGTGTCCGCGATCGGCACGAAGAACCTCGTCGACGTACGGTCTCCCGACGAGTACGCCGGCCGGCTGCTCGCGCCCGCGCATCTGCCGCAGGAGCAGGCGCAGCGCGCCGGACACGTACCGACCGCGCTCTCCGTACCGTGGAGCAAGGCGGCCAATGAGGACGGCACGTTCAAGTCCGACGAGGAGCTGACCGCGCTCTACCGTGCCGCTGGGCTCGACGCCGGCCGGTCCACGATCGCCTACTGCCGCATCGGTGAGCGTTCGTCGCACACCTGGTTCGTGCTGCACGAGCTGCTCCGTCACTCGGACGTCAAGAACTATGACGGTTCGTGGACCGAATACGGCTCGCTCGTCGGCGTACCGGTGGCACTCGGCGACGAGCCCGGGAGCGCGTCATGACGAGTGCGGTGGACATTGCCGGCTGCGGCGCGCCGGACCAGAGCGACGCGCTGCCGGCCGGCATCGATCTGGCGAAGGAGACGGTCATCGGCGGCACAGTGCGCGCCGACGACGGCCCGGTGGGCGGCGCGTACGTCCGGCTACTCGACGCCTCCGGCGAGTTCACGGCGGAGGTCGTGACGTCGCCGGCCGGTCAGTTCCGGTTCTTCGCGGCGCCGGGCCATTGGACGGTACGAGCGTTGTCGCGCGCCGGCAGCGGCGAGCTCATCGTCGCGGCGGACCGAGGGCTCAACGACGTCACGATTGACGTGGCGGCCGCTTAGGCGCGGCGCGTATCGACCGTGGGGCACGGGGCCAGTTGGGCCGCGTGCCCCGCGGTCGTTTCAGGGCCGGTGGTTTCATTGGCGGGTGACGCAGGAACCCTCGGCAGCATCGGGCAGTGGCGTGCCCCGCGGCCAGGCTCCTGTACCGCCGGCTGACGGCGGAGCGGCGGACGGCGGAGCGGCCGGCGGCCAGACGCCCTGGCCGCGATTACATGGCGGAGGTATCCCGGCGCCGCCGCCGGGATACGTCTGGGTCTATCCGATGCCGCTACCGCCGCCCGAGCCGCCGCGCCGGGTGCCGCTCTGGCTGAAGATCATGTCGGCGGTGTGGGCGGTGGCGCTTGTCGTCGGCGGGGTCTGGTATTCGCTTCACGGGCGGCCGACCGTGCGGGAGCAGACCACGATCGCGTTGGCGCAGCCGGTGGTGGATCGCGCGATCGTGGACGTGGTCAATGCGGCGGGCACCGGGCCACTCGTGGCGATCTCCGGATTCGAGCGGATCGGCTCCTGTCACGTGACACCGATCCGGCCGGGTGCCGAATACCGGCGCGTGGCGGACTTCTACGCACCGCGCGGCACCGAATCGGCAATTCTCCAGGGGATCGCGTCGCACCTGCCGCATCGGTACGCCGCCGCCGCCACGTCGGGCGGAGCGCGCACCAAGCCGTTGCTGTTCGCGGATGCCGGCGACTACGTCGCGGTTGCGGGCAGTGTGCCGGCGCCCGGAGTCGTCGAGGTGGTGGCGATGACCGGATGCCGGCCGGAGGGCGACCTCGCCGTCGCGGAGCCGACGCCACCGACCGGATCGGCGGAGTTGGCCGCGATTGGTCCGGTGCTCGCTGCGCTTGGCCGCCCCGCCGTGCGTACCGTGACGGTCGCCTCGCTGGCGTGCCCGTCCGGCGGATCGCTGCGAAGCGTCGCCGCCACGCTTCCGCCACGCTCCGCGCCGTCGTCGCTGGCCACCACACTGGCTCCGGTGTCGGCGACTCCGGCCGTCGCGTCTGCTGGCACATTCGCGGTTCGCGAGGGGTCGGTCGACGTGGTCGCTCGTACCAATGGCACGACGCACGCGGTGACCGTCACCGGTACCTCGCGCTGTTAGGCGGGCCGGCGAGCGCGCGCATAGACGACGTTCACCGTGGCCTCCGTGACGCGATCGGTACGCAGCCGCGTAACCGTGGCGTGGCGTACCCGCGCGGCCGCGTCCGCGTCGAGCTGCTCGACGGTGGCGCGCAAGCCGGTGCCGAGCACGATCTGCCAGAAGTCGGCCGGGTCGGCGAGTAGGTGTGTCCCCGGCTCGGCGGCGACGACCGGCGTCGGCGCGCCAGCGGCGCGGAACAGCTCAGCCACCGCCTCCGGTTCGGTGACGCGTGTCCACGGCTGGAAGCCGCGCACCAGATCCGGTCGCTCCGCCGCGACGGCATCCCAGAACGCCGACGCACCCGGCTCGACCCACTGCGGACCCCACACCGTTACGGCGAGCGTGCCGCCGGGCCGCACCAGGCGCCACAACTCGGTCAACGCAGCCACCATGTCAGGCAGGAAGAAGATGCCGAACACGCAGACGACGGCGTCGTACGACTGCGATGGCAGACCGGTGCGCTCCACGTCGAGGGCGCGGAACTCCACGTTCGTGAGGTTCTGCGCCACCGCCTTGGCCCGAGCCAATGCGAGCGCCGGCTCGGCGACGTCGAGACCGAGCACGTGACCGTTCGATCCGACGGCGTGCGCCGCGGGCAGCGCCGACGCACCCGTACCGCAGCATGCGTCGAGCACGGTGTCGCCGGGCCGAGGGTCAAGCAGCGCCACGGTCCGGCGGCCGAACCTGTCCCAGAACGACAGCACCGCATGGTCAAAGTGGTCCGCGGTGGCCGCGTACGTCGCCGCGGTGACCGATTTCAGATCGGCATTCTCGGCGGTCGGTTGGGATGCCATTCGCCCATCATGGGCGCTGCCGGGTCAGTACACGAGGGCCTGCGCGCCCTCGGCCAGTACCTCCTCGACGAATACCGCGGCGCCGCCGATGCGTACCCCCGGAATCACCGCGTCCGGGGTGATCCCGCGACGCGCGGCGCACTGCGTGCAGAGGGTGACCGTGCCGGCGGCGAGCACGGCGGCCAGCAGACCGTCCAACGGCGCGGCGTGCGGCAGTTCGAATTCGGCGGCGCGACCGGGCAGCGCGAACCAAGCCGATTCGCCGGTCAGCCACAGCGACACGCCGACGCCGGCGGTCACCGCGGTGGCCGCCACGGTGAACGCCTGCGAGCAGCGCTCCGGCGCGTCCGATCCAGCAGTCGCCTTGACGACGAGGCTTCTCATGGGGCCAGTCATGCGTCACAGCCTAGGATTTGCGGTGTGGTCACCGAGATCGGATTCGTGAGCCTGCTGGTCGCCGGATTCGGCGCGCTCGCCGGTGGCCTGATCTACGTCGCGGTACGAGTCGCGAGGGGGCGCTGGTGAGCGACGAATCGATGCAGCCGCCGTGGGTGAACGCGCCGCCGGTCGAGCCGTACCCATATGACGACACCCACGATCTGCGTAGCGGGCCGGATCTGCATCCGTCGTTGCTCGGCCTGTTGCCGTTCGTCGGCGTCTGGCGCGGCCGTGGCGTAGGCGGCTATCCGACGATCGAGGACTTCCACTACGCGCAGGAGCTACGGATCAGCCACGACGGTCGCCCGTTCCTCGCGTACGAGTCGCGCAGCTGGCTCATCGAAGAGGACGGCACGCCGATCCGCCGTTCGCTCCGTGAGGTCGGCTGGATCCGACCGGTAATGGACGGCGAACGCGCGACCGACGAGGTCGAGGCGCTGTTCACGATGCCGACCGGGATCATGGAGCTGCACATCGGACGGGTGGACGGCGTCAAGCTGGAGTTGGCGACCGACGCGGTCGTACGCACCGCGACCGCAAAGAGCGTCACGGCCGGACATCGCCTCTACGGCGTCATCGACGGCGCACTGCTTTACGCGCAGGAGATGGCCGCCGTCGGCTATCCGTTGACGTCACACCTGAGCGCGCGGCTGCCCCGCGTGGCGGGCTGACCACGCCCGCCCAGCCCGAGTGGTCTTACGCGCGGTAGCCGAGCACGCTCCGCAGCCGCTCGGTATCCGTCGCGGTGCGCATCTTCACGCCGTCGATGACACGGATCTCCACTACACCGCGCACCGACGACGTGAACCACACGCCGTCCGCGTCCGCCAAGGCGCCGGGAGTGGTCAGCCGCTCGTCGGTGTCGAATCCGATGTCGGTGGCGTGGTCGAACAGCCATCGCGCCGTCGTACCGGCGAGGATTCCGGTCGCTTCGGCGGGCACCGTACACAGCGTCGAGCCGGTCAGCCAGACGAGCGTCGAGGTCGGCCCCTCCAGCGCGTACCCGTCCGCCGACACCCACAACACGTCGTCCGCGCCCTGCGCCAGTGCCCACCGCTGGGACGCCATGTTGACCGCGTACGACACGGTCTTCGCGCCGCCTAGCAGCCATGGCGCGCGTTGCCGGGCGTCGGCGGCGAAGCCAAGCGACGCGGTCGCGACCGTGATGCCGTTGTGGCGCGATCCGAGGACCGTCGGAGCGATGGCGGTCACCGTCGCGTAGACGGTCACGTCGCCACCGGTCTCCGGGCCACGCGTACACACCAGGCGCAGCGCGCCCTCGACGGCGGGTGGCCACGCCGCCAGCGCCGTGGTCACGAGATCGGTCAGCGCATCCGGATTCGGCAACGCCAACTCGAGGCGGGCGGCCGATCGCGACATGCGGTCCAGGTGCTCGCGCAGCATCCAGGGCCGACCGTCGCGGATGTGTACCGTCTCGAAGATGCCGTCGCCGCGGAGCGCGCCAAGATCGTCGGCGCGAAGGATAGGTTCGGTGGCCGGCACCACACCACGGCCAAGCACCGCGACGATGCGCCCAGGGACGGTCGATGCGGCAGATGACGTCGGTGGGTCGGGTTGATCGGACACCCGGAGAGCCTACGCCCGGACGTAGGATCGAACGGTGCCCGAATCATCCCTGGCCGAGGTGCTGCGCAAGCGTGGATTGCGGCTGACCGCGCAGCGTCAGCTGGTGCTCGAGGCGGTCTACGGCCTCGGCCACGCCACTCCGGACCAGGTGCACGCGAAGGTTGCCGAGACGGCGGCCGGTGTGAACATCACCACCGTCTACCGCACCCTGGAGCTGCTTGAAGAGCTCGGCCTGGTCACGCATGCCCACCTGTCGCACGGCGCGATGACATACCACCCGGTGATCGGGGAACAACACGTCCACCTGGTATGTCGTAACTGTCATGCGATCGAAGAGGTGCCGGCCACGATGCTGAACTCGCTGGCGGCGAAGGTCGAGGAGACGAACGGATTCCTCGTCGACCTCGGCCACGTCGCGCTCTTTGGCCTCTGTACGCAGTGCGGCGGTCAGCAATGAGCGCGGCTGTACGGGTCGGCGACCTCGATCCGACGTCCCGTGACGCCGATCTGATCGCTCACTACGGCGACCCGGTAGCCGAGCAACGGGCGATGGAGCGCAACGCGGCGCTCGTGCACCGCGGCAACCGTGGCGTGATCGCGATCACCGGACCGGAGCGGTTGACCTGGTTGCACAACCTGACCACCCAGCACCTGCTCGCACTCGAGCCGGGGGACGGCACCGAGTTGCTCGTGTTGTCCCCGCACGGCCATGTCGAGCACGACGCGCTGCTGGTCGACGACGGCTCGACCACTTGGCTGGACGTCGAGCCGGGCACCGCGACCGGCCTCATCGACTTCCTGCTCAAGATGCGATTCCTGACGCGGGCCGATCCCGTCGACGTGACGTCGGACTGGGCCGTGTTGTCCATCGTCGGGCCCGATGCGGGCGCAACACTCGAGCGGCTCGGCGTCGTCGCTCCGGAGCCGCCACGCGTCGAGCCGGTGCCGGCGGCAAAGTTCGCGAGCCGCGACGTCGCCCCGCGACCGACCACCGTCTACGCCACGGTTGCATTGCCTGGCGGCGGGTGGGCTCGTCGGCACGCAGGCCGCGTCGACCTGCTCGTGCCGCGTGAGTCCATCGACGACGTTACGCAGCAGCTCGGCGTGCCACTCGCCGGTACGTGGGCGTTCGACGCACTGCGAGTCGCCGCTCGCCGGCCGCGACTCGGAAGCGAGACGGATCACCGTACGATCCCGGCCGAGATCGACCTGCTGGCTCCGGCCGTACACCTGGATAAGGGGTGTTATCGCGGTCAGGAGACGGTGGCCCGCGTGCACAACCTCGGCCGGCCGCCGCGGCGGCTGGTGCTGTTGCACCTTGACGGGGTGAGCACCGACGAGTTGCCGGCGCCCGGCACGCCGGTGATGGCCGACGGACGCGAGGTCGGATTCGTCGGCACCGCCGCCCGACACCACGAGCTCGGCATGATCGCGCTCGCGGTCGTCAAGCGCAACGTCGCCGACGATGCCGCGCTCACCGTCGGCCCGTCGGCGGCCGCGATTGATCCCCCGCTGGCACGTAGTTAGCACCGCGGCGGCATCCCACCACCAGCCGACCAAGGGGTGACACACATCTGCAGCTCGAAGCAGGCCCGGACACGGCGGCGGGCGGCGGTCCATGCGACGATCACGGCATGACGAACGGTACGTTGATCACGGTGGCGCCGACCGGCGCGGAGGTCGACAAGGCGGAGGTCCCGGCCCTGCCGGTGACCCTCAACGAGCTGGTCTCGACGGCCCGCGAATGTGCGGCGCTCGGCGCGAGCGTGATCCACGTGCACATCCGCGACGCGCACGCCCAGCCGACGCTCGACCAGGGCCGGCTGAAGGAGACCGTGCAGGCGCTGCGGGCCGACACGGATCTGATCGTGCAGTTGTCCTCTGGTGGCGCGGTCACCGACCCGGAGGGCTCGCGACTCGCCGTTCTCGACGCCGAGCCGGACATGGCGTCCTGCACGATGGGTACGGTCAACTTCGGCGACGGCGTCTTCTCCAACCGCTGGGAGTTCATCGTCGACCTGCACCTGCGCATGCAGGAGCGCGGCATCGTGCCGGAATACGAGATCTTCGACCTCGGCCACCTCACCTCGCTGCAACGTCTGCTCGGCCGCTACGGGCTGCCGGCCGGCGGACACGTGCATGTGGACTTCGTGATGAACGTGCCGGGCGGCATGCCGGGCACCACCGAGGCGTTGGTCGCGTGCAAGAGCGCGGTGCGCGACCTGCCCGAAGGCACCACGTTCTCGGCGACCGGCATCGGTCGCTCGACGATCGACGTGATGCTCGCCTCGCTGTCCTGTGGCGGCCATCTACGGGTCGGCATGGAGGACACGATCACGTACGCGAAGGGTCAGCCCGTCGAGTCGAACATGCAGCTGGTCGCGCGCGCGGTCGGATTCGCCCGGCTGGCTCAGCGGCCGCCGCTGTCGACCGCCGACGCCCGCGAGATGCTCTGCGTGCCGAAGCGCTGATAGCGTCGCCGCGTGAGCGATGCAGCTAGCGCGGCGTATGCGGGCGGCGACGTGGTCGCCGAGGTCATCCGATCCGGGTTCGTCGAGGGATATCACCGCGGTTCGGTCGCGGTGCTGGACGCGAGCGGCGCGTTGGTCGCGAGCGTCGGCGACGTGACCACCGCGATCTTCCCGCGGTCGTCGAACAAGCCGATGCAGGCGGTCGGCATGCTCCGCGCCGGTCTCAATTTGGACGACCCCGCCGATCTCGCGCTCTGCGCGGCAAGTCACTCCGGAGAGCCGATCCACATTTCGCGGGTACGGGCCATGCTCGCCGCCGGCGGCCTATCCGAGTCGGATCTGCGTACGCCACCCGACCTGCCGCTCTCCGAGACCGCGCGAGACGAGGTGCTGCGATCCGGTGGCGCGGCGGCACCGGTCTACATGAACTGTTCGGGCAAGCACACCGGCATGTTGCGCACCTGCGTCGCGGCCGGCTGGTCGACCGATGACTACCCGTCGCCGGATCACCCACTGCAGAAGCAGCTGCGGACCGCCGTTGAGGACATCGCCGGCGAATCGGTGACGGCGGTCGGCGTGGACGGCTGCGGCGCGCCAGTGATGGCGATCTCGCTGTCTGCGCTCGCCGGTGCGTTCCTGCGCTGTGTGTCGGCACCGGACGGCAGCGACGAGCGACGCGTCGCGGACGCGATGCGGGCGCACCCCACGCTCGTCTCGGGATCCGGGGCGGACGACGAGCGCCTTATGCAGGGCATCCCAGGGTTGCTGTCGAAGGGTGGCGCGGAAGGCGTACTGGCGATAGCCATGCCCGGCGTGGGCGCCGTGGCCGCCAAGATCGACGATGGTGCGGCTCGGGCTCGGGTGCCAGTCGTGCTGTCGGCGCTGCGGTGGCTCGGGATCGACGTATCCGCGGTCGACGACATCGCCGAGACTCCGGTTCTCGGCGGCGGTCGGTGGGTCGGCTCGGTACGCTCGGTCGTACGTTGGTGACGCTTCGGGGCGGTGAGCACTTGGCCCCGGAGAGTGAGACGGATAACAGGAGCTAGCGTTTCGCTTGCAATAGCTAGCACGGTTGCGTAGCCTCGTGCGCATGGCGATCCCTCGCGACTTGCCCCACGACATCGGTGGGTTCATTCGCGATCTTCGGCACAACGCCCGCATCTCGCTTCGGCAGCTTGCCGAACAGGCGGGCGTGTCCAACCCGTACTTGAGCCAGATCGAGCGAGGGCTGCGCAAGCCGAGCGCCGAGGTGCTCCAGCAACTCGCCGCCGCGCTGCGCGTGTCGACGCCGGTCATGTATCTGCGGGCCGGGCTGCTCGACCGAGGGGACGGCCAGCCAGTGCTCGCCGCGATCGCCAACGACACCGACCTCACCGAGACGCAGCGACAGACGCTGACCCAGATCTACGAGACATTCCAGCGCGAAAACGCGCGTGACGCGGACGCGGCGACGCGGCAGTCCACCAACGCCCGTCACCACGACCCGACGACACATGACGTCGCTGTCCGGCCGAGGACAACCCGGCGGGGCGCACCGCCCAGCCCGACGTCGAAGACCACGAAGGCCACAGCCGTGGCCGAGAAGGAGCAGTAATGCCGAATACCGATACCACCAAGATTCCCGGTCCGCTCTACGCCGCCGCCGGTGCCGGCGACCTGGCCATCGAGGGCCTGCGCAAGGTACCCGCACGGGTGGCGAAGCTGCAGGATCGCTTGCAGACCGAGATGCCCGGCCGGGTGAACGGCTGGCAGGACCGCATCACCCAGAAGGTCGCCGAGCTGCCCTCGATCGTTGCCGAGTTGCGGCAGCGCGTCGTCGACACCGACACCGAGAAGCTGCGCGATTCGGCCCGCCGCAACGCCGCGACGCTTCGCTCGAACGCGGCCGTGGCGCAGGACCGCGCGGCGGCTATCTACGCAGGGCTGGTGGCCCGCGGCGAGCAGGTGATCGCGCGTACCAACGGCAACCACACGGTGATCGCGGAGGTCGTCGCCGCGCCAGCAAGCGACAAGGACGCCGCGGCGGCCAACGGTGAGGTGCTCGAGGGGGATCTCACCGGCGAGCCGCGCAAGCCGGCCAAGAAGACCGTGAAGAAGGCGGTCAAGACGGCCGCCAAGAAGGCGGCCCGCTAGACGTCCGCACGGCGAGGCGCCCACCTGACGGCGGGCGCCTCGCCGTCTGCGGCTTAAGCTTGTGTTATGGCTAGCGCGCCCATCTTCTACACGATCGTGACGCAATACATCTTCTTCGTGATCGTCGGGGTTGCCGTCGTCGTGGAGATCGTGGCGATGGTGCACTGCGCGACCCGAAAGGCGTCAGCGTTCCCCGCGGTCGGATCCGTGCCTAAGGGCGGCTGGGTCGCGATGACCGCCGGTGCGTTCGTGCTGACCGCGCTGTTCGGCTGGGCCGGCAGCGCGTTCGGTGCCGCTGCCGTCGCGCTGTCGCTGGTCTACCTGCTCGACGTCCGCCCGGCCTTGCGGGACGCGGTCGACGGGACCGGTGGCTGGTAGCCGGCTCGCCTCGCCGGACGGCTCGGAACTCGAATACCTCGTCACCGGCTCGGGCGAGCCGGTGACGGTCTTCGCTCACGGCTTCGGCGGCGGCATATCCGAGACACGGCCGCTTGGCAGCGGTGTCGCCGGTCGACGCACCTTCTTCCACTTCCGCGGTCACGGCCGGTCGCGCGCGCCCGCCGGCCCGTGGACCTACCAGGACCTGGCCGCGGATCTGCGTACGGTGGCCGATGCCACGGGTGCGAGCCGGGCACTGGGCGTGAGCCTCGGCGCCGGTGCATTGTGCCGGGCAGTAGGCGACGATCCCGGGCGGTTCACGAAAATCGTGCTGTTCCTGCCGGCCGTACTGGACAAGCCTCGTACGGCCGCCACTCGTCATCGGTTCGCCGCACTGTTGTCGGCCGTCGGTGCCGGTGACGCGGCCGGCATCGCGGCGGTCGTGCGCGACGAGATCCCGGAAGCGAGCCGCGACACCGCCTCCGCGCACGCGTACGTTCGGCGGCGCACCGACCAACTGCTCCGCGACCGCCTCGCGCCGAGCCTGGCGAGCATTACCGACGACGTCGCGGTGACCGACCGCGGCGCGCTGCGCAACGTCACCGCCACCGCGCTCGTCGTCGGCTGCCGCGGCGACGATCTGCATCCCAGTTCGGTCGCCGAGGAGGTCGCGGCCGCCCTGCCGCACGCGTCGCTGCACATCTATGACCGGCCAGGCATCGTGTGGACCGAGCGGAGCGATCTTCGTGACCGGATCGCCGGCTTCCTGAACGCGCCGGTCTAGGCTCACTGGCCATGGGCGTGACACATCACGGACGGACCGAACGACTTGATCTGGCCGACCCGACGCTGCGCGAGTGGTCGTGCACGGTGCTCGCGAGCGATCCCGAGTCCGGGATCGTGCTCGATCGGTCGGCGTTCTATCCGGGCGGCGGTGGACAGCCGCCGGACCACGGCGTGCTGCTGTGGGGCGGCGTACAGACTCGCATCGAGGGGTCTCGCAAGGGCGACGATCTTTACCTGATCGCGGCCGAAGGCGATCCGCTGCCACCGGTCGGTACGAACGTCACCGGCGCCGTGGAAGACGTCCGCCGGAGCCTGTTGATGCGCACCCACTCCGGCCTGCACGTGCTGTGCGGCGTGGTGTTCCGCGAATTCGGTGCGCTGGTCACCGGCGGCAACATGGAGCCGGGCGAGGCGCGGATGGACTTCAACCTGCCGGAGGTGCCGCCCGACTTCAAGGTGCGCCTCGAGGATCTGGTCAACACGGAGATCATCGCCGATCGGCAGATCGCGGTGAAGGTGCTGCCGCGCGCGGAGGCGCTGGCGTTGCCGGACATCATCCGTACCCAGAGCAACCTCATTCCCGCCGACGAGCAGGACATCCGCATCGTTGACATCATCGGGCTCGACACTCAGGCGGACGGTGGCACGCACGTCGCGTCGACCGCCCAGGTCGGCAAGATCTCGGTGGTCAAGGTGGAGAGCAAAGGCAAGGCCAACAGGCGGGTACGGGTGCGGCTCAGCTGAAGCATTCGGGGAGGTCACGGTCATGGCAGGGACGGTCCGACAGTTCTTTGCCGGCGTCGCACTGCTCGGCCGCGGTTTCGGGCGCTACCGCCGCGATCCCCGAGTTCTGATCGCCGGACTCATTCCGGCAGCGATCGCCGCCGTCGTGGTGCTCGGTGCGCTCGGCGTGTTGATCTACTTCGTACCCGATCTCGGGCGGGCCGTCACGCCGTTCGCCGACCACTGGGCGGCCGGGTTTCGCGACACCGTACGCGTGCTGGCCGACGTGGGCATCGTCGGCGCCGGCGGGCTCGTCGCGTTCGTCACGTTCACCTCGGTCACGCTGGCCATCGGCGACCCGTTCTACGAGAAGATCGCGCACCGCGTCGAAGACGAACTCGGCGGCGTACCCGGTGCGATCGACGCGCCGTGGTGGCGCGGCCTCGGTCGAAGCGTCGTCGAGTCGATCCGTCTCGTGCTGACCTCGGCGATCGTCGGCATCCCGCTGTTCATCGCCGGGTTCCTGCCGCTGGTCGGACAGACCGTGGTGCCGGTCATCGGCGCGCTCGTCGGCGGATGGTTCCTCGCCGTCGAGTTGGTCAGCGCGCCGTTCGAGCGCCGTGGCCTCCGGCTCGCCGACCGGCGGCGGATGCTGCGTGCGAACCGGCCGCTCGCGGTCGGTTTTGGTGCCGCGGTGTTCGTCTGCTTCCTCGTACCGTTGGGTGCGATTGTGACCATGCCCGCGGCGGTGGCCGGCGGCGCGCTGCTCACCCGACGTGTCCTCGGCTATGCGGACGCGCCGCGGGCGACGCGAGGGCGACCGGCGCCACGCGATGAACGCCGAACGGGAGTGCCCGAATGACGTTCGACGTCGCGCACGGCGACATCACCGAGCAGCGTGTCGACGCGATCGTGAACGCGGCGAACTCGTCGCTGCTCGGCGGCGGTGGCGTGGACGGCGCGATCCACCGCCGCGGCGGCCCGGAGATCTTGGCGGATTGCCGCGCGCTGCGCGCGGGGCACTACGGCGGCGGCCTCGATACCGGCGACGCGGTCGCGACGGTCGCCGGCCGGCTGCCGGCGCGATGGGTGATCCACACCGTCGGGCCGGTGCACGCGACGTCCGAAGACCGCTCGCATCTCTTACGGTCCTGTTACCGGCGTTCGCTGGAGGTCGCCACGGAGCTAGGTGCCGGATCGGTGGCGTTCCCGTTGATCTCCGCCGGCCTCTACCGCTGGCCGGTCGAGGACGCCATCCGGATCGCGGCGGGGGAGTGCTGGCCGGCGTCGGGTCGGCTAGACATCCGGCTCGTGCTGTACGGCCGCCACGAGTTTGATCTTGCTGAGCGGATCGTCCGGGACCACGATTTCTGACCTCATCCGACACGGCAGCCTCGATCGCCGGCGCGGGTGTGTGCGATTGCCGCTACGGGCTAACCTGGCGGGAGTGTTCGCTGCGCTTGCATCGACTGCGGGAAGGACCCGACCGGTATGACCGAAGGCACGCCGCCCTCGTCGTATTTCGACCTGGAAATGCTCGCCGCCCAGCTGCGCAAGCACAGTGATGACCTGTCGATGTACGCCGGCTTCCTGCTGAACGTGCTCTCCGCGGCGTTGCCCGGCGAGATCGTCACGGTCGAGCGCGAGGGCAAACTCCGGGCGCGCCTGGCCGGTCGATCCGAGCCGGCCGTCTTGTCGGTCACCATCCAGCTGGGCGATCGCCGCTATGACCTGTCGCGATCGGAGTTCGGCAAGCCGCTGACCGCGACGATCAAGCACGCGTCCGGCGGCGTCGTCATGTCGAGCAAATCCGTCACCGTCGACGAGTGGTCGCGCGCGATGGCCGGCGAGCTTGGCGCGGTGGCCGAATCCAATGCGTCCGCCGCGGCGGTCCTGCAGCGGCTCACGACGCTATGAGCGCGCCAGAAGCCGGCCGCGGCTCGACGCCGGTGGCCCCGCCGCCGGAGTGGACGGACGACGAGATCGCGGCGGCTAGCGCGGCGGAGATCGCTCGAGGTCGCCTCCCGCTGCAGGCGCAGTGGCGCATCCACGAACAGCGTCAGCGCCGCGACGCCGGCGAATCCGGTGCGTTCACGTCCGCGCTGACCGTGCAGGAGTTCGCGGCGATCCGGTCGGTAGGTTTCTCGCCGGTCGGGCAGGTGCTGGGCAGCGCCGTCTACAACGTCGGTTGGTCCTACTCCGGATGTGGGTACGTCGGTGCGTACGGCGGCATGCGCTACGGCGGCGGCTTGAACGCTGGCGGATTCTCCGGCCGGGGTATGGGGTACGGAAACCAGGGCGGTTGGGCAACCGCACCGGTGGTCGACGTACCGGCCGTACGCAACCTTCTCGAACAGGCCCGTCACCGTGCTGTGGAACGGATGCGCGAGGAGTGCGCCGGACTTGACGGCGACGGCGTGGTCGGCGTACGCCTGACCGTGAAGTCCTTCTACGGCAACGGTCTGGAGTTCATGGCGATCGGCACCGCGGTGCGCGCGGACGGCGATACGCGCCCCAAGCGCCCGTTCACGTCGGACCTCTCGGGCCAGGATTTCGCGAAGTTGATGCGCTCCGGCTGGGCACCCGTCGACCTCGTCCAGGGCGTCGGCGCGGTGATCCGCCACGACGACTGGGCACAGCGGATGCAGCAGCGTTCGTGGTCGAACCAGGAAATGGTCGGCTCGACCGAACTCGTCACCGCCGCGCGTGCCAGCGCTCGCGAGTCGCTCGCGAAGGACGCGGCCAAGCGCGGCGGCCACACCGTCGTCCTACAGAAGATGCAACTGAACATATTCGAGACCCGGTGCGCCTACGGCGGCGAGGACGCCCACGACCACATGGCCGACGCGTTCATCTGGGGAACCGCGATCGTGCCGATCGACCCCAAGGGCAAGCGCTACGGGTTCGACCCGCCGCTGACCATGCTTCGGCTCGACCATCAGGAACGAAAGGGAGCCCGATGACCGCACAGACCGACCCCACCGCGCTCGGGCTGCCAAAGGATGCCATGAGCCGCCTGGCCGAGCTGCAGCCCGGCCGGCCCGGCCACATCTTCACCTCTGACCTGTCGGTCAACGAGTTCCTGCTGGTCAAGCAGGCCGGCTTCACGCCGCTCGGACTGGTGCTCGGGTCGTCGGTTTACCACTGCGGCTTCCAGATGGGGCGGTGGGGAAAGAACCAGGAGCTGAACGTCCTGTCGCAGGCCATGTACCACGCGCGTGAGCTCGCGATGTCGCGCATGCAGGCAGAGGCCGACGTGCTCGGTGCCGACGGCATTGTCGCGGTCCGCCTCGAGGTCGAGTTCAAGGAGTGGGGCTCGGACGCGGCGGAGTTCCTCGCGGTGGGCACGGCGGTGAAGGCCGACGACGGCGGCAAGTGGCGTAACGATGCCGGTCACCCGTTCACCTCAGACCTGTCCGGGCAGGACTTCTGGACGCTGCTCGCGGCCGGGTACGCCCCGCTGGGCATGGTCATGGGTACGTGCGTGTACCACGTGGCGCACCGTACGTTCGGCAACATCCTGTCGAACATGGGCCAGAACACCGAGCTGCCCCAGTTCACCCAGGCGCTCTACGACGCGCGTGAGCTCGCCATGGCCCGGATGCAGAAGGAGGCCGAGGCGCTGAACGCGGAGGGCATCGTCGGCGTCGACCTCTCGCAGCGCAACCACACGTGGGGCTCGCACACCACCGAGTTCTTCGCGATCGGCACGGCGGTCCGCCCGTTGCGTCCAGACCACGTGATCCAGCGGCCTCAGCTGATGCTCGGCCTCGATCGCTGAGCGACGTCCGGCGCCGACGGCGGCGCACCGTATGGCTGGCGGCGACCCAGCACCAAGACGGCAACAACGACGGCGGGGCGGATGGTCATCCATCCGCCCCGCCGTCCCTCACCCCCATGTCGCGCCCGACCCGCACCCCCCAGTTCGGGTCGGGCTTCCGGGAACGCGGGGAGGCGTACCCGGAGTTGGTCCGGGCCGGCAGCGCCGGCCCGGCGTCCTTGGTTACGCGTCGCGCCGCTTCAGCAGGTACGCACCGATGGCCAGCGGTACGAGCCACCAGATCGTGAACGTGATGTAGCCGGTCCACGGCGCGAGTCCCTTGGTCTGCGGAACCGTCGTCAAGATCATCCCGCCGGCGTTCGACGTGAAGTGCTCGTAGATCCACTTCCCCCAGCCGCCGGGCAGAGCGTTGAGGATCAGCGGCACGACGAAGAGCAACGCGACCGCAATGGTGATGGCCCCAGCCGTGTGGCGGATCAGTGCACCGAACGCGAATCCGAACAGGCCGCTGGCGAGCACATAGATCCCGGCACCGATGACCGCCCGCAGCACGCCCGGATCACCAAGCTGCGCCGCCAGGTGTTGGTGCGCCCAGAACGGCATCGCGGCGTAGAACGCGGCAAACGCGGTAATCATGCCGACGACGGTCGCGACGATCGCGAAGACGATCCCCTTGGCCAGCAAAACCCGTAGCCGGTTCGGCACCGCGGTCAACGTTGGTTTGATGCCGCCGGTGGAGTATTCCGTCGTGACCACCATCACGCCGAGCACCGCGATGGCGAGTTGGCCGAGTATCAGCCCGGACAGCGAGTTGAATGGGACGTCCAGGTGTGCGCGATCGGACGGGCTCATCTGGTTGAGGTGCGTGCTCGCGCCCCATGCCGCGAGAACGCTGAAGCCCACGGTCGTGACGATCAGCGTCAGCAGCGTCCAGAACGTCGACCGGACCGACCAGAACTTCGTCCACTCGGAGCGGATCACGTTGCCGAGGCTGGCCCGTGCGTGGTCGTAGCGGCGACGCGGGATCGCGGTCGGCGTGGCCGTGATGGTGCTCATTTGGTTCCCCCCGCCATCGCCGAGTCAAACGCGGCGTCGTCGTAGTGCGCTTGGTACTCGACCGAGTCGCGCGTCATCTCCATGAACGCCTCCTCCAGCGAGGACCGCTGGGCGAAGAGCTCATGCACAGTGATGTGGTTGGCCGCGGCCAGGTCGCCGACCTGGTCGGTAGTCATGCCCTCGATTTGCAGGAAACCGTCGATGTCGATGACCTTCACACCGGCCCGGGCCAGCGCGTCGCGCATCGACTCGAGCTGCGGTGTGCGCACCCGCACGCTGCCCGCCGAGTTCTGCGAGATGAACTCCGACACGCTCGTGTCGGCGAGCAACTTGCCGCGGCCGATCACGATCAGATGCTCGGCGGTCAGCGCCATCTCGCTCATCAGGTGACTAGACACGAACACCGTGCGTCCGGCCGCCGCCTCCCGCTGCATGAAGTGGCGGATCCAGAGGATGCCCTCCGGGTCCAGGCCGTTGACCGGCTCGTCGAACATCAGGATCTGCGGATCGCCGAGCATCGCGGCCGCGATGCCGAGGCGCTGCGACATGCCGAGCGAGAAGCCTTTGATGCGCTTGTCCGCGACCTCGCCCATGCCGACCAGATCGAGCACCTCAAGCACCCGCGCAGTCGGCAGTCCGTTGGACAGCGCGAGCGACTTGAGATGCGCGCTCGCGGTCCGACCGCCGTGCACGTCCTTCGCGTCGAGCAGCGCGCCGACCTCACGCATCGGTGCCTTCGCCGCGGCGTACGCGTGGCCGTTGACCAGCGCGCGGCCGTGCGTCGGCCGGTCCAAGCCGAGGATCATGCGCATCGTCGTCGACTTGCCGGCGCCGTTCGGGCCAAGGAAGCCGGTGACGATGCCCGGTTTGACGGTGAAGCTCAGATCGTCGACGGCAACCTTGTCGCCGAAGCGTTTGGTGAGGCCCTGGGCCTCGATCATGACGGTCCCCCTGTCCGTTGCGATCGACGTGCACCGGGACGATGCAGGTCGACGGTAGGAGCTGACGCTGCGGCAATGTCAAGCTCACCGACCGCGATCAACATGGTCCAAGGTACGCGTCGGACTCAATCGAATAAGAGAGGGAGAACGCCGGACCGTACCCTGAGCGATCTCTCTCCGCGACCCCTAGGGGTGACCGTGGTCACGTCGGTGACCTGCGGCAACGCTCAGCCAGCGTCAGCCGACCCGGACAGCGTCGATCAGCGTGAGGTCTCCCGTGATGTCGAGCACATCGACGCCGATACGGCCGTGCAGCACCAGCATCAGGTCACTGGCGGTGCCGGCGGCGACCCCGCGAGCGCGCAATTCGTCGGCATCAAAGATCGTGTCGGTGTCGAGCAGCGCGATCCCGTCGCCCCGCAGCCGTACGTGCCAGGTGTGGTCGATGTCGGTGGCGCGCAACGCAACGAGACCGCTCGGTCGGGCCGCCGCAGCGCGATGGCCGGCCGGCAGGAACGTGTCCAGCACCTCCGCGACGCCGTCGCTGGCGAGCTTCGCCTCGATCGGTTCCGCGGCACCGGCGGTCATCTGGGCGTCCCACCGAGCAACTGCGGTCTCCATGGCGAGCCGGCGATGCCAGAACGCCGCCTTCTTCGGCTGCGGAGCCCAGTTCCAGGCTGGGGCGTCGGCGTCGAGGCGGTCGAGAGTCTCCACCGTCTTGGCGAACACGTCGTCCCACCACGCACGAACGTCGGCCGGCACCGGCTCCTCGAGGTATGCCGACAGCGGCCGGTCCGGTTGGGTGGTCAGGCCGCGCGGCGCGTGGTCGGTGACCCAGCGGTAGACGCTGCCGAGGTGGTGCAACAGGTCCGCCATCGTCCACGGCGGACGCGAGGGTGTCGACATGTCAAGGTTGACCTCCGCCGCGGCGAGGCGCAGCGCGGGTCCGTCGCTACGAATGGCGGCGAGCCACATTTCTTTGCTGCCGTGGATCCGGCTCATGCTGTGGATTCGGCTCATGACGCCTCCTCGGAGCCCTCGGCAACCAGCGGTGTCACGTCCATACCCGAGCGCGGGCGCGCTCATCCCTGTCTCGATCGTCCGCCGCCCGGTGTCGGCGTGCCATCGGTAACCCCAAGAACCCACCCGACGAGTGGGTATCGCCACGGTTACACCCGACGCGCCCGTCGGCGCGACACGGGCGCTTGGCCGACCTGCGGCCGCGGCCGGCCGTCTTCAGCCTAGGGTGACTTCGTGCACCCGCGCGGACTCGACCTAGCCGAATACACGACGCTGCGCCTCGGTGGGCCGGCGCAGCGGGTGCTGGTGGCCGCCACCGAATCGGAGATCAAGCAGATAACGTGCGATGGCACCACAAACCCGCACAAACTCCTCATTCTGGCCGGCGGGAGCAACGTCGTCATCGCCGACGCCGGTTTCGACGGTACGGCGGTGCTGATCCGTACCACGGGTGTCGACGTCCGGCGCGTCGACGAGGCGGTCGAGGTGACCGTACAAGCCGGCGAGCCCTGGGAACCGTTCGTCGAGCGAGCAGTGGCCGACGGCTGGTCCGGTGTCGAGTGCCTGTCCGGCATTCCGGGATCCACCGGCGCGACGCCGATGCAGAACGTCGGTGCGTACGGCCAAGAGGTCGCCGACGTGATCGCGGGAGTACGAGTGCTCGACCGAGCC
>DASTMZ010000074.1:0-33639 GCA_035713725.1 Micromonosporaceae bacterium
ACCATGGACCAGCGCCATGCACCGGGGGCCAATGCGTCTCGCCGGACTACAGCGCTGGCTCACTATGCTCGTCGGGTTCACCGCTTCCGCCGGATTTCTGATCTGGCTCGTGGTCGGCGCGGTTAGCGATGTAGACCACGCGCGCCATGACGTCCTGGTCACTGCGACAGTCGAGGACAGCGCACCGTACGACGACGAACCGCAGTACCTGCTGGCGTTCACCATCGGCGGGCAGCCCGACGAACAGTGGGCAGTGGACGTGGGACGGCTGACCAAAGGCAGCACGGTCGCCGTACTAGTTGATCGGCGCGATCACTCGGAGATCGTGCGCAGGCCGACGTTCGCGACGGTCTGGGTGGTACGCGCGATTCAGCTGGTCGCTACCGCGATCTTCTTCAGGTACGGATGCCGCGGCTTGAGTCCACGCGCGAGCCAGCGCTTGCTTGTTCCGTTCGCACGTCTCGGCCAGCGATTCGGCCGCCTTCGCGACTCGTCCCGTTGAGGCAACGCTCCGGCGCTGAATCGGGAAGCTGAGCGCGGGTCACCGAAATATCCCCCGCGGCAAGCGTCCACGGCGAGGCGGCAATCGGCGCGATCCGGCCAGATCGCGAGCCGGGCGAAATATCATCGAGATGTGCGGATCTTGGTGCTCGGCGCGGGCTTCGGCGGACTCGAAGTTGCGACCAGGCTCTCTGACGAGTTCGCCGACGCGGTCGATGTCACGGTGATCGACCAGAGCGACCACTTCGTGTTCGGCTTCTCGAAGTTGGACGTGATGTTCGGACGCACCGATGCGGCGGCCGTGCGGCACTCGTACCGGCAAATCTCCAAGCCTGGCGCGCGATTCGTTCAGACGGCCATCCGGGAGATCGACCCGGTCGCACGGCAGGCCGTCACCGATGCCGGAACATTCGACGCGGACATCATGGTGGTTGCGCTCGGCGCGGATCTGCACCCAGAGGCGACGCCCGGCCTAAGCGTTGGCGGGTACGAGTTTTACACCGTGGCCGGCGCCTTTGCGTTGCGCGATGTGCTCGCCAAGTTCGACGGTGGTCGTGTCATCGTCGCGGTCACGTCGACGCCGTTCAAATGCCCGCCCGCACCGAGCGAGACCGCGCTGCTGATGCACGACTTCCTGACCGCGCGCGGCCTGCGCGACCGATCGGAGATATCGCTCGTGATGCCGCTCGGCGCGCCAATCCCGCCGTCGCCGGGAGCGTCCGAGGCGTTGCTGGCGGCATTCGCCGAGCGGGGCATCGGCTGGTACCCCGATCGGCGGGTACGCGAACTCGATCCCGAGCGCCGCGTCGCGCTGCTCAGCGACGGCGGACACATGCCGTATGACTTGTTCCTCGGCATCCCCGTGCACCGCGCACCGGATGTTGTCGTGACATCGGGCTTGACCGAGGACGGCTGGATCCCGGTCAACTCGTTGACGCTCGAGACGCGGTTCCCGGGTGTCTATGCGGTCGGCGACGTGACGAGTGTTGGTACGCCGAAGGCAGGCGTATTCGCGGAGGGCCAAGCGGCCGTGGTCGCGGATCGGATCATCGCGACGATCCGTAGCGGCGGCGAGGCACCCGACTACGACGGCCGCGGCATCTGCTACCTCGAGTTCGGACACGATCAGGTGGCGAAGGTCGACGTCACATTCGTGTCCGGGAAGCCACCGACCGGCGGGATCGACGGACCGTCGCACGAGATCGCCGCCGACAAGGTGGAGTTCGCGACGAGCCGCATTGGACGGTGGTTCGGCGGCGCACGGACGGCTTGACGCAGGCCGTCGAAGCCGCGGCCAAGCTACGCTCTGGCCGTGACGGACGACGTTCTCCCCGATCCGGCGACGCGATTCGGCGCCCGGGTCGCCAAGAGGCTGCGCGACGAGATAGTGATCTGGCTGACCACGGTCGGCGCGGACGGGACGCCGCAACCGAATCCTGTCTGGTTCCTCGCTGACGGGTCGACGATTCTCGTCTACAACCAAACGACGGCGCGACGGCTGGTACACATCCGCCGCAATCCACGCGTCGCGCTGAACTTCGACGGCGACGATCGAGGCGGGGACATCATCGTGCTGTCCGGCCGCGCCGAGATCGTCGACAATCAGCCGTTGGCCCACGAGGTGCCGGCGTACCTCGACAAGTACAGCGCGGCGGCGGCCAGGGTGAGCGGCGACGTCGAGGCGTTCAGTGCGGCATATCCGGTCGCGCTGCGTATCACTATCGACAAGGTACGGGGGTTCTGACACCGTGATCGCCGCATTCTCCGTGACACCGATCGGCATCGGGCAGGACGTCGGCGCCGCGGTCGCCGAGGCGGTCCGCGTCGTGCGCGCGAGTGGTCTGCCCAACGAGACCGACGCGATGTTCACCGTGCTCGAAGGCGAGTGGGACGAGGTCATGGACGTCGTCAAGCGCGCGACGGATGCAGTGCTGGCCGTTGCGCCCCGAGCCAGCATCGTGCTCAAGGCGGACATCCGGCCGGGCGTGACCAACGCGATGACGTCGAAGATGACCTCGCTCGAAGCCCACCTCGCCATGCCCAACGTCGACTGACCGTTACGCGTCCGCCGACGCAGATCTCCCTGCGGGCTCTTGACCGTCCACGGCAACCTTGTCGCGGTCCGAGTCCGATCCGTCGCGGACCGAGCCCGGTCGCAGCCATCGTGGCGTGACGATCGCCAGCAACAGCAACGGAAGCGCGTAGGCCGCGAGCAACCCGGTGACCGGCAACCACTGTGCGACCAGTGCGCTTGCGCCGAACACCGCGATCGCGCCGACGTCCGCGCCCACGTCGGCGACCGATGTGACGGTCGCCCGCGCCGGGCCGGCGATCGCATGCTGCAGCCGCACCTGCGATCCCACGATGGCGAACTGCAAGACACCGAACGCGAGCGCCACTCCCGTGAAACCAGCCGGATGCGCGGTCAAGCCGGTGACCGCGAGCATGACGGCGCCGGCCGTGAGCGTCAGCGCCATGCGGCCGGCAGTCAAGGACCACCATCGGCCCGCGCACCAGTTGCCGATCGCGGCGGTCACGGTGATCGCGAGAAGAAAGACCGGAACGACAGACGTGGGTACGTGGTAATCGTGACCGAGCAACGGTACGTACTCGTCGATCGCGGTCAACGCCGGCAGGAGCGCGGCGAGCAGCAGCGGTCCCCGTACCAACGGATGTGTTGCCGCTTCGCCGATGCCGGCGCGCAGCGTCCGGGCGTACCCCCGAATGCCACCCTCGCTGCCGGCGTCCGTGGCACGGGGCCGAGCCGGCATGGACAGTGAAACCACCGATTCCGCGACGCAGACCGCGGCGCTGATCCAGCCGACCAGCTGGAAGCCACCGACGCCCAGCAACGGAATGGCGAGTGCGCTCGCCGCGGCGCTCACGACAAGCGAGATCGTGCCTGAGCGACCGGTCAGCCGACCGTAACCATCGGCGGCGCCGACCGCGTCGAGTTCGTCGTAGACGAGCGCCTCGAACGTGCCGGACTGCAGCGAACTTCCGGCGCCCCACAGTACGAAGCCAGCGGCGAACGATGCGAACGATGGAACGGTCGTCCACAGTGCGTAGCCGACGGCACGCAGCAGCGCACCGATGGACAGCAGCAGACGTCGGGACACCCGGTCGGCGAGCGCGCCGGCCGGAATGTTCAGCAGCACGCCGGTGGCCGACCACAAGACAAAGAGCGCCGAGATTTGGGCCGTCGATAGGCCGTGATCGGCGAACAGGACCGGATAGACCGGGTAGATCGGGATCGCGTCGGTCAGTGCCGAGATCACATAGACACGGGCCGCGAGCCCGCGCGGCACCCTGTCGCGACGTTGGGGGCTAGGTCATATCTCGCCGGGAAGCCTTGTCACATCGGTCATGGCGGATCTCCGCTCGTCTGATCGTCTGCTGCCCACGCTAACCGCGGCGTCCTTGCCCAGCAACCACGTTGGCCAGCAACCGCTGTCCCGGTGTGACGCCGCCGCTCCTAAGCGATCTTGGGGTAGATCGGGCGGATGTGACAACGCGGCACGTTCGGGAGCGCTGCGCGGCGGGCTACGATCCGCGCGTGGAGTTCGACCGATTCACCGCCGTGCTGTTGATCACAAATCCGGATGGCCCGAAGCTCACCGAGGCCGAAGACGACGCGCTGCAGGACGCGCATCTCGCGTTCCTCGCTGAGCTACACGAGGCGGGCCATCTCCTCGCCGCCGGTCCGGTGGCCGACCTGCCCGACCGTCACTACCGCGGCCTGTCGATCCTCAACGTCGACGCGGAGACCGCGATGGCGCTCAAGAGCCGCGATCCGGCAGTGATGGCCGGGAAGTTCACCATCAAGGTGATGCCGTGGATGGTGCCGGCCGGAGCTATCCGTTACACGCGGACAAACTTTCCGCACAGCATCGCGGAGGCGACCGGCGCTTAGCCGAGTCCGACCGGGCATATCACCATAATTGCCAGCAAAGCTGCGCCGCGGGGTGGCCAACCGACGTGCCAGCGCCTACGGTGAGCGCACCGGCTGACCGCCGGTGACCCTTTTACTCGGATCGTCCGGCACGTTCCTGCCGGTGAAAGGTGGCTCTGCCATGGCAACTGTGACCTACGCGAAGGCGTCCCGGATCTATCCGGGCACCACATCGCCCGCCGTCAATGAACTCGATCTGGAAGTCGGTGACGGCGAATTCCTGGTCCTCGTCGGACCATCCGGCTGCGGGAAGTCCACTAGCCTCCGCATGCTCGCCGGTCTGGAACCGGTCGACTCCGGCTCGATCTTCATCGAGGACCGCGACGTGACCGACCTTCAGCCCAAGGCGCGCGACATCGCGATGGTGTTCCAGAACTACGCCTTGTACCCGCACATGACGGTCTACGACAACATGGCGTTCGCGCTGAAGCTGCGCAAGACGCCGAAGCCCGAGATCGACGAAGCGGTCCGCAAGGCGGCCGCGATGCTGCACCTCGAGGACTACCTCAACCGTAAGCCGAAGGCGCTGTCCGGCGGCCAGCGGCAGCGCGTCGCGATGGGCCGCGCCATCGTACGCAAGCCGCAGGTCTTCCTCATGGACGAGCCGCTGTCGAACCTCGACGCGAAGCTGCGCGTGCAGACCCGTTCGCAGATCGCGACGCTGCAGGCACAGCTCGGCATCACCACCGTCTACGTCACGCACGACCAGGTCGAGGCGATGACCATGGGACACCGGGTCGCGGTGCTGCTGGACGGCTTCCTCCAGCAGTGTGACACCCCTCGGGTGCTCTACGACAAGCCGGCCAACGTCTTCGTGGCCGGCTTCATCGGCTCCCCGGCAATGAACATCAAGACCGTCCCGGTCGACAACGCCGGTGCGCACTTCAGCGGTCTGACGCTGCCGCTGACCAGGGAGCAATATGACGCCGCGGTCGCGGACGGCGGCGACGGCCAGGTCACGGTCGGCTTCCGGCCGGAAGACTGCGACCTCGTCGGTGAGTCGGAGGGCGGGCTCCGCGTGACCGTGGAGATCGTCGAGGAGCTTGGCTCCGACGCGTACGTCTACGGCAGCTCCGAGGACGGCGGCGAGCGCATCGTGGTGCGCACCGACGGCCGTACCACGCCGCGGATGGCGGACACCGTCTACATCCGGCCACGGGTCGGCACGCATCACTTGTTCCACGCGCAGTCCGGCGTACGGCTGTAATCGCACAACACTCGAACCGCGGGCCGTCCGAAGGGCGGCCCGCGGTCTTGCGTCTCGTTTATTGGCAAATTTCGTCGCGTCGATGAACATCAACATGTCGGATCCGTGACCTTAAGCCTGCGTACTCTCCCCTAGGGTTGGCCGATGCATGTGCTCGTGACCGGAGCCGCTGGACGCATCGGCCGGATGATCGCTCAACCGTTGCGCGCCGCGGGGCATGTGGTCACACTCACCGACCTGGTGGCCGATGCCACCGCCGGCATCGCACCGCTGGACGTGACAGATCCGTCCGCCGTGCTCGGCGCCGCGCATGGCGCGGATGCGATCGTGCATCTGGGCGGCATCCCGTCCGAGGCGCCGTTCGCATCGATCAACGCGGTGAACGTGGGCGGCACGTACAACGTGCTGGAGGCGGCCGTGGCGGCGGGTACGCGTCGGGTCATCCTGGCGTCGAGCAACCACGCGGTTGGCTTCTACCGTCGCGCCGACGCCCAGCCGACCGGTTCGGGTGGACGTCGCGAGCTCGCCGATCCCGAGCGGCCGCGGCCCGACACGTTCTACGGCTGGAGCAAGGCGGCCATTGAGTCACTCGGTGCGCTCTACCACGACCGGTACGGACTCGAGGTCATCGCGCTGCGGATCGGTACGTGCATTCCCGAGCTGCCCGACGTGCGAGCGCTCGCGACCTGGCTGTCGCCGGGTGACGCCGGGCGCATCATGCTCGCCTGTCTCGACGCACCGGACGTCGGCTTCCAGGTGATGTTCGCGATCTCCGACAACACCCGTCGCTGGTGGTCGATCGAGCGTTCGATGGCGCTCGGATACGTCTCCGGCGACGACGCGGAACGGTTTGCGCCGGACCTGATCGGTCGAGACGGCGAGCCGGACCTGTCGGATCCGGCCCACGACCGCGTCGGCGGTCCGTTCTGTACGGCGCCGCTCGGCGTGACCATGTCAACCGTGGCGTCCGTGTCGCCCGTCACGTCGGCCTCTCTCGGCGTGACGGTGTCGCCCGGCGTGACCGCGTCGACCGGCGCAACCGCGTCGCCAGCGGTGCCGTTGGTCGTCGGCGACGCGCTCGGCGAGGACGTGCCCGCCTAACCTCCTTGCCCTGAGCTGGGCAGATAAATCGTTGCCGCCGTCGGCAGCGCCTGGCAACTCCCGACCAACTCCTGGGCAGCTTTCGACCAACCGGAATGCTACGAATCGGCTATGAGCTACCTTTGAGCTTGCCCAGGTACCGTGCCGGTGACAAAGCCTCGCCCCAGGATGCGGCTGGGCGAGTTGGGAGGACGCGTGCCGAGTGACCGACCGATCCTCGTTGTCGGCTCGCCACGCTCCGGCACCACGATGCTGCAGCTCATGTTGCACGCCCATCCGCGCATCGCCATCCCGCCGGAGAGCCGGTTCGTGCTGGCCGGCGTCCGGCGCCAGCGCTCGTGGGGAGATCTGCGTGACCCGGCGAACCGCCGTCGGTTCGCCGAGTGGCTGACGCACGACACGCGGACGAACTTCGCCGACCTCGAACTCGATGCCGAAGCCGTCATCCAGGAGATCGTCGACGAAGCAACCACACTGGGTTCCGCGATGGGCATTGTGTTTCGGGCCTACGCGCGACGATTCGGCAAGCCGCGCTGGGGCGACAAGCGGCCGTCGTACCTGCTGAACCTCGACGTACTGCTTCGGCTCTTTCCCGATGCGCAGATCGTCAACATCATTCGCGACGGCCGGGATTGCGTCGCGTCGACGACGGAGCAACCCTGGCACCGTGGTGGCCTCCACGAGGCGATCGCCACGTGGTGCCGTGCCGCGGATGCCGGCTGGCAGGCGCGTCGGGAGTTGCCCGCGCACTCCTACCACGAGCTCTACTACGAGGCGCTGGTCGCTGACCCGGTCGGTCACATGAAGGCGGTGTGCGACTTCCTCAGCGAGGACTTCGTCGAGGACATCACGAGCCCGGCGGTGATGGCCGACGTCGCGGTTCCGGAGCGCAAGGTCTGGCACGAGCTGACGCACGGCGACGTGGTCACCAGCCGGGTGGGCACGTTCGCCGAGCGGCTGCGCCCGGACGAGCTCGCGCTGTGCCAGGCGGTCATGGCGAGCCGGCTCGTACGCCATGGCTACCAGCTCGTCGACACCGATCGCCCGACAGTTCGGCAGCGGGCCGGCTACCTGCCGATGGGCGCGCGAACGTGGCTGTCGAGCGCGAAGCACGGGGCCGCGCTGCGTCGCACCTTGCGTAGCGGCGGGGAGGATCCGCTCGCGTCACGGCTGACGAATGCCGGGCGCGTCGACGACCTACCCGGCAACGCTGACGAGCCGTAGCGATCGCGACGCTCCTGGCGACAATGCGCGGATTTCGCCCGCGGGGTCGTACGTCGGGGCGTTCCCCCCGTACGATCACGCCCGTGCCGACGCCGCCCGAATCCGCGCCGACCGCACCGGAGACCATCGCAGCGGAGACTCCAGCACCGGAGACTCCAGTCCCGTTGCCACGATCCGAGGTCGCCGACGGCGGTACGACTCCCGGAACGGTTGACACGGCACGACGGTTCGTCATCTGCGGCGACACGGCGCTCGCCTACCGGATGGCCGAGGAGCTCACCATCCGCTACCGCGCGAACGTTCTGGTGCTCCTGACCGACCGCCGTCGTGCGAACGCGCCGCTTATCGCGCGCATCCCCGGCGTACACGTGGAAGTGGTGGCCAGCCTGGACGCGGCGGCGTTCCGGCAGGCGAACCTCACCGCGACGGACGCCGTCGCTCTGGTCACCGCCGACGATGTCGGCAACGTATTCGCGGCGTTGCAGGCCCAAGAGACCTGCCCGGGCGTGCGGCTCGTGTTGCGCATGTTCAATTCGACGCTCAGCCAACGACTCGGTGGCCTCTTCGACAACGCGCAGATGTTGTCCGATGTGGAGATTGCCGTGCCGGCGTTCGTCGCGGCCTGTCTCGGCACCACGGAACCGATCGAGGTCATTGTCGGCTCGACGGTGGCGCGTGTGACGAGCCGCGCCGAACTCGCGGACGGAGACCGGGTGTGGTGCGGGCTCGCGGTCACGAGGGGGTCCGGCGGCCTGCGAATTCTCCCGGACGATGGGGATGCGGCGGATCTCGTGCTGGCCTCGGCCGCTACGCCGGACGACACGTTCACGGCGCCGTTGCGCGAAATCGCGGCGCGCATCAGCGGTGCGCGACGGCGACGCATCGTGCCGCGGTCGATCGGCGCGGCGGTGCGCGCCACGCTGCGCAGTGTCGGGTTGATCCGGCCGGGCATTCCGACGTCGCCGGGCGACGCGCGGGCCGACGCGGTCGAGCACGCCGACGCGGTCGACGACGAAGGCGCCCAACGATGGAATGCCGCGACGCGAGCGATACCGGCGCTTCGATCGGCGTCGCGGCGACTCGTCGGGATCGTCCGGGCCGTGCCGGCGCAACTGTTGCCCGGCCGGGTCAGTCGGGGTGTTCGCGTTGCGTTGGTCACGATGTTCGGCGTCATCGTCGTGGGTGCCATCGGCTACGTGGTGCTGGACGGCGGCCACGGCGCCTGGAGTTCGCTCTACGTCATGCTGTTGACCACGGTCGGCGAGGCGAACCCGGACGACACGCTGCCGGTCGCGCTGCAGATCCTGCAGACGGTCGTCACGTTTACCGGTGTCGCGCTGATCCCGGTCGTGTCGGCCGCCATCGTGCAGGCGTCAGTGCCGGTGGTCACCCGAGACCACGTCGCGGTCCGAAACCACGTCGTCGTGGTCGGGCTTGGCAACGTGGGTACGCGGGTGCTGCGTACGTTGCACGAGCGCGGCTATCCGGTGGTGGCGATCGATCACGTGGATCACCCGTACGGCGCGCAATACGTACGCGAGCGGCACATCCCGTTCATCGTCGGCGACGAGAGCCGGGAGAGCACACTGCGCCGGGCCAACGTCGCGCACGCCGCGGCGCTCGTGGTGCTTACCTCCGACGACGTGGTCAACCTCGAATACGCGCTGCAGGGTCGCGAACTCCGGCCCACCCTGCGCGTCGTGTTGCGGCTGTTCGACGGCGACTTCGCGGACCGCGTGCACGACGTGTTCAACGTGACGATCTCGCGGAGCGTGTCCTATCTTGCCGCGTCGAACTTCGCGGCCGCGATGGTCGGTCGCGAGGTGATCGGGACCATCCCGATCCGGCGCCGCGTGCTGCTGGTCGCGGACGTACCAGTGCTTGCCGGGTCGAGCCTCGCCGGCCGCGACATCGCGAGCCTCGATCGCGAGGACAAATCCCGGGTGGTGGCCGTGGTCGACGGCTCCGGGCACGAGGTCGTCTGCCCGCCCGGCGACCGTACGCTCGCGCCCGGCGAGCGTCTGGTGGTGGTCGCGACGCGCGCCGGCCTGTCGGACATCGTCGATCGGAGCGCCGCGCCCCACGCTGCCGACCAAAGCCAGCGCGTGGACGACGAGCGTGCGGACCGTCGGCGTGGGGATGGCCGGCGTGCGGGCGGCCAACGCCCGGGCGGCCAGCGTGCGGAGGGCGAGCGCGCGGACGGCGATCGTGCGGCCGGCGGCCTCGCTGATGGTCAGCGCGCGGCGGCTCGGCGCGGGAGGTTACCGTGATCGGCGTGGAACCCCAGGCCAGCACGGCGCGGTCGGACTCCGCCGTGTCGCGGAACCGGTTGGCTACGCGTCCGGTCGTGCCGGCCGGCTGGTGGTGGGACGTGCTCGCGATCGCCGGCGTGGTCGCGATCACGTTGCTGGTCAACGCGCGGCACCTGCTCGCCCTGGATCTGCGGGTCCGCGACTGGAGCGCGGCGCACGATGCGGTAGCACCGGTCGCGGGGGTGCTGAACCGGCTCGGCCAGGGTGGCTTCTTCACCGCGGTATGCGGTCTGCTGGCGTTGTTCTGCATGTGGCGCCGTCACTCGATCCGGCCGCTGTTGCCGGTGGTGGCCGCGTTCGTGCTGACATTCGTGACGCTCACGATCTTCAAGGACTGGACGAACCGTGCCGCGCCGAAGGCACCGATCGCTCACCCGGAGCTATTCGGCAGCGGCGGCATGTCCTACCCATCCGGCCACCTCGCCAACGCATTCGTCTGGTACGGCGTGCTGGCGATGCTGCTCGCGCCGTGGGTCACCGTACGGTGGCGATGGGTCATCCGGGTCGCTCCGCCGGTGATCCTCACGGTCACGACGATCTACCTGCGCTACCACTGGGTGACGGATACCGCTGCCGGGATCCTCGTCGGGTTCGTGTTGTGGCGGGTGATCGCACGGGTGCCGTGGGACGACGTACCCCTCGGTGGATGGTTGGAACGGCGCGGCTGGGCCGGTCCGGCGCTCTTCGACCGTCAGCGATAACGAGCAGTCGCTAGGCGACCGCCCGCTAGGTGAGCGCGGTCGCTAGGGGACCGCCGTCGCCGGTCGGCGGACGGCGCGGCCGGCCCGACGGACGGCCTGTAGGGCGAGATCCGGCCCGAGCGTCACGACGTCCGCGCGCTGCCCCACCGCGAGGCTGCCCCGATCCGTGAGCCCGAGCGCTCGCGCGGGCGTGGTGGCGGCCGCATGCGCGGCGAAGACGATCGACCCACTGACCGCGAAGGCTCGCCGAAACGCAGCATCCATGGTCAGGGTGCTGCCGGCGATCGTGCTGCTCGCGATCGTGCTGCCGGGGCGCGCGGCGAGTCGCGCGATCCCGTTCGCGACCACCACCGCTTGGCCGCCGAGTTCGTAAGAGCCGTCCGGCATGCCGGCTGCCGCGATCGCGTCCGTGACCAGGGCCGCTCGGCCGGGACCGACGACGTCGAATGCGAACTTGAGCGTCTCGTCCGCCAGGTGTGCGCCGTCGGCCACCAACTCACAGGTGACCGCGGGCGAGCCGAGCAGCGCGTACGCCGGGCCGGGCGCCCGGTGGTGCGGCGGCGGCATTCCGTTGAACACATGTGTGCCGACCGTTGCGCCGGCGTCGATCGCGGTGCGCACCTGGCGGTAATCGGCGTCGGTGTGCCCGATCGCCACGACTACGCCCGCCGCGACCAGAAGCCGGATGGCGTCGAGCGCGCCGTCCAACTCCGGCGCGAGCGTCACCATCCGCACGGCGCTGGCGCCGATCTCGATGAGAGACGAGAGCTCGGTCAGTGACGGCGGTCGGAGGTACGCCGGATTCTGCGCACCGCAACGGGATTCGGCGAGGTACGGCCCCTCGTAGTGCACGCCGGCGAGCACACCAGACGCGACCAGCGGCGCGTATGCCTTGGTGGCCGCCACCATCGCGTCGTGCGGGCTGCTCACCAAGCTCGCGAGCAGCGTCGTGGTGCCGTGCGACAGGTGGAACGCGGCGGCCGCGCGGGCCGCCGAGGCGCGACCCGTGGTGAACGTGTGACCGCCGCCGCCGTGCACGTGCATGTCGACGAAGCCCGGCACGAGCCACGGTGCGTCGCTAGGAACCGGTGCCGGCTCGATGGCGGCGATCCGTCCGCCGGACATCACGAGCCGACCGTCGACGATCGCGTCCGGCGTCACGATCCGGCCGGTCAAGCCGGTGCTCACGCCGCGGCCACCATGTCGATGGCAAGCTGCGCGGCGCCAAGGCAGCCGGCCTCGTCACCGAGCTTTGCGCGTACCAGCAAAGGCATGGTCTGGAAGGTAAGCCGTCGGCGAACCTCGGCCCCCAGCGGGTCGAGCAGCGCCGGACCGGCCTCGGCGAGCCCGCCGCCGACGATGATCGCGTCCGGGTCGTAGAGCGTGATGCCGATGCGCAGGCCGTCCGCCAGCGCGTCGATCGCCTCATCCCACACCGCGCTGGCGTCTACGTTACCGGACGCGGCGCGCGCAACCACCTCGGCCGCCGTGACGGCGTGGCTCGAGCGGTCGGCGTAACGGCGCGCGACTGCCGCCGCGGACCCGAGTGACTCGACGCAGCCGCGCTGACCGCAAGCGCACGGCGGTCCGTCCGGTCGCACCACGACGTGGCCGAGTTCGCCGGAGGCACCGTGCGCGCCCGAGTCGGTCCGCCCGTCGCGGACGTAGGCCGCCGCGATGCCGGTGCCGATCGCAACAAACCAGATCCGCCCGGCGTCGCGTCCGGCGCCCAAGCGAGCCTCGGCCAACGCACCCGCGCGCACGTCGTGGGCAAGCACCGCGGGCAGTCCGAGCCGCTTGGCTACAAGATCACGCAGGGGCACGTCCCGGAAGCCGACGTTCGCCGACCACACCGCGACTCCGGCCGCCTCGTCGATCACGCCCGGCGCGACCAGTCCCACGGCTCTCGGCGTCAGATCGTCGGCGCGCGCCCGGTCGGCGAGGCCGGACGCGACCTCGGCGATCGCTTCCGCGACGCGCTCCGGACCCCGGTCCGCGCCGGTCGGGTGACGTTCGCTGTGGCGAATCGCGCCGGTGGCGACATCGACGAGCGCGCACTTGAGCCCGGTGCCGCCAATGTCGATCGCGATCACAGCCTCGTTCATGTCCGTCCGTTTCCCGCTGGCGCGCGCCGTTTGGTGGCGATTGAGTCGGCTGCGCGGATCGGCTCGCGGTCGCTGGCGTTGCGCGCATTATTGTGCAGGCGTGCTCGAAGATCGCACCAGGGGTGCCGTTTCGCGCATGGCTCTCGACTCGGAGGGCAAGTTTCGCGCATGATTGTGCACACGTTTCAGTCATGAAGCTGTCACGCACCGAGCTGTAGGGGAGACCGTGGACCGGTACGCACGGTGGAACACGTTGCTTGAGCTGCTGACCAACAGCGGCCGGGTGACGGTCGAGGATGCGGCCGGTCAGCTCAGCGTTTCTCAGGCGACGATCCGCCGCGACTTCGACCAGCTTGCCCAACAGCAGATGATCACGCGTACGCGTGGCGGCGCCGTTGCCAACGGCGTCTCGTACGATCTGCCGCTGCGCTACAAGACGGCCAAGCACTCCGCCGAAAAGCAGCGCATCGGTGCGGCCGCGGCAGCGCTCGTGTCGCCGGGCATGGTGGTGGCGATCAACGGTGGTACGACGACCACCGAAGTTGCCCGTGCCCTCGCGGTGCGCCCGGAGCTCAGCTCGTCAGCCGACGATGCGCAACTGACCGTCGTCACGAACGCACTGAACATCGCAAACGAGTTGCTCGTACGCTCCCGGATGAAGATCGTTGTGACCGGTGGTGTGGTGCGACCGCAGTCCTTCGAACTCGTCGGACCGCTCGCTGGCGGAATTCTCCGCGAGGTGACGCTCGACATCGCGCTGCTCGGCGTGGACGCGCTAGATGTCACGCTCGGCGCGGCCGCGCATCACGAAGGCGAGGCGGCCATGAACAACTTGATGGTCGCGCGGGCGCGCCGCGTCGTCATCATTGCCGACAGCTCGAAGTTGGGCATGCACGCGTTCGCACGGATCTGCCCGATCGAGCGCATCGACACGCTGGTAACCGATGCCGGCGCGAACGATCCAACGGTCGCCGAGTTCGAGACTGCGGGACTGACTGTCGTTCGCGTCTGAACGCTGTTTGTTGGTTTTGGGCGCTCGGAGATGGCTCTATCGACCGGGTCCGATGTGGACCGGAGCGCCGTATTGCGACTCGAATAGTCACCGCGACACCGTGCGGTAAGCGTGTCCGCTGGGAACGGCGGGTGCGCTGGGTAGCCTGGGGCGATGCCTCGGGGGATGCGTTCCGGCGCACGACCGGATGCCGTGGCGCGCGTCGATGACGAGTCATGCGACAGCGCACCACGGCCGCGTGCACCGTGCCTCCCGACGCTCGCGACACCGCAACGGTCGGTCGATGCGGCTGTGCCGCACCAGCCGGCGGTGGCGACGATGCCTGAGCAGCGTACGGCAGCGACGCAAGTCGAGCGCGTTACGAGGCAGCGACCGGCGCCGCGAACGGCCGTGACGTCGCCCGACGAGTGCGGCGCGAGGTCGACGCAGGCGCGGACGACGCCGACGATGCCGGACGAGCGGGGGGTTGCTCCGCCTCGGCTGCGCGCGGTCGCACCGCGACCGCGGGGAGGCCAACGCCAAAGCAGCGTGACCGGAACTCCGCGGGCCTCCGCTCATCTCGCGATGTGGCCGGTTGCAGGCGACGCAGCCGACCAGATCGACGCCGCGATCGAGGCGGAGGCGGCCGCTGATGCGTTGGTCGATTCCGTCGTCGAAGGTCCGAACGGCGCGTTCGGCGGCGAGGCGACCCTGCCGATTGAGGTCGAGCCAGAGCCGGGAGGTTCCGCGGCGGGTGTCGACGATCTGTTGTCTGACGCCGTCGAGGCGGATGCCGCTAGCTTGCTGACCGAAGCTCTGGTCGAGTCGGACGTCGCAGCGGACTGGGCCGAGGGGGAGTTCGACGCGGATGCGGTCGGGAGTCGGACCGGAGTGTCCGCCCTGGATGCCATCGACGGTGAACCAGGAGACGCCGCGGCGGATGCCGACGATCTGTTGTCTGACGCCGTCGACGCGGATGCCGCCAGCATTCTGAGCGGTGCCCTTGTCCGGCCGGACGTGTCTGGCGCGTCAACCCTTGGAGCAGCCGAAGCGGACGCGGCCAACGTCCTGGATGCCCTCTTCGAGCCGGATTCCGACATTCGTTTGGCAGACCCGCGTGTGGCGGACCCACGTTTGGCGGACGGCCGTTTGGCGGACGCCCGTTTGGCGGACGCCCGTTTGGCGGACGCGCCGAACGTCCTGGGCGATGAGTGGACCGAGCTGGATGCCGGCCTCGACGTCGAGGATCCGGCCATCGGGTTTGTGGTTGGCGAGGGACGTCGACTCATCGGTCGGGACCGACGAGACGGTCTGGACCGACGGCCGCCGAGCGCTCTGACCGAACGAGAACAGGCGATGCTTCGGTTCGAGCGATTCTGGTGGCGGCAAGCCGGGTCGAAGGAGCAGGCGATCCGCGAGACCTTCGACCTGTCGTCGACGCACTACTACCGGCTGCTGAACGCATTGTTGGAGGTACCCGCGGCAGCCGAGTTCGACGCAATCGTCGTTGGCCGGCTGCGTCGACTGCGCGCGAGCCGGGCGTGGCGGCGCTCCGGTCGGTGACACGAAGGTGCCCAGCGTGCGCAATGTTTGTGCCACGTTGGTTTGTGGCCACTCAAATTGACGGCCTTCGCTTCGAGAGTGTCGTACGCATGTTCTAAGGTGCTGGTATGGATGAGGCGCTCGCGGAGCTGGGGATCGATGCAGCTACGTGGGCGGGCCGCCCGGCGTGGAGTCTGTCCGACGCCGAGTTGGCAGGAACCATCCGGTCCGCACATGCGGTGGTGACCACCATGACGGCCGGACTCGCGTCATTGGTTGCGGAGTTGCACGGTCGAGATCTGCCGCATCGTGACGGTGCCGCATCCACTGTCACCTGGCTGCGAGACACGCTGCGGATCGCTCCGAGTGAGGCTCGGCAGCTGTTGGCGCTTGGCCTGTTGCTCGACATACGACCGGCGATCGGTGAGTCGGTTCGCGCCGGCACAGTCAACACGGCGCAGGCGCTCGCCATCGGTCGAGTGGTCGACGACGTTCCAGCGGACGAGCCGGCCGTGGTGGACAAACTCGAAGCAATCTTGATTGATCACGCAGAGCACTACGAGCCGACAATCCTCTGCCGTCTCGGCGCACGCGCGTTGGCGCACATTGACCCGGACTTGGCTGATCGCCGACTGCGGGATCGACTCGAGCGAGAAGAGCGACACGCTCGTGGGCGGCGCGGCTTCACCCTCTCGTCCGACGGCGTCGGTGGCGTGCGCCTGTCCGGTGTGCTGGATGTCGAAAGTGCCGCCGTGGTCGGCGCCGCTATTGATCCACTCTCGCGCCCGATGCCAGGTGCCGATGGACCGGATCTGCGCACGCCCGCGGCCCGTCGCGCCGACGCGCTGGTCGAGGTGTGCCGCGTCGCGTTGGCTTCCGGCGGGTTACCCACCGACGGCGGGCAACCGCCACAGCTGAACGTGACGGTTGACCTGGACGCGCTGCGTCGCGAGGTGGCCGCAGGCCAGTTGGACACCGGCGGCCTGCTGACCACCGAGGCACTTCGCCGGCTCGCGTGCGACGCGCAGATCCTTCCGGCCGTGCTCAACGGTGCGAGTGTGCCGATCGACGTCGGACGGGCTCGACGGCTCTACACCGGCGCGGCCCGACAGGCCGTCCTGCTGCGTGACGGCGGCTGCGCGTTCCCAGGCTGCGATCGGCCAGGTCGTTGGTGCCACGTCCACCACATCGTTTCGTGGCTCGACGGCGGCCCGACCGACCGCGACAACGGCGTCGCGCTGTGTGGACACCATCATCGCGTAATTCACCGCGGCGATTGGGCGGTACGGGTTGCCACCGACGGGCACCCCGAGTTCATTCCGCCGGCCCACATCGACCCCGAACAGAAGCCCACACGCAATCCGTACCATCCGCGAAGATGACGCGGGTCACGTCGGGTCCGACCTGATGTTTCGTACATCCGGCCGCGAGAGGGCCGAGGGCGGCCTGCCCGCCGGCAGTGGGGTGGCCGGGATTCCGTCGCGCACCAATGCTCGACGTGACGCGCGCGACCGCGGCTGATTGACTGAGCGCTGATTGACTGAGCGCTAATTGACTGAGCGCGGCGCGTGGCGCGAGCCACGACGAGGCCGACGAGCCGCACGTGGCATGTGGTGCGTCGCGTGGGCCGAGCCGCGACGAGCCACGCGCGGCAGTTCGCGATCGAACGGGAGTGATTGTGCCGAGGATTCGTAACTTCGCCTTTGACGCCGCGAACCCGTACGAGCTGGCGCGTTTTTGGGCGGCCGTGATGGCACAGCCGATGGACGCCGGCTGCGGCCCAGGCGACGAGGAGGTAGGCATTCGCCTGCCAGGCTCGCAGGCGCTCTACTTTCAGCGCGTGCCGGAGCCGAAGATGGTCAAGAACCGGACGCACATCTGCCTCGAGCCGGAGGCGACGCGCGACGCCGACGTGGCCCGGATCGTCGGCCTCGGCGCGTCCGTTGTGGCAGACCATCGCAACGCGGACGGTACGGGCTGGGTAGTGCTCGCCGATCCGGAAGGCAACGAGTTCTGCGTGCTCCGAAGCGCTGGCGAGCGATCCGCGACTGTGACATAGAGCGCCGCGTGGTTCGCGATAGCGCGGGCCGCGACTGCGTGGTGAAACGCAGCGTCGTGAACCGCAGCGCCGTGAACCGCAGCGCCGTGAGTCGCTGAGCCGTCACGCGCGCGGCGCTGTCAGGTCCGCGGCGCTGTCAGGTCCGCGGCGCTGTCAGGTCCGTGGCGCTGTTAGGTCCGCGGCGTGTGCGTGGTGGCGTACGCGGCGAGCGCCGCGACTTGCACGGGGTCCAATGACGGGCGGACGCGGGTGCGCGCCGTCGTGACGTTTGCCGCGGTCACGGTGGCGGCGTCGAGCGACTCGCGCATCGCCGCCAGCGCAGCCTCCCGAATCAGAGCCGTACAGTCAGCCGCGGAGAACCCGTCCAGCTCGCCGGCGAGTTCGTCGAGGTTGACGTCGTCGTCCAGCGGTACGGACTTCGCCGCGGCGCGGAGGATCTCGGCGCGGGCGGCCGCGTCGGGCGGCGGTACGTACACGAGCCGTTCCAGTCGACCCGGCCGCAGTAGTGCCGAGTCGACCAGGTCCGGACGGTTCGTCGCGCCGATCACGACGACGTTTCGCATCGGTTCGACGCCATCCAGCTCGGTCAACAGAGAGGCGACGACGCGATCAGTCGTGCCGCCGTCTGTCGACTGGCCCCGCAGCGGTGCGAGCGCGTCAACTTCATCGAAGAAGATAAGCGTTGGTGCGGCGTCGCGCGCGCGACGGAAGAGTTCTCGCACCGCGCGCTCGCTGTCGCCCACCCACTTCGACAGCAACTCGGCGCCCTTCACGGACAACACGTTCGACTTCCCGCTGCCGGCGATCGCCTTGACAAGGTACGTCTTGCCGCAACCCGGTGGCCCGTATAGCAGCACGCCACGCGGCGGCTCGATGCCCAGTCGGGCGAACGTATCCGGGTAGGTGAGCGGCCAGAGGATTGCCTCGGTAAGCACTTGTTTTACGTCGGTCATGTCGCCGACATCGTCGAGCGTGACCTTGGCGAGCTCCAGTGTGGACTCAGCCATGCTCGTCGGCCGTACGACTTCCAACGCCGCCATGAAGTCCGCCAGCCCGACGCTCGCTACTGCTTCGCCTGTCACTGCTTCGTTCGCCACTGCTTCGTTCGCGACTGCTTCGTTCGCCACTGCCTCGCTTGTCACCGCTTCATTTGTCACTTCAGCTGTGGCGCCGGCGCTGCTGCCCACCGTGGCGCGGTGCCGGAGCGCGGCCCGTACGCCCGCCTCGCGTACGAGTGCCGCGAGGTCTGCCGCGACGAAGCCAGGCGTACGGGCGGCGAGGTCATCGAGGCGTACGTCGGCGGCGAGCGGCATCTGACGCGTCAGTACACCCAGCTGATCTCGCCGACCGACCGCGTCCGGCAACGGCACCACGATTTCGTGGTCGAGCAGGCCGGGCGTTCGCAGAGCCGGGTCAACGGACTCCGGCCGGCTCGTCGTGCACACCACCGCTGCTCCGGACCGAAGCACGTCGCCAACTGTCTGCCGAAATACGGTGGCCAGCGGCGTCGCCTCGACTCCGGACGATTCGCCGTTGCGAGGCACGACGGACTCCACGTCCGAGATCAGGAGCACCGCCGGCCGGCCTGCGGCCACTTGCTGTGCCACGGTGCTCGCCATGCTTCGCAGGCGCGCCGCGGCGTCGTTGTTGGTCAGCGCGGCCACCTCGGGTGCCCACACCACGGATACGGTCGCGCCGACGTCGGCCGCGACGGCCCGTACCATGGCGGACTTGCCTGATCCGGACGGTCCAGTCACTAGCGCGCCGAGCGTGATCGACGTACCGAGCCGGCCGAGCACTTCCGCGTGATGGAAGCCCAAGTCCAGCAGCTCGATCAGCTGGTTCGCCTGGGTACGCAAGCCTGGCAAGTCGTCGAGGCTCGGTGCCGGCTCGGTGCCGGCAGGAACGACACCGTGCGGCAAGGTCCGCGACCCAGCCGTTCCCGAGCGGACTCCGGGACCATCCGATTCCGAGCGGGCCGGCGCTGCGCCGCGCTCATCATCCGCGCTGGCGTCATCTGCGCCGACGCCGTCGTCCCCAGCGGCGTAGTCGTCCGCGCTGCGAAGGCCCGGCGGCTGTGCGACGGCCGGACCAGTCGCGCCCCAGGCGCCCTGATCGCTGGTGGCGGCCAACGGCCGTACCCCCAAGGGCGTCGCGGTGGAATGCGTGACCTGCCCACCGGCCCACCCCACGACGGTGTCCATGGTTACCAACCCGGCGTGCGGCGGGTCGGCGGCGATCACCGTGACCAGCGCGGACGTCCATGCGAAACCGACGGTGTTGCGCAGCGACGCGCGGGCGGCCGCGATCAGTCGACCGGCCGACGCGTCGGGCAGAACGTCCTGCGGCAACAATGAGACGTCGTCGCCGGCGCTGATGACCTTGCCGAGCATCGCGAGCCGCAACATGTCCGGCGAGACCGCGGCCTGCAGCTCCACCGGGCCGGCGACGGTCACGCGATGGGCTGCGACGCGTGGCGCCGGCGAGACCTGCACCTGCCCGCCGTCACGGCAGCCGAGATTGCCGAGCAGGAGATCATCCGCGTAGAGCAGCGCGCGGCTGGCACCGGCGGCGGCCACCGCGGCGATGCCGGCGGTGGTCCGGTTGCCGATCAGCGTGACAGCGTCTCCGGCGCGCAGACCGAGCGCCGTCAGGACTTCCGGATGCAGGCGGACAACCCCGCGCCGCGCATCCACGCCGGTAGCCCGCACGGTGGCGGTCAGGGTCAGCGTCGGACCGGTCACGGGCGCCAGAGTAGCGCCGCGCCGCCCGGGGATCTCCGTCGAACCGTTTGCGTGGCCCGGGCGTACGACGTCCAGACTCGCGCGTCGGCGCGCGTACCGCCGTTGGCGCAACGACTGCCGGAACCCGCTACGCCCGCCGCAGTACGCGGACGTCTCGATGCGCGACGTACCGTGATCCCCATGCCGTCTGCCGCACCGTCTCCGCTCGGGCGCATCATGCGCCGTCCGGGGCGGCCGTTGCCCTGGCGGCGGATCCGCTGGACGCGTCGGCGGGTCATCGTCACCTCGATCATCGCTGCGCTGCTTTTCGCCGGGCTGGTCTGGGCGGCGCTTCCGAGTCGCGCGAGCTACACCACGCACGCGCAGATGGTCACCGTGCACACCGGGCCGAACGGCTCGACGCCGATCGAACTCGACACGACCTACTACGAGCCGCGGTCGGCAAGCGCCGCGCATCCGGTGCCCGCCGTCCTGCTAGCGCATGGTTTCGGAGGTACGAAATACTCGGTCGCCACGCAGGCGGAGGACCTCGCAGATCGCGGGTACGCCGTGATGACGTGGACGGCGGAGGGCTTCGATAACAGCGGCGGCCAGATCCACGTGGACAGCCCGGACTGGGAGATCAAGGACGGCTCCCAGTTGATCGACTGGCTCGCGGCGCGGCCGGAGATCGAGAAGGATCACCCGGACGATCCACGCGTGGCGGCCGTCGGCGGCTCGTACGGCGGCGCGTTCGCGTTGCTCCTCGCGGCGTACGACAAACGAGTCGACGCGATCGTACCCATGATCACCTGGAACGACCTCGCAAAGGCGTTCCTGCCGTCGGGCGTCGGTGCGCCGCCGACGGACGGCGTCTTCAAGAAGGCCTGGGCGGGACTGTTCTTTGGCAGCAGCGGCTCGACGCAGGTGCCGTCGGACTTAGACCCCTCGGGAAGTGACACCTCGGGCGGTAACACCTCGGGCAGTAACACCTCGGGCAGTAACACCTCGGGCAGTGATCCGTCGGCGACGCCGCCGGAAGACCCGGCGTGCGGCCGATTCGCCCCGGACATCTGCCACGTCTACCTGTCGATCGGCACGACCGGTCGGGCATCGCCGGCGGACATCGCGCTCCTCGAACGGTCTAGTCCGGCGAGCGTCATCAACCGGATCACCGCGCCGACGTTGCTGATCCAGGGTGAGGCGGACTCGCTCTTCCCGCTGTCCGAGGCGGACGCTAACGCGCGAGAGCTGGCGGCCAACGGCACGCCGGTGCGGGTCGCGTGGTACACCGGCGGTCACGACGGCGGCGACGGCCCGCAATCCGACCAGGACCGGCTCAACGCGCTGACCGACCAATGGCTCGACCGTTATCTCAAGGGAAGCGCACCAGAGCCGCCGGACAGCTTCAGCTATTCGCGCATCGCCGGCCTCGACGCCACCAGCGACGGTGTGGTGGCGACTGCGTTCGACGTGCCGACGTACCCGGGTCTCGGCGGCCAGTCCTCGTCGCGCGTGACCATCGACGGGCCGCCGCAGACCGCCGCGAACCCGCCCAACGGCACGCCGGCCGCGATCAGTTCGCTGCCCGGTCGTGGCGGCGGCGTCGCGTCGTTCCTACGCGGCGTGGTGACCGACGTACCCGGCCAGCACGCCGACTTCTACTCGACGCTGCTGACGCATACCGTCGACGTGGTCGGGTCGCCGACCGTCTCGATCAAGGTCGCGTCGCCGACCGGCACCGCGGTCGTCTTCGTGAAGCTCTACGACGTCGGTCCGGACGGCCTGTCCCTTCCCGACGGACTCGTGGCGCCGGTCCGGCTCACCGGATTGCCGGCGAACATCGCGCAAGCACGGCCGGTCACGGTTACGTTGCCCGCGATCGTGCATCGATTCGAGGCGGGTCACGCGTTGCGGTTGACGGTCGCCGCGTCGGATCAGGCGTACGCGACGCCGGCGGCGCCCACTGTCTATACGATCGCGCTCGCCGGCTCGCCGAGCACCGTCACCGGTTCGACGAGCGGCACCGCGAGCGCCGTAGACGGCTCGATAATGCTGCCGTCGGTGCACGGTGTCCAGCAGGCCGGCGCGGATGCGCCGTGGTGGTGGGCGCTCGGCATCGTCGTTGCCGCGATCGCGATCGGCGTCGTCGCAGCCGTGGCGATCGCGCGCCGCCGCTCGCGACGTCGCGGCCGCACCGTAAACAACGAATACGCGGACGTGCCCCTCGTGGTACGCGGCCTCCGCAAGGAGTACGGCAGCTTCGTAGCGGTCGCGACGCTCGATCTCCAGGTACGCCGCGGCCAGGTGCTCGGACTGCTCGGTCCGAACGGCGCCGGAAAGACCACGACGCTGCGCGTACTGATGGGGCTCACGCAACCGACACTCGGCGAGATCTACGTATTCGGCCATCGGCTCGCGCCGGGTTCGCCGGTGCTGTCACGACTCGGCGCGCTCGTCGAGGGTCCCGGGTTCATGCCGCACTTGACCGGCCGCGAAAACCTCGCCCTCTACTGGCGTTCCACCGGCCGGCCGCTGGCCGACGCACGGATAGACGAGGCGCTGGACATCGCCGGGCTGGGCGCCGGCATCGATCGACGAGTCAGGGCGTATAGCCATGGCATGAAGCAACGTCTCGCGATCGCACAGGCGATGCTCGGATTGCCGGAGTTGCTCGTGCTCGACGAGCCGACCGACGGGCTTGACCCGCCGCAGATCGCCGAGATGCGCCGGGTGCTTCGCCGCTACGCCACCGGCGGGCGCGCCGTGCTGGTGTCCAGCCATCTGCTCGCCGAGGTGGAGCAGACGTGCACCCACGTGGCCGTCATGCACAAGGGCGAAAAGGTGGCCGACGGGCCGGTGGAGGAGGTCGTCGGGGACTCGCCGACCGTACAGCTTGACGTGTCCGACGTGACTGTTGCGCAACGCGTGCTCGCTGGCTTCGCTGGCGTTGAGACGGTCGAGTCGAACGGTACGGGTCTCGTCGTCAACCTCGACGGCACCGCTCGCGCAGAGGTTGTCGCGGCACTCGTACGAGCCGGCGTCGGCGTCGATCGCGTCGCGCCACGTCGCCGGCTGGAGGACGCGTTCCTGGCGTTGGTCGGCGGCGACACGAAGGCGAGTGGTGAGCGATGAGCACCCAAGCGACCGCGAAGCCACCGAACGACAACCAGCCACCGAACGACAGCTGGCCACCGAACGACAGCTGGCCACCGAACGAGAGCCGTGGCGGAGCGGCCGGCTACCGTCCGACCGCCACGCTGACATTCGCCACCGAGTTCCGGCGGCAACTGTCCCGTCGCCGTACCCAGCTGTGTCTGGGTTTCATGCTCGTCCTGCCGCTGATCATCCTGGTGGCGTTCGAGTTCGGCGGCAACGGCAACGGCGGCGGCGGCGATCGCGGGCAATTCGCGGCGCTGGCCGACATCGCCACCAGCGGTGGGCTTAACTTCGCGCTGTTCACCTTGCTCGTGTCCGCGTCGTTCCTGCTCATCGTGGTGGTCGCGATGTTCTGCGGCGACACCATCGCGAGCGAGGCGTCGTGGGGGAGCCTGCGATATCTGCTCGCCATCCCGGTGCCGCGTGCCCGGTTGCTCGGCAGCAAGCTGCTGGTCGCGTTGACATATAGCGCGATTGCGTTGGTGTTGCTGACTGCGACGGCGCTCGCCGCCGGTACAGCGCGTTACGGCTGGCACCCGCTGCGCTCCACGGTGGCCGACGACACCGCTCCCGTACCGGCGCTGTGGCGGTTGCTCGGCATCGTGGCGTACCTCGCGATCACCCTGCTGGTCGTCGCGAGCCTCGCGTTCCTGCTGTCGGTATCGACGGACGCGCCGCTCGGTGCGGTCGGTGGCGCCGTGCTGCTGCAGATCCTGTCGAACATCCTGGACCAGATCACCGCACTGGGCTCGCTGCGCGACTACCTTCCGACGCACTACGAGGACGCGTGGCTCGGTCTGCTGTCGACGCCGGTGCAGTACACCGACATGATCAAGGGATCAATCTCGGCCCTGGTCTATGCCACGGTGTTCTTCGGCTTCGCGTGGTGGCGCTTCGTACGCAAGGACGTCGTGAGCTAGCGGTGCTGCGCTAGCGCGCGCTGATCGCCGCCAGGTGATCCACGCGGTTGTCGTCGACCAGACGGAACGCGGTGCCGTCGTTGACCCAGCGCGTGATCGATGCGTTCGCGGCTGGGTTCTCGCCGAGATGTTGCACGAAGTCCTCGTGTGACGGTCGGTCGATCAGGTAGTGCAAGACGGCGACGATCGCGTCGTGGGCAACGAACAGCACGCGGCGGCCGGCGTACAAGCGGTCCACGCACCCGTTATTGAGGTCCGCGAGCACCGCCGCGACACGGTCCGCGACGTCCGCGAGCGACTCGCCGCCGGCCGGGCGGTCTAAGAACGCGTCACCGCCCGCCGTGACGACCGCCGGCAACGGCATCATCCCGAACGCACCCGTGTCCCGGTCGGACAACCGGTCGTCGATGATCGCCGCGGGGAGCGTCACGCCGCGAGCTTCGGCGGCCGCCGCGACGTTTTCGTGGGTACGCCGTGCCCTGACGTACGGCGAGCACAGCACGACCTCCGGCCGCCGCTCCGCTGGCCACGACGCGACGGCCTCGCCGAGCGCCGCGGACTGGCGCTCGCCAAGACGGGTCAATGGAATCTCGGCATCCGGTCCGGACACGTCGCCCGGCCGGCCGGCCGCGAACGCGGCGTTGGCGGTGCTTTCGCCGTGCCGTACGACGACAAGCTCGGCGCAGCCGTCCGGTGGCCGATGATGCACAGCCCCACGTTAGCGGGGTGCAGTGTTGGCCCAGCCCCACGTCGACGGGGACCAGGCCGTGTGACGCCGCTCACGTACGTCCACGAAGCGAGACCCCGGCACGGCGGGGCTGAGCGTCCCGATACGCTGAGCGCACAACTGCATACCTCATCCAGAGGGGCTGAGGGATACGGCCCGACGACGCCCCGGCAACCACCGCAATCGGCGGCAGGTGCCAATTCCGTCCGGTGGCGTGCGTGCGCCCCGGGAAGATGAGAGGACAACGTTCATGACGCAGACCCTCGATGCCACGCTAGCCGGCAGCCCCGCCCGCGCGTTGGTCTGTCGGGCCTGTTCGGCCCGCTATCCGCTGGCCGCCCAGCACGCCTGCATCGAATGCTTCGGCCCGCTTGAGGTCGCCTACGACGAGCGGGCCATCGCCGCCGTCACCCGGGAGCAGATCGAGTCCGGCCCGGCGAACATTTGGCGGTACGCCGCGCTGCTGCCGGTCGGCCAGGCTCCGGCGACCCGGGTCAGCGTGAATCCCGGCTGGACGCCACTGGTGCCGGCCGGCGCGTTGGCCGGAGCGATCGGCATCGACGCACCGTTGTGGGTCAAGGACGACTCCGCGAACCCGACGCACTCGTTCAAGGACCGGGTGGTGTCGATCGCACTGACCGCCGCATCGCAGTTCGGATTCACCCGGTTCGCCTGCGCGTCGACCGGAAACCTGGCGAACTCGGTGGCCGCCCACGCGGCTCGCGCCGGCGTACCCTCCATGGTCTTCATCCCGGTCGATCTTGAACCAGGGAAGATCATTACCACCGCCGTGTACGGCGGGGACGTGGTTGCCGTGGACGGCTCGTACGACGATGTCAACCGGTTGTGTGCGCAACTGGCCGACACCGACGAGTTCGAGAAGACCGCGTTCGTGAACGTGAACCTGCGACCGTTCTACGCCGAGGGTTCCAAGACGCTCGGATACGAGGTCGCCGAACAACTCGGCTGGCGCATCCCTGCCCAAGTGGTGATCCCGATGGCGTCCGGCGAACTGTTGACCAAGGTGGACAAGGCGTTCAGTGAACTCGTGGCGACCGGACTCGCGGTCGCACCGGCCGGCGGGTGGCGCGTGTTCGGCGCTCAGTCGGTCGGCTGCAACCCGATCGCGACGGCTCTGCGCGACGGCACATCCGAGATCACGCCGGTCAAGCCGACCGGGATCGCGAAGTCGTTGAACATCGGCGATCCGGCATCCGGTCCGTTCGCACTCGAGACGGTCCGGCGGACCGGTGGCTGGATGGACGACGCGACCGACGAGGAGATCCGCGAGGGGATCGCGTTGCTCGCCGCGACGACCGGAATCTTCGCGGAGACCGCCGGTGGCGTGACCATCGCGGTGCTGCGGAAGCTCGTGGCAAGCGGACGGCTCGACCCGACGCTGGACACCGTCGTCTTCAACACCGGTGAAGGACTCAAGACGCTCGACGCGGTCGCGGATCAGGCGAAACCGACGCACTCCGTGGCGCCGAACCTCCGGGCCGCCCGCGAGGCCGGCCTCCTTGACTGACCGACACTGACTGAACTGAGTGAGCTGACCGAGGAGACTGGGACTGACTGACGCGAGCGTTCCGTCACACAGCGGAGGCGACGATCCTCAATCGATCAACGAACCGGCCGCGGCGACTCAATGCGGCGCGTACGACGACGCGGGGTGATCATGACCCGGTGTCCGACGAGCGACCGTCCAATTGCGACAGTCGGCGTGAAATCTCCGGCGGCGATGTGCCAATTTTGCCTTTCACCAGGAAAAACGGCACACGTAGTCCGCCGAACGCACGATCTGGGCCGGCTCCTCGGTGGACGGCGTGTCGCTAGATTTTCTATTCCGGCACAGTCACCGTGCGTGACCGTCCTCGACGCGGTTATTGATCCTTTTAGGATGCGGTTGCAGATGAACGAACAAACATGCCAGTTGTGATGGCTGAAGTGACATTACTGTGTGCAGGGAGTGACTGGTAAATTGCTTTGAGTTCAAATCGAAGGTGCTTGGAGCCCTTGACGACCTGCGGCGGACCGCGCAGGATGCTCGTTGCGGGAGGACGTATCGCCGCTCGGAGTCGGTTATCCGACATCGAGTGACCCGGCGCCGGTGGCGTCGTGCGATTCGTCCTCTCGACCATGTTCGGGCAGCCGAGCAGCTTCGATCGACTCGAGAGGGTCAGCGATCAACTCGAGCAAAACTCAGGCTTGGCCCGTCCTTAGGGCCCGTCCTCAAGGGACACCGACCCGTACCCGTCGAAATCATGCAGGCCCAGCGCGACCCACCCACGGACACGGTGTCCGATCAGGGGCGGGTGACGTCTCGGTACTGCGCCAGGAAGATCGAGTACGGCACGCCCTGGTCCATGTCGGCGGGGCGTAGTGCGAATTCGTTCAACAGCTCGGCCATGCGATGCGAGAGTTCTTGGAGGTCGGCAAATGGCAGCCGCAGGCCGAGCCGGGTAAACCCGGACGGGTCGTCCTGGTTGGTGGCGCGGTCGAACTCGTCCAGGTCGAGGTGTGCGATCTCTTCGAGGAATGCGTCGAGAAGCGCGCGCCCCGTGCCGTTCACTCGGCCGTCGTAGACGTTGAGCGTCCACGACTTGCCGGTGGCGAGGTAGGGAACCTCTCGTGCGCCACGTGGGCCGCGTCGCTCGGGTTGCGCAGCAAGAAACTCGGTGGCGACGAGCGTGCGGACGTGATGCAGTGTCGTGGCCGGATTGACACCGAGACGCTCGGCGATCTCCTTGTTCGTCAGTGGCCGGTCGAGACAGAGGCGCATGATCCGCAGCCGTATCGCGGACGCCAGCGCGCGAGCCTCGGCCTCGGTCGCGGACCGACGGGGACCGCCACGGTCAACGGCACCGACCGGACGCACCGGCTCGGCACGCTCCCGCTCCGCAAGCTCCGGTTCGGCAAGCTCCGGCCCGGCAGGCTCGGACCCGGCAGGCTCGGACCCGGCAGGCTTGGGCTCGCCCGGCGCCGGAACCCGCGGTCTGCGCAGGTCGGAAGCCGTGGCCGCGGTAGCCACGGTGTCGGTACGGGAGCGCTGCTGTGCCATGGTGCGCACAGTCTACGGCGCGCCTTGGCGGCGCAACATCAGTGGTTGACTTTTCCCAATCAGTCGAGGACTCTGTCTCCATGTCCCTCCGCACGCGGCTCGGCATCCTCACCGAGTTCGACTTCCGGCAGCTCTTCGTCGCAGACACGGTGAGCCAGCTCGGCACCCAGGTGACGCAACTCGCCCTGCCGCTCGTCGCGGTCCTTGCGCTGCATGCCACGCCGTTGGAGGTCGGCCTGCTCGCCGCCGCCGACACCGCGGCGTTCCTCCTTGTCGGGCTGCCGGCCGGTGCGTGGGTGGACCGCATGCGGCGTCGCAGTGTCATGATCAGCGGCGACCTAGCGCGGGCGATCCTGCTCGGCAGCGTGCCGTTCGCATGGTGGATGGGCTGGCTGTCGATGGCGCAGCTCTACATCGTTGGCCTCGCCACCGGTCTCGCGACGGTGTTTTTCGACGTCGCGTATCAGAGCTACCTGCCGCACCTCGTCGGGCGCGACAACCTGGTCGAGGGCAACGCGAAACTCCAGGGCGTCCAGAGCGTCAGCATGCTCGCCGGCCCGACCGCGGCGGGCTTCCTGATCCAGGCGATGACCGCGCCCTACGCGATCGTGGTCGACGCGGTGAGCTTTGTCGGGTCGGCTCTGTACGTCGGTCGGATCCGCAGCCGCGAGGCCAAGCCCGAACGCGGCCCGGACGCGCACTTCGGACGCGAGATCGCGGAGGGCTTCAACTTCGTGGTCCGCAACAAGATCCTGCGGTCGATTGCGGCTTGCACCGGATCGTCGAACCTGTGCTCTGCGATCTCCGGCGCGATGCTGATTCTCCTGCTGGCCGGTCACCTGCACATCAAGCCTGGCCTGATCGGTGTGGTGTTCACCGTGGCGAGCGTTGGCGGTCTGCTCGGTGCGCTCGTTGCGCGGCGCTTCGCCACCTGGGTCGGCCAAGGTCCGGCGATCTGGCTGTCGATCGGGCTCACTGCACCGTTCGCGTTGCTCACTCCGCTGGCCCACAACGACTGGCGGCTCTGGGCGGCGGCGATCGGCAACGGCGTGTACTTCTTCGGTGCCGTCGTCTACAACGTGAACCAGGTCAGCTTCCGCCAGGCGCTCACGCCGGACCGGTTGCTCGGTCGCATGAACGCGACGATGCGATTCCTGGTTTGGGGAACGCTTCCGCTGGGCGGGTTGATCGGCGGCCTCCTCGGCGCGTCGATCGGGGTCCGCAACACGATCTGGGTCGGCGCGATCGGCGGCCTCTTCTCGTTCCTGTTTGTGTTCTTCTCGCCGGCCCGTTGGGCCCGCAAGCTGCCGCGCGGTGACGAGGCAACAGAGCCGGCCGGCGCGGATGCCACAGACATCACAGACATCGCGGGTACGGCGGTCCTTGCGACCGCGAACGCTTCGGTCGGCGCGACCATGGGCCTGGAACCCCAGGGCGCCGCCGGCGAAGAGCGCACCGATGAACCAGAGGAAGAACCGTTGGCGCGCTGAGACTCGAGACGCCGGCCCGGCAACGGGCGAGCTCGTGGTCTCCTCCAGCGACCGGTCGGCCGTGCGTGCACCCACGGCCGGCCGGTCGTCTCTGTCTGGCCAGTACGACCCGCGGCCCCGAGCCGGCCGCCCGACGGCGCGCGAGCGAGCCGCGGGTGACGACGGACCGAGCCGCGAGCGACGACGGACCGAGCCGCGGGTGACGACGGACCGAGCCGCCAACGAGAGCGCGGGGCGCCAGCCGAGGCACAATGAGGCCATGACTGCACCCGCGCACCCACTCGTCGACACCCATGCCGACACCCTGGCCAGCGCCCGCGCCGCCATCGCGGAACGCGGCTACTGGTCCGCATATCCCGAGTCGCCGAGCCCTCGGGTGTACGGGGAGAACGCCGCCGCCGACGGAAAGGCGGCGTTCGAGGCATACCTGGGTAGCGCCTTTCCACTCGAGCAACCGGGTACCACGGGACTAGTGGCCACCGAGGTGTCGCCGTACGGCGTCGAGCTCGGCGTCACGTACCCGCGCGGTGACGTGGACGCGCTCATCTCCGCTGCCCGTGCCGCCATGCCCGACTGGCGGTCGGCCGGACCGGACGTACGCACTGCGGTGTGCATCGAGATCCTTGCTCGCCTGCATGCGCACATCTTCGAGCTGGCCAACGCCGTACAGATGACCACCGGACAGGCCTTCGTCATGGCGTTCCAGGCGGGCGGCGCGCACGCGCTGGACCGGGCATTGGAGTCGATCGCGTACGCGCACGCCGAAATGACCCGCCACCCCGCGTCGGCGGACTGGGAGAAGCCGGCCGGCAAGGGCGAGCCGCTGCGCATGAACAAGACGTTCCACGTCGTGCCGCGCGGCGTAGGGCTGGTGATCGGCTGCAACACGTTCCCGACGTGGAACTCCTACCCGGGTCTCTTCGCGTCGCTGGCGACCGGCAACGCGGTGATCGTCAAGCCACACCCGGGCGCTGTGTTGCCGCTTGCTATCACCGTGAAGTACGCGCGCGAGGTCCTCGACGAGGCCGGCTTCGACCCGAACCTCGTGCTGCTCGCGCCGGAGAGTGCCGGCGAGAAGATCGCATCCACGTTTGCTACGCACTCCGAGGTCAAGATCATTGACTTCACCGGATCGACCGCGTACGGCGAGTGGCTCGAGCAGCACGCCCGGCAGGCGGCCGTTTACACGGAGAAAGCCGGCGTCAACACGATCGTGGTCGACTCGACCGACAACTTCGCCGGCATGTGCGGCAACATCGCGTTTTCGCTGACGCTCTACAGCGGCCAGATGTGCACCACGCCGCAGAACATCCTGGTCCCGCGCGACGGCATCGACACCGAGTCCGGGCACGTGAGCTTCGATGACGTCGCGGCCGGCATCGCGGGTGCGGTGGCCAAGCTGACCGGCGACGACGCGAAGGCCGTCGAACTGACCGGCGCGATCGTCGGCGAGGCGGTGGTGTCGCGCATCGACGCGGCGCGCTCACACGGCACGGTGCTTCTCGACTCGCGGGAGATCAAGCATCCGGTCTATCCGGACGCGGTGGTACGGTCTCCGCTGCTGCTGTCGCAGGATGCCGCGAACGAGGGCATGTTCGACAGCGAGTGGTTCGGCCCGATCACGTTCATCGTCGCAACCGACTCGACGGCCCAGAGCCTGGACGTGTTCCGGCGCATCGTGGGACGCAAGGGTGCGCTCACCGCGGCGGTCTACTCGACCGATCCCGGCGTGCTGGACGCGATGGAGAGTGCCGCGATCGATGTTGGCGTCCATCTGTCGTCGAACCTGACCGGTGGCGTGTTCGTGAACCAGTCGGCGGCGTTCTCGGACTTCCACGCGACCGGAGCGAACCGGGCCGCGAACGCCTCGCTCACGGACGGTGCGTACGTCGCGAACCGGTTCCGCGTCGTCCAGTCCCGCCGACACACCACGCCGACCGCCTGAGTCGCTCAGGCCCGCCGGACCATCCGCTGTTCGCGCAGCACCGGGATGGTCGGATGCGCCACCGTGTTGCCCACCCGAACGAAACCCAATTTCTGGTACGCCCGGATTGCGCGCCCATTCGTCGTGACCACTTCGAGCTCGAGTGTCGACCGCCCGCTCGCCCGCGACCACGTGGACACCGCGTCCAGGAGTGCGCCTAGCGCGCCGTTGCCGCGGTGCGCCGGTGTCACGTAGATCGAGTAGAGCATCGTGATGTCGGGCTCATGCGGGTGCTCGTACGCCCCGATCTGACCGACGAAGCGGCCGCCCGCATCGGCGACGTACATGGCCTGCCGGTTGCCTTCCGCGGCTCGTACGCACCGGCTGACGTACTCGTCGTGCGGGTGCGCGGCAACCTCCGCGAGTGTCGTGACGAACGCGAGCGGGGCATCGGCCAGCATTTCGATGCGGAGCGCCCGCGCCGCACCGGCGTCGTCGGCCGTCACCCGCCGGATCGTCACGCCGTCCATCTCGACAGTCCTACCTTCTCGACTACGCGGCTGCCAGGCATTTTGTTTCTGGCACGCGCCATCGTCGCGCACCACCGCCCGGCCGCGGGGTCGACCCGGCTGGCAACCGACCGCTAGCCTGCAGGCCGGAGGTCCGCCATGACGACGCCGCCCGACCCGAATAGTCCTTGGTCACGACCCGACCCGTCGGGCGGCCCTTCCTTCGGGGATCCCACGTCCTCCGGTGCCACCCAACCCGACGGCACACAACCGGAGGGCACGCAGCCAAATTATCCGCCGCCGTACCCGCCGAATCCGGATGACCCGGCCGGCGGCTCTGCCTACCCCGGCGCCCAGTATCCCGGCGGCACCTATCCCGGCGGCACCTATCCCGGCGGTGGCTATCCGGGCTGGACCTACCCGCTTGGCGCGTACGGACCGGGCCAGTACGGACCGGGCCAGTACGGACCGGGCCCGTACGGACCGGGCCCGTACGGCGCTCCCGCCGGCTACCCCGCCGACCCGCTTGTTCCGCATCCGTACGGCGGCATCGGCGCGTGGTGGAGCCAGCTGTGGGCGGCGTTCGGGCGCAACTGGCGCGCGCTCGCGCTGATCGGCGTGATCACGACCCTCGCGCCTGGGATCGTCTACGACGTCTTGCTCGCGAATGTCTGGCAGGAGCCATTCACGATCATCGACCGCTCGGACGGCACGGAATCGCTGATCATGCACTGGCACGCGGTGTGGGTCATCGCGACGGCCGCGGTCGCGATCAGCATCGCGACGACGTTTATCGGTGCACTTGGCTCCGCCGCGGCGACCTGGATCATCGTCCGGCGGGCGGCCGGCGCCCCGGCATCACTCGGCACGGCATTGCGGTACGGACTCCGCCGGTTCGGACGCCTCGGCGGGATCCTCGTCGTCGTCGCCATCATGACGTTCTTCGGCATCATCGCCTGCCTGATTCCCGGCCTGTACGTCATCGTCGCGACGAGCCTCGTCATCCCGTGCGCCCTATTCGAACGCGGATCTAGTGCGATCGCCGGATCCTTCCGACTCGTCAACCGCAACTTCGGCGGGGTGCTCGGCCGCGTCTTGCTGACATGGCTGCTGGCAAGCGTGCCGTCGGTCGTGGCGTACTGCTTTGGTGGTTTCAGCGCTGCAGGTAACGCTGGACTGGCCGTCGACGCCCTCGCTGACTCAAGCCCATCGGCCGCGGATTCCATCGGGTCGACAGTGTTTTCACAGATCCTCTCCGTGCCAACGACGATGTTCGTCATCGCGGCCACGCTCGCGACGTACGCCCAGATGCGCTCGCGCGAAGCATGGACGAGCGTGGCCGACCTCAACACCGCCCTCGACCGAACGGACGCCACGCGCTGGTAGATCGGCCGGCGTTGGCTCCGCGCCGAATCGTTCAGACCGACAAGT
>DASTMZ010000075.1:0-2166 GCA_035713725.1 Micromonosporaceae bacterium
GGTTCCGACGTGTCCGGCATGGGATGTCACGAAACTCGTTACCCACCAAGGCATGGTGCATCGATGGGCAGCGGCCAACTTGCGTGGCGATAATGACCACGACACGTCCGCCTCGGTGGCCGAAGCGAAGCAGACTGCCGACCTGCTGGGCTGGTTCACGGCCGGACTTGACGCGCTCATCGACACCGTGATGGCAACACCGGAGGACGCCAAGGCCAAGGTGTTTCTCAACGATGCTCCGCCGCCGCGCCGGTTCTGGGCTCGGCGCCAAGCGCACGAGACGAGCATTCACAGCGTCGACGCGATCGCGGCCGCGCTCGGACGTCGGCCGACATCGTCCGATGTGGACATCGATCCGGTGTTCGCCGCCGACGGCATCGATGAGCTACTGACCGGATTCATCACGCGCGGCAAGGGAAAGCTGCACGCCGATGAGCCATGCGAGTTGCTCGTCAGGGCAACGGATACCGGCGATGCGTGGAGCGTACGGATCAGTGACGGCCCGATGGTCACGACGCGGGGCGACGCAACGCCCGCCACGGCGACGTTTTCGGGCACCGCCGTCCAGCTCTACCTGACGCTGTGGAACCGCGCCGACCAAGTCACCGCCGACGCCCCGCCCAGCCTCCTCGCCGACTGGCGCTCCGCCATCCGCATCCGCTGGGGCTAGCAGTGGTCGGGACCGCGCCGGTAGACGCCGCCGGCGGGCGATATCCAGGTGAGCGTGCCCGGCTCGGGCTGGGTGACCTGCCAGCCGCCCTCGTGCTTGAGGCGATGGTGGTGCCGGCACACCACGGCCAGGTTGTCGTGGCTGGTCGGTCCGCCGTCGGCGTGGTCGATGGTGTGGTCGATGTCGGCCGCGCGTGCGGGAACGCAGCAGCCAGGTGCCCGGCAGGTGCGGTCGCGCGTGACGATCCAGCGGGTCAACGCCGGACCGGGCGAGCGACGCCGCGGATCGGCTTCGACAGGCGGGCGCGGGATCGGCGCTTTGATGGTCGTGGTGCTGAGCAGAGTGCCATCGCTCGACGTCATGGCGTGTCGCCAACTCACGTTGCCGTTCTCGACGTCGCACCTCGTCACGTGAAGCAGCTGATCGACGATGATGACGCGTGCGGTGTCCGCGTCGATCGGTCCGTAACCGGCCAGCAGACCGGGATCGTTGGTGGCACCGGTGGCCGTGGTCCACGGCACGGTGAGTTCGATGACTCCGGTGCGGTGCACCGGCGGCGTCGCCACGTGGACGCCGGTCAGCAAGTCCAGGAACGTGTCGGCGCGCAACTGGTCCAACGTTCGGTCGTCGCCGTCTCGCTTGCGGCCGCGGGCGTAGGCGTCGACGCGTTCGAACGCGGCCGTCGCTCGCGCTGCGGGTAGCCGTACGCCGTAGAGGCTTGCGGTGCCTTCGCGGTCGGGTTGGCACGCGACGTACCGGTCATCTTCTGATCTGGCGGTCCGCTTGCCGGCGTCGGGGTCTGCCTTGAGCACGGCGCGTCGCAGCCGGTCCCGTAGCTGGCTGGTGGTCAACCTGGGTGCGTGTGGCAGCACCGCGCGAGCGATGTCAACCGCGATGGCGTCGTCGACCAGCGCGAGCACGTCAGCGAACACCCACGCCCGACGCACGTCGATGTCTCCGCGGGCCAGCGCGTCGAACACCGCCGGAACTGTGCCTATCAGGTAGCGGCCGAAGTCCACCTGCGAACGGGCCGCCGACTGCGTCCACGCCAAGGCGAACGCGACCTCGTCGGCGTCGAAACCCGGCTTCGCCCGATCCGCTACCACAACGATCGCGGACAACAGCCGCGCCGATGCGGTCGCCACATCGCGGGCGCACATGCGCAAATCCTGCACCGGGTCCGCGAGCGGATCCGCGCATCGGTCGGTCGCCGTATCGCGTGGCAGCTCCATGACGTCAACGCTATTGGCCGCATCGCACCAAGGGAGGGGCCAGAGGAGGGGGCCATTCACGACACGTTCGGGTCCCCCGGCGAGGGTCAAGTGCTTTGTCGGTCGCCGACGTACTTCACGGTTCGCGCATGGTCGACGAAGCCGAGCGCGTGGTAGAGCGCGCGCGGGCCCGGGTTGTCCGCCGCGCCTGAGCTGTTGACGGCCGCCTCGGTCGCACCCAGGTCGCGCAGCGCACGCATTGCGCCAAGGCACGCCGCCTGCGCC
>DASTMZ010000076.1:0-56964 GCA_035713725.1 Micromonosporaceae bacterium
AGCGAGCCGAAGCTGTCGAGACTTCGCGCTCTCGCGCGCGCAACGCGTCAACCGGGTCAGGAGCCGAGGTCGTCGTCGCGTCCGTCATAGATCGACGATCGCACATGCGTACGACAAAACGGCGTCGAAAGTGGACGGCGAGCGAACCCGCGGTCCGTTGTGGCACAAACGATTCCGGACCTGCGGTCGCTACAGCGCGCAGCGCCCGGGCGCCACGAAGAACGGCGCGCCACGAAGAACGGCGCGCCACGATCGACGTGTTACGAATCGAGCCAATCGCGATAGGCGTCGAACGTGTAGTCGCGACCGAGGAACTCGCGGACGATGTCGGCGGCGGGCGCCCGTCCGCCGGAGGCGAGCACCGCGTCCCGGTACGCGTGCGACGCGGCCGGCGCAGGCAACCCCTCGCTAGCGAATCGGGTGAAAAGATCCTTCGCGATCACCAGCGACCACATGTACGTGTAGTAGATCGCCGAGTACCCGTCGAGGTGCCCGAACGACAAATGCATGAACGTGTCGTCGACGTGCTTGAACGGCGTGTGCGACTCCATCGCCTCCCGCTCCAGCGCGACGAGGTCGATGGTGGCCGGATCGTGCCGGTAGAGCTCCAGGCTGAGCGACGCGTAGAACATCTGCTGGCGTACGAATAGCCCCTTGCCGAACTCGGCGGCGGTGCGCAGCTTCGCGACCGTGTCGGCGGGCAGCGGTTCGCCCGTCTCGTAATGCACCGCGAACGGCGCGAGCGTGCCGGCGTCGAACGTCCATTCCTCGAGAAGCTGCGACGGCGCCTCGACGAAGTCCCACTCGGTGGCGATGCCGGACGTGCCGTGCCAGCGCTGGTGTCCGCCGACGATGTGGTGGATCAGGTGCCCGAACTCGTGGAAGAAGGTCACCACGTCGGCGTGCGCCAGCAGTGCCGGATCGGCGTCGGGTCGCGGCAGGTTGCACAACAACGCACACTCCGGCACGCGCCGTCCCGCCTTGCCGGTGACCATGCTGAACATCGCCGCGTGGCTGTACTTGTCGGCACGCGGATGCATGTCCAGGAAGATCCGGCCGAGCAGCCGCTCGCCCGCTAGGTTAGCGTCATCGCCGTTCGTGCCGGCCGCCACGACGTCGTACGCCTCGACATCCGGGTGCCACACCGGCAGGTCGGTGCGACGCCGGAACTCGACACCGAACATTCGCTCGACGAGACCCATCAGGCCGGCCTTCACGCGGCCGTATTCGAAGTAGGGGCGCACTGCCTGGGTGTCGAACGCGAGCTTCTCGGCCTTCAGCCGGTCGTCGAGGTAGCTGGTGTCCCACGGGAGCACCGCGTCCGCGGTTGGATCGTCGGCGCGCTTCCGGGCGAGCAGCGCGTCGTAGTCGCGTGCGGCGCGCACCTGCGACGCGTCGGTGATGCGAGCGATGAAGTCGCCGGCCGCCGTCGCGCTGCCGATCATCTTGTCCTCGGTGACATATTGCGCCCATGACGGGTATCCCAGCAGCGACGCGAGCTCGTGGCGCCGTTCCACCAGGCTGCGCAACACATCGGTGTTCGCTGGGTACGCGCGCTGCCGGAACAGCCGCCACATCTGTTCGCGTGCCGCCGCGTCGCGGGCGTACATCATGAACGGCATGTAGTCCGGGTAGTCGGTGCTGATGCGGACGAGACCGTCATCGTCGACCGGGTGCGCGCGGACGTAGTCGGCCGGCAGGCCGTCGAGCGCCGCCGGTTCGAGCGCGGCGACCTTGGTGTCAGCGCGGATGTTCCGGTCGAAGGCCTGGCCGACGGTGACCAGTTCCTCCTGCAGCGTCCGGATCCGCGCGCGCGTCGTGTCGTCGCGGTCGACACCGGCCCGCCGGAAGTCGCGCAGCGTCTTGTCGACGTAATGCCGCGTGCCGGCGTCGGTGCTGGTGACGTCGAGGGCGGCCAGCGCCTGGTATATCTCGGGATCCAGCGACAGGTCGGTGATGACCTTCGAGATCTCCTGCTCGGCAGCGTCCGCGGCGTCGCGCATCGCGGCGTCCGGGTGGCACTTTGCGATCAGGCCAGCGAGCGCTCCGACGTTGCCGAGGTCGGCCGTCGCCTCGTCGAACAGGTCGAGCAGCGCGACCGCGTCGTCCCCGGACGCAGATGCTCCGGCTCGCGCAACCAGCGCCGCGATGCGCTCGCGGGCATTGGCGATCGCGGCCTCGGTGGCACCGGCCACGTCGTCGGCGGTGGCGGCCGCGAGGTCTGCGGCCCCAGACGGAGCGCCAGGTTGGTCGGTCGCGTCGAGGTCCGCGGCGGTGGCCAATGCGTCGGTACGGGGGGAGTCCTGCAACATCAAACGATCTCTTCCGGGTCCGGGGTTCCGCGTCCGCACTGGTACGCGACGGGTGCAGCCGATCCTAACCGCCGACGGGCGGGCGACCGCGCCCCGGCGCGTGTGACATCGATACCCATTGCCGCACGCACAGCCGACTGATAGCGTCCCCGGCCGGATTGGTCTGTTGAGGAGCGAGCCCGTGGACGATCCGCCGCGCACAGAGTCACCGCCCGGTTACCCGCAAGCCCCCTTTCCGCCAGGCGTACCGGCGCCCGGAGTGCCGTCAACGCGCCGTGGCCGTGCGATGGTGTGGCTACCGGCCGTCGCGGTCGTGGTGGTCGTCCTCGCCGTCGCGGCGCTTGTCGTTGTGCATGCGGCGACACGTCACGTGAAACCGGGGCAATCGGCCGCGTCGACCGGTCCGCGGCCAACGCCACACGACTCGTCGCCGCTGATCGCGATCGGCGACGGCAATGCGCTACTGGCGCACGTCGTTCCGCCGCCCGCTGGCGCTCACGAGGAGATCGTGGAGGGTGCCACCGACGGTGTGTTCACGGCGGATCAGTATGCCAACACCTATTTCGACGACGTGTCCACGGCGAAGACCGAACTCGGCGACTACGGCTTCGTAACGGCCGCGGACCGCACGTGGGACACCGCCTCCGACGTCGTGGATGCCGGCGTCCTGCAGTTCCGAGACACCAACGGCGCGGCCGGATGGTTCGAGGACCAGCGCCGGGCGTTCGTCGGCGATCCTGATGCAGCCGAACAGTTCATTTCCGGCACGCCCGACGCCGTACGGTTCGAGTTCGCCAAGCCGGACGCCAACGGTTATCGCGAGGATGTATTGCTCGCGTTCCAGACAAATCTCGTGGTGGTCATCTTCGTCGACAGCGCCAAGATTCACCGCGACGCCGACGTTGCCTTGCTCCGTCAGCAGTTGGTCGACCTCGCCAAGCCACTGTGATCGCGGGCGATGCGACGCTTCGGCGGTAGCACCGGATAGGTTGCACCCATGGTGGCGGTGGCGGGGATCCTGCTCGCGGCGGGGGCCGGTCGGCGCTACGGCATGCCGAAGGCGCTTGTCACGTACGACGGCGGCTTACTTGTCGAGCACGGCCTCGCCACGCTCCGCGATGGCGGCGCCGAGCCGCTGATCGTGGTCCTCGGCGCGCAGCACGACGAGGTACTCGCGCGGGCCGATCTGGCCGGCGCGAACGTCGTCGTCAACGCCGACTGGGACACCGGGATGGGATCGTCGCTCCGGACGGGCCTCGGCGCGCTGTCCGAATCGGCCGCCGACGCGGCCGCCATCCTGCTCGTCGACACGCCCGGCATCACCCCGGCGGCGGTACGGCGGATCATCGAACGCGGCGCGCCGGCGGCCCTGGTCGCGGCGACGTACGGCGGCGAGCTCGGCCACCCGGTTCTGCTCGGCCGTGATCACTGGCCGGGCGTGATCCAGGCGGCGATCGGTGATCGAGGTGCTCGGCCATACCTTCGCGCGCACCGTGATCTCGTGGCGTTCGTGCCATGCGACGACGTGGCGAGCGGCGAGGATTTGGACACGCCACCGGAGGCAGGATGACGTCCCACCCCGGACGGGGGTGACGTAGCACCGATGGCGGGCGCGGCAAGATCGCGTGAAGGGTACCCAGGGCTGGCGAATTGCCCGCGGTCGGCGTCATAGTTCAGCCATGAGCCCTGACGACGCCGACGGGACCGCGGCGATCTCCGACGACGCCCGTGGCGAGCCCGTCGATCGGCCCGCCGGTGGTTACACCGCGCCGGAGCAGCTGGCCAAGGCGCTCGCCGAGGTGGGATATCTCGCCGACGAAGGTCTCGCGACCGCGGGATACCTCGCCATGCGGCTCGGCCGGCCGTTGTTCCTGGAGGGCGAGGCGGGCGTCGGCAAGACGGCGTTCGCCCAGGCGCTCGCGGACGCGACCGGTGCGCACTTTGTCCGCCTCCAGTGTTATGAGGGCATCGACTCCTCGCAGGCGCTCTACGACTGGGACTTCCCACGCCAGATCCTGCACCTGCGCACGCTCGAGGCAACCGGCGCACCGCTCGATGCCGCGGTCGTCGAGGCCAGCCTTTACGATCGGCGATTTCTGATCGCACGCCCGCTGCTCCAGGCGCTGGAGAACGACCCGTGCGTGCTGCTCGTCGATGAGATCGATCGGGCCGACGACGAGTTCGAGGCGTTTCTGCTGGAGATGCTCGCGGATGCGGCGATCACCATCCCGGAGGTCGGGCGCATCGCCGCCGTGCATCCGCCGCTCACGGTGCTGACCAGCAATCGGACGCGCGAGGTGCACGACGCGTTGAAGCGCCGCTGTCTTTACCACTGGGTCGAGCACCCGGGCTTCGAGCGCGAGGTGCAGATCCTGCGGACCCGTCTGCCGGACCTGACCACGCGGCTCGCGGAGCAGGTCGCCGAGGCGGCCGGCCGGATGCGCGCGATGGACCTGCTCAAGCCGCCCGGCGTCGCGGAGTCGCTGGACTGGGCCGGCGCGCTCGTGGTGCTGGGCGCCCGTACGCTTGACCCGGACGTCGCGGCCAGCACGCTGGGTACGGTGCTGAAATACCGAGAGGACGCTGACCGGGTCGCCACCCAGGGCCTGGCCGCGCTGATCGGCGGTTGACATGTCACGCGACGTGACCGGAGTCCTCGTCGAGTTCGCTCGTACGCTGCGGCACGCCGGAGTGGACGCGTCACCGCAACGCGTCGCGTCGATGCTCGCGGCGGTCGATGCCCTGGACGTCACGGACATCCGGGACACCTATTGGGCCGGCCGCATGACGTTGTGCGGAACGCTTGACGACCTCGGAATCTACGACTCGGCCTTCGCCGCGTATTTCGGCGGCCACGCGCCGATCCGCGGCCTACCCGTGCCGCTGGCGCCGGTGCTGCCGCGTCCGGCGCTTCCGTTCGGCGCTGCTTCACTGGGCGACGATGGCGACACCGCGGAAGCGGTCCAGGTCTCGGTCTCGGCCGCCGACACTGAGGTGCTGCGGAGCAGAGACGTCGCGACCTTGTCGGCCGTGGAGCGCGCCGACGTCCGGCAGATGATCTCGATGCTCGCCGTCGGTACGGCGCCGCGATCCAGCCGTCGGCGAGTGGCAGCGGCACGGGGCGAGGTCGATCCGGGGCGTACGGTGCGGGCGATGTTGCACCGCGGCGGTGAACCGACCCGACTGGAGTACCGCCGCCGGCGCACCACGCCACGGCGCCTCGTGCTGCTGGTGGACGTGTCCGGCTCGATGGCGCCGTACGCCGACGCGCTGCTGTGTCTCGGTTTCGCCGCAGTTCACCGCGCGCCGAGCCGCACCGACGTGTTCACCATCGGCACCCGGCTCACCCGGGTCACGCGTGCGCTCCGCCACCGCGATCCGGACGCGGCGCTCCGTGCGGCCGGCGCGTCGATCCCGGACTGGCACGGCGGCACCCGGCTCGCGGAATCGATCAAGGCGTTCCTGGACCGGTGGGGGCAACGCGGCACAGCCCGGGGCGCGGTCGTCGTACTGTGCAGCGACGGGTGGGAGCGTGGCGACGCCGCGGATCTCGCCGAACAAGTCGCGCGGTTGTCCCGGCTGGCGTACCGGCTGGTCTGGGTGAACCCGCACCGCGGCAAACCTGGCTACGAACCGCTCGCCGCGGGAATGGCGGCGTGCCTCGGTCATCTTGATGCTTTTGTATCCGGGCATTCGTTGGCCGCCCTCGAAGAGTTGGTAGGGGTGATCGCACATGCGTGACGTCCTCGACGATCTAGACCGTTGGTACGGCGAGGGTGCGCCGGTCGCGATGGCGACCGTGGTGGCGACGTGGCGGTCCGCGCCGCGACCCGCCGGCGCGACGATGCTCGTCGGCCCGGACGGCACCGCGGTCGGCAGCGTCTCGGGCGGCTGCGTGGAAGGCGCCGTCTACGAGTTGGCCCAACAGGTGGTCGCCTCCGGCGATCCGGTGTTGCAGCGCTACGGCGTCAGCGACGACGACGCGTTCGCGGTCGGGCTGACCTGTGGCGGCATTCTCGACATCTACGTGGAGCGCGTCGACGACCAGCTGTTCCCGCAGTTCAAGGACGTCGTCTCGGCGATTCGCACCGGCCAGCCGGTGGCCGTGGTGACGTGCGTGCAGACCAACGGCGACGATCCGGAGCACCGCGTGGGGCACCGCCTCGTGGTCTACCCGGACCGCGCCGAAGGCACGCTCGGCAGCCAGCGCATCAACGACGCGGTGATCGACGACGTACGAGGGATGCTGGCCGCCGGCCGGACCGGCGTGCTGCGCTACGGATATCAGGGCGAGCGCCGCGGCGACGACCTGACGCTGTTCGTCGCCGCGTACCAGACGCAGCCACGCATGATTGTGTTCGGCGCGATCGACTTCGCCGCCGCCGTGGCACGCATCGGAGTGTTCCTCGGCTACAAGGTGACCGTGTGCGACGCGCGTCCGGTGTTCGCTACGAAACGTCGTTTCCCCGACGCGCACGAAGTGGTCGTCGCGTGGCCGCACCGCTATCTGCGAGCCGAGGCCGAGGCCGGCCGCGTCGACGAACGTACGGTCGTCTGCGTCCTGACACACGACCCGAAGTTCGACGCGCCGGTGCTCGAGGTCGCGCTGCGGTTGCCGCTGGCGTACGTCGGCGCGATGGGTTCGCGTCGTACGCATGACGACCGGCTGACGCGGTTGCGTGAACTCGGCATCACCGACGAAGAATTGTCCCGGCTCGCGTCGCCGGTCGGCCTCGACCTCGGCGCGCGTACCCCGGAAGAAACCGCGATCAGCGTTGCGGCGGAAATCATCGCGGCCCAGTGGGGCGGCTCGGGTGAACGGCTGACGGAACTGGCTGGACGGATCCACCATGAACCGTAGGGTCCCGATTTCCGGTCGGCTCTACGTGACCCGTTAACCCGCAGATGCGACGTAACCAGCCGCGTTCTCCCAGCAAATGCGCAAACAGGCGGCGCTATCGCATCGCAGCCGTTGACCTGGTGACAGCATTCAAGCGCCCGATGCGCGGCTGCAGATCCGCTGGGTAGCCCCCAGTTGGTCTTGCGCGCAGCCGGTTCACACGATTGGCTTTGAGCTACGCGCGCTCTTGGCGCGCCACCCACCTCCGCGCGGTCGCGCGGGTTCCGTCGTGAGCGGGAGGCCTGATGGCTTCGGTCAGTGTCACCGTAGACGGCGTTCGTTACGACGACGACGTCGAAGCTCGAACATTGCTCGTCCACTATCTGCGCGAGAACCTCGGCAAGGTCGGCACGGTCGTCGGTTGCGACACCAGCAACTGTGGCGCGTGCACGGTCCTGCTCAACGGCCGCAGCGTCAAGAGCTGCTCGGTTCTCGCGGTGCAAGCCGATGGCCAGGAGGTGACCACGGTCGAGGGCCTCGCTCGCGACGGTGTGCTCCATCCCGTACAGCAGGCGTTCCATGACCGCCACGCGCTGCAGTGCGGGTTCTGTACGCCCGGCATGATTATGGCGGCGGTCTCGTTCCTTTCCGATGAGCCGAACCCGACCGGCGAACAGATCCGCGAAGGCATCGAGGGCAACCTGTGCCGTTGCACCGGATACCAGAACATCGTGCGGGCGATCTCTGATGCCGCCGCCGCGATGCGGTCCGGCGACACCGCACAGCCGGCCGCGACGGAGGTGGCGGTATGACCGTCACCGACGAGCGCCCGGCCGAGGTTGGTGCGCCGCGCCGCCGCAAGGAAGACGCACGGCTGATCACCGGTCGCACCAACTGGACCGACAACATTGTGCTGCCCGGCATGCATTACATGGCCGTGTTGCGCAGCCCGGTCGCCCATGCCCGCATCAGCCACATCGACGTGTCGGCAGCGCGTTCGCGCTCCGGCGTCGTCGACGCGTTCACCGGCGCGGACATCGCCGACTTCCAAGGCTCGCTGCCGTGTGCGTGGCCGGTTACGCCGGACATGGTCCACCCGAACCGTCCGCCGCTCGCCGTCGACGAGGTCCGTCACGTCGGTGAGCCGGTCGCGGTGGTCATCGCGCGCAGCCGGAACGCGGCCGTCGACGCGCTCGAAGCGATCGACGTGGACTATGAGGATCTGCCCGTCGTGCTCGACATGGAGGCCGCGCTGGCCGAGGGCGCCGACCTCGTGCACAGCGACAAGGGTACGAACAAGAGCTACACCTGGATCTTCGAGTCCGGCGCGGCAGGCACCGGCGGCAGCACCGACGAGGCGTTCGCGCAGGCCGAGGTCGTCGTCAAACGCCGCTACAAGCAGCAGCGCCTGATCCCGTCGTTCATGGAGCCCCGCAGCGTGGTCGTCGACCCGACCGGTGACGTGATCACCGTGTGGTCGTCGACGCAGATCCCGCACATCACGCGGTTCCTGATGTCGTTGCTGACCGGTACGCCGGAGCACAAGGTACGCATCATCGCGCCGGATGTCGGTGGCGGGTTCGGCGGCAAGATCGGCGTCACGGCCGAGGAGATGCTTTCGTTCTTCGCGGCCCGCCGGCTCGGCAAGCCGGTGAAATACACCGAAACCCGGTCCGACAGCCTGGTTTCCGCGCACCACGGTCGCGACCAGATCCAGGACATCGAGATCGCCGCGAAGCGCGACGGCACGGTGCTCGGTCTGCGCGTGAACTTGCTCGCGAACATGGGCGCGTACCTCGGTCTGGTGGCGCCCGGCGTACCCCTGCTCGGTGCGTTCATGTACAACGCCATCTACAAATTCCCCGCGTACCGCTTCGAGTGCAGCGGGGTCTTCACGAACACCACGATCACCGACGCCTATCGTGGCGCCGGCCGTCCCGAGGCGACGTATGCCATCGAGCGACTGATGGACGAACTCGCCGTGGAACTCGGGCTGGACCCGATGGAGGTACGCCGCCGCAACTGGATCCGCCACGAGGAGTTCCCGTTCACCACGGTGGCCGGTCTGACGTACGACTCCGGCAACTACGAGGCGGCCACCGACAAGGCGATGGCACTGTTCGGCTACGACGCGCTCCGCGCGGAGCAGGCGAGCCGGCGCGCCTCCGGCGATCAAGTCCAGCTCGGCCTCGGCATCTCGACGTACACGGAGATGTGCGGGCTCGCGCCGTCGCGCATCCTCGGTGCGCTTAGCTACGGTGCCGGCGGCTGGGAGCACGCCGCGGTGCGCATGCTGCCCACCGGCAAGGTCGAGGTGGTCACCGGATCGTCCGCGCACGGTCAGGGTCACGAGACGGCATGGAGCCAGATCGTCGCCGACCAGCTGGGCGTTGCGTTCGAGGACATCGAAGTGCTGCACGGCGACACGCGTACGTCCGTCAAGGGCCTCGACACCTACGGCTCGCGGTCGCTCGCGGTCGGCGGCATTGCGCTCTACCAGGCGTGCCAGAAGGTGATCGAGAACGCGAAGCCGGTGGCCGCACACATGCTCGAGTGCGACGTCAACGACGTCGAGTTCTCGAACGGCTCGTTCCGGGTCCGTGGCACACCCGGCGAAGGCAAGACGCTCGGCGACTGCGCGCTCGCGGTCTTCGCCGCGCACAACCTGCCCGACGGCATCGAGCCGAACCTCGACGCGGAGGCGGTCTACGACCCGACGAACTTCTCGTTCCCGCACGGCACCCACCTGTGCGCGGTCGAGATCGACACGGAGACCGGCGTCACGAAGATCCGCAAGTACGTCGCGGTCGACGACGTCGGCCGGGTGGTGAACCCGCTGATCGTCGAGGGTCAGATCCACGGCGGCGTGGTGCAGGGCATCGCACAGGCGCTGTTCGAGGAGGCCGTCTACGACGGATCGGGCAACCTTTTGACGGGTTCGTTCGTGGACTACACCTTGCCGTCCGCGGCGGACCTCGTCGAGCTGGTCACCGACCGTACCGAGTCGCCCGCGCCCGGGCACCCGCTCGGCGTCAAGGGCGTCGGCGAGGCCGGCGCGATCGCATCCACGCCCGCCGTGGTCAACGCGATCGTCGACGCGTTGCGGCCACGCGGTGTCAACGACGTCGAAATGCCGTGTACGCCGGAGCGTGTCTGGCGTGCCGCGAACCTGAGTGGAGGCGCGCAGTGATCCCTTCGAAGTTCGACTACGCGAAGGCCACCAGCGTCGACGACGCGGTGCGGCTGCTCGCTCAAGGCGGCGAAGACGCGAAGGTGCTCGCCGGCGGGCAGAGTCTGCTGCCGTTGCTGCGCCTGCGGCTCGCCGCGCCGACACTGCTGGTGGACGTCGGCTCGGTGCCGGAGATGACGGGGATCCGCTACGACGGCGACGCGATCGTCATCGGTGCGTCCACGACCCATTCGGACGTCCTGAACAACGCGCTCGTCAAGCAATACGCGGCGCTCGTGGCGAAGGCCACCGCGACGGTCGCCGACCGTCAAGTGCGTCACCGCGGCACGTTCGGCGGTTCGCTCGCACATGCCGACCCGGCCGGTGACCTGCCGGCGGTGGCGACTGCCTCGGACGCGGTCTTCACGATCGCTGGCCCGAACGGACGGCGGCAGGTGCCGGCGTCGCAGTTCTTCGTCGACTATCTGACCACCGCGCTCGGCCCGGACGAGGTGCTGGTCTCGGTACGGCTGCCGAAACGTGCCGGTTGGGGCGCGCACTACGAGAAGTTCAACCGGACCGCGCAGGCCTGGGCGATGGTCGGCGTCGCGGCGGCGGTACGCCGCGAGAACGGCCACATCGCGGAGGCGGCGGTAGGCCTGACCAACATGGGCTCGGTCCCGATCCGCGCCCGCGGCGTCGAGTCGGCCCTGGTGGGCGGCGCGGCGAGCGCGGAAGCGATCGGTGCCGCGGCCGCACACGCATCGGAGGGCACCAACCCGACGAGCGACGTATCGGCATCTGCGGAATACCGCGCGCACATGGCTGGCGTGCTGACGCGGCGCGCGTTAGTCGCCGCGGCGGGGCTCGGCTGACACCACGATTCGAGAAGGTTGCGCGCCGGCGGACGACGTCCGTCGGCGCGCAACCGTTTGGCGCGCGGGCGAACGGGCGGGTCGGCTCGGTCGGTAGCGTCAGCGATCGGTGCCATCAGCGCGGTCGGTAGCATCGGGGCCATGACAATCGAGGTCACCGCATCCAGTGCCGGCACGGTTCGACTCGGCGACCTCGAAGTGCCACGGCTCGGCTTTGGCGCGATGCGTCTGCCGGGTCCGGGTGTGTGGGGCCCGCCGGACGACCGGGATGAGGCGATCCGGACCGTACGCCATGCGGTCGACCTCGGCGTACGAGTCATCGACTCGGCGTGGTACTACGGCCGCGATGTTGCCAACGAGGTGATCGCGGCAGCGATCCGGCCGTACCCGGATGATCTGGTGCTGGTGACCAAGCTCGGCGGAGCGCGTACGGACGACGGCGGGTGGTTCAACGGCATCACGCCAAACGGTCTTCGCGCGGGATGCGAACGCGATCTGCGGGTGCTCGGCGTCGAGACGGTCCCCGTGGTGCACCTGCGATGGATGGACGGCGCGCCGATTTCGTTCGACGAGGCGCTCGACGTCATGGTGGATCTGCGTACCGAGGGCAAGATCGGTCGGATCGGGCTGTCCAACGTCACCGCCGACCAACTCACGACGGCGTTGTCGCGCACGCCGATCGTCAGTGTGTCCAATCTCTTCGGGCCGGCCGAGCAAGGCGATGCCGCGACGCTCGACTTGTGCGCCGCGCACGGCATTGCGTACCTGCCGTTCTTTCCGCTGGCCGCGGGCCGCGTGGCGCGGCGGACGACGCGTTGCGGGCCGTCGCGGACAAGCACGACGCGACCACCGCCCAGGTCGCGATCGCATGGCTGCTCCACCGGTCGCCGACCATGCTGCCCATTCCCGGCACCTCGAAGGTGGCCCACCTCGAGGAGAACGTCGCCGCCGGCGCGCTGCGCCTGGACGACGACGACATGACGGCGTTGGCCGCTGCGGCGCACGCATAGCGACGCCCGACGCGCCGCTGCCCGATCCGCCGCCCGCTGCGCAACCGCGCTGCACCACTGAGCGACCGCCCCGCGGCGTCCGGCATGATGATCGCAAGGGCGCTACCAACTGGGGGCGGGGACCGTGTACGCGCTGGACATGACGCACGAATACGCGGTACGGCCAGCGGACGTCACCGCCGCGGTCGGCGCGGGTTCGCTGTTCGTGGCGCGAGGTGCGATGCCGTCGTCCGTGTTGATCGACTTCCGCGAGGGCGGGTCGTTCTCGTTCGATCGCGGCACCGGTGGCCGCGTGACGGGGATATTCAGACGCGTGGTGCCGGGCGAGTTGGTCGAGCTTGCGTGGGCCGGCATGATCGCGACGTTGCGCGTGACGCCGACCGAGGCCGGCACGCGACTGCACCTGACACACAGCGGCATCCCAAGTGAAGAACTGCTCGAGGCGTTTCGCGCCGGCTGGCGCGACGGCCTGCGCCGCCTGGTGCTGCCGCCGCTCTTCCCGGAGGAGCGTGCCGCGACCGGCGACGAAGCACATGTGCTGACGGCGTTTCTCGACTACCAGCGACACGTGATGACCGGCAAGCTGCAGGGGCTGTCCGAGGCGGACGCACGGCGCAGCGTCGTGCCGTCCCGTACCACACCGATCGGACTGGTCCGCCATCTCGCGTTCGTGGAGCGCGAGTGGTTCGGCCGGTGGGTCGCGCAGCACACCGACGTCATCATGGCCGACGACGATGGCTGGTCGGTGCCGGCGGACACGACCGTCGCGTCGACGATCGCCGACTATCAGGCGGCCTGCGCGGAGTCCGATCGCATCGCGAGCGGACTGCCGCTGAGCCACTACGTGGCGCATCCGCGGCTCGGTCAGGTGTCGCTGAGATGGATCTATACGCACATGATCGAGGAGACCGCGCGCCATGCCGGCCACCTCGACATCCTTCGGGAGCTGATCGACGGAGTCACCGGCGTCGACCCGTGATGCGCCATCCGGCGCTCAGTCGCCGAGATCCCGCAGGCGCGCTGCCGCTTCCTCCGGGCCGACGTCGTTGGAGAACGCGTCCATCGCTACCTCCGTGCCACCGAGCACCTTCAAGCGCTCGGAGCTGCGACGGTTGGTGAACAGCTCGACGTGTAGGGCGAGTTCGTCGCGCCCGTCGGTGGCCGGCGCCTGATGCCAGGCCGACACGTACGGCGTCGGAGTGTCGAAGAGCCGCTCGAACCGTTGCAGCATGTCGAGATAGATGCCGGGGAACGCGTCGCACTGTGGCTCGTCGAGTTCGGTGAGGTCGAGGCGCCGCCGTCTCGGGTAGAGGTGCACCTCGTAGGGCCACTTGGCGGCGTACGGCACGAACGCCACCCACTCGTCAGTGGCGCGCACGATGCGCCGTCCGTCGGCGATCTCGGCGGCGAGCAGATCCTCGAAGAGGTTGGTGCCACGGTCGCGCCGGTACGCCGTGGCACGGTCGATCATGCGCGCGGTGCGGGGCGTCACAAACGGGTACGCGTAGATCTGGCCGTGTGGGTGCGGCTGGCTCACGCCCATTTCCGGACCGCGGTTCTCGAAGCAGAACACCTGCGCCACGCCCGGCATGGCGGCCAGCGTCCGAGTCCGGTCGGTCCACGCATCGAGGATCAGCCGGACATGGTCCGCCTTGAGTTCGGCGAACGTGGTGTCGTGGTCGCTGCAGAAGCAGATCACTTCGCATCGGCCGGTGGCCCGCGCAGAACGCAATAGCTCGCCGGTGTCGCTCGTGTCGGGTTCGTCCGCCGCCGGCGCGAGCGCGGAAAAGCGGTTCTCGAACACCACGACCTCGTACGATTCGGCCGGCACCTCGGTGGGATGGCCGTCGCGGCTCGGGCACAGCGGGCAGTCGTTCGCGCCCGGCGAGAACAGGCGCGTCTGCCGATGACCGGCGACCACGACCCAGTCCCCGGTCGGCGCGTCGTAGCGGACCCGTGAGACCGCTGTCTGCGGTGGCAGTTCGCGTCGGTCCGGCGGCAGTGCGGCGCGAACGGTGGCACGGTCGTAGTAGATGATTTCGCGACCGTCCGCGAGCACGGTGCTGGACCTGTGCATTCGTACTCGCCGCCTCTGCCTGCGAATCCGTCGGGGTGCCCGCGATGAGCTTACCTGGCACTATCCATCGCATACAAACAAAACTCATCAGAACTAATCAGAGCACGCAGTGCTTTGTGGACGGCCGACTTTGCGAGCCGTTCGGTCATCGGGTGGTCACCGTTTGGGGCATGCGATGGGTACCGCGGTGTTGGATTGTGTGTCTTGATGTGGGAGGCTTTCCGGACCTGCGACGACCGGTCGCGGAAGGGTCGTCAGTGCGTCCGGGAGCCGACATGACGGGTACGCCGGCCGAACCACCGTCGCACGGCAGCGGCGCCGGCCACGCTGCGGTGTGGGCGGCGCCCGGCCGGCTCAATCTGATCGGCGAACACACCGACTACAACGACGGATTCGTCCTGCCGTTTGCGCTCGCGCAGCGTACGACGTTGACCGCTACCCCACTCGCCGGTGCGCGTCGCTGGTCGGTGACGAGCAACCGGTCCGACGGGCGCGTCGAGTTCACCGCCGCCGATCTGCACCCCGGCCGGGTGACCGGCTGGGCGGCGTACGTCGCCGGCGTGGTGTGGGCGCTGACCGACGCCGGTCACGACGTGCCGGGCGCGAATCTCGCGATCGACTCGGACGTGCCACTCGGCGCCGGCCTGTCGTCCTCGGCGGCGCTCGAGTGCGCCGTGCTGTCCGCGCTGTGCGACATCGGCGGGCTCGATATCGCGGTGGCCGACCGCCCACGGCTCGCGCAACGTGCCGAGAATGACTACGTCGGCATGCCGTGCGGCATTATGGACCAGACGGCGGCCACATTGTGTCGCGAGGGGCACGCGCTGTTCCTTGACTGTCGAGACCTTGCTGTCGAGCACATTCCATGCGACGTACGAGCCGCTGGCCTCGCGATCCTGGTGATCGACTCCCGCGCGCGGCACCGGCACGTCGACAACGAATATGCTGCGCGTCGCCGTTCGTGCGAGCAGGCGGCTCGGCTGCTCGGCGTTGCCGCGTTGCGCGATGTGGACGACCTGGGCGCGGCGCTGTCCGCGCTCGACGATCCGGTCATGCGCCGACGGGTCCGGCACGTGGTCACCGAGAACGTACGGGTCGTGGACGCGGTCGACCGGCTGCGAGCCCATCGGGTCACCGAGATCGGACCGTTGCTGACCGCGTCGCATGCGTCGATGCGCGACGACTACGAGGTCAGCGTGCCGGAGATCGACCTCGCCGTGGCGGTGGCGCTTGACCACGGCTCGTACGGCGCGCGGATGACCGGCGGCGGGTTCGGCGGATGTGTGCTCGCGCTCGTCGACGCGTCATCGGCGACCGATGTCGCATCGGCGGTCGCGGAGGCGTACCGGCGACACGGGTACGCCGAACCGGCAAGCTTCGTGGCGACACCGAGCGCGGGCGCACATCGCGTGTCGTGAGAGCGCTCAGCCCTTCGTAGTGCCGAGCGCTCAGCCCTTCGTGGAGCCCAGCGCCAGGCCGGCGATGAACTGCTTCTGCAGCAGGAGATAGACGATCAGGGTGGGGATCGCGGCGATCAGCGCGGCCGCGCCGATCATGTTCTGATTCGACACGAACTGGCCCTGCAGGTTCGCCAGCGCCGACGTGATCGGTCGCTTGTTGCCGGTCGAAATGAGGGTGATGGCCCAGAAGAAGTCGTTGTAGATCCACGTGGTCAGCAACGTGGCGAGCGCCGCGAGAGCGGGCCGGCACAGCGGAAGCGTGAGGCGCCAGAACCGGGTCCAGACCGTCGCACCGTCGACGATTGCGGCCTCGTCTAGTTCTCTCGGCAGCGTCTTCATGTAGTTGCTGAGCACGAAGATGCAGAAGCCGAGCTGGAAGGCAGTGTTGATGACGATGAGCCCGACGTACGAGTTGTACATCAGGCCGCTGCCGGACAGCCACTGTGGCAACGGAATGGCGAGGTAGATGCGGTAGAGCGGCGTGATGATGACCTGCTGCGGCAACAGGTTCCCGGCGGTGAACAGGATCAGCAATGCGATGTTGAGGCGGAACCGCAGCCGCGATACCACGTATGCGAACGACGACGACAGCAGCAACGTGAGCACCACGGCCGGCACCGTGACGTACACGGAGTTCAGAAAGAAGTGCAGCATGTCCGACTGGCGCCATGCGTTGGTGAAGTTCGCGAACGTCAGGTGGTGCGGCAGCGACACGTACCCGTATTTGTCTGTCTCGGTCTTTGGCCGCAGCGCAACATACAGCGCGAACACCACGGGCGTGAGCCACAGCACGAGCATCACGATCATGAACACCTGCGCCGCGGCGCTGCCCAACCTGGGACGGCGGCGGCGGGTCGCGCGCGACGTCGGCTCGGCGATCGGGGTGTCGACCGCGACGGCGGTCATGGCGCCTCCTCGCGGCGGAACGCTTGAAACAAGAAGATCGTGATCGGTACGAGAGAGATTACGAGCAGGATGACGCCGAGCGTGGAGCCGAAGCCGATCCGTTGGGTCTCGCCGACGATGTTCTGGGTGACCGACACGGACAGCAGCTCGAGTCCCTTGAGCGGATTGCCGCCGGAGGTGATGTAGACGAGGTCGAAGGCGCGTAACGACTCGATGACGGTCACGACGCTGACCACGATGTTGATCGGGCGCATGGCCGGGAACACCACGCGCCAGAACGTCTGCCACGGGCTCGCGCCGTCCACGAGCGCCGCCTCGCGAAGCGCCGGGTCGACGGACTTAAGGCCGGCGAGGTAGAGCACCATCACGTAACCGGCCTGGCGCCAGCTCGCCTCGACGAGCAGTGCCCAGAGGTTGAGGTGTGGATCGCCGAGCCAGTCGATCAGGTTGTTGTTGCCGGTCCGGCCGAGGACCGAATTGATCAGGCCGTAGTTGTTCGAGTAGATCAGCTCCCAGATGATGCCGATCAGCGCGAGCGACAGCATCACGGGCAGGAACAGCACGCTCTGATAGATGCGCGAGCCGCGGATGCCGCGGTCGATGATGACCGCGAAGAGCATGCCGAGCGGCGTCGCGATGAACATGAACACGAGCAGCCAGATCAAGTTGTGCTGTACGGCGGGCCAGAAGTCCGGGTAGTTCGTGAACGCCTGTTGGTAGTTCTGCACACCGTAGAGGCATCCGGGCTGCGGGATGCCCGGCGCGGACGACGTGGCGGCGCACGACTGAAGGTGGACGGAGCCGACGCCGGTCCACTTCGTGAACGAGAGGCCGACCGACGCGAGTGCCGGAAACCAGATGAACCCGGCGTCCAGCAGCAGCGGTATGCCGAGCATCGCGGCGATGACGAACCGGTCGCGCCGCGTCAGGGTGCGCAGACGCCCCCGACGGCGACCTCGTGTCGCCGTCGGGGGAGCGTCGTCGAGCTTCGCGGTGGTTGTCGTCATGTGGTGAAAATGGTCTTAGCCTGATCCTCGGCGTTCTTCTGGATGGATGCGATTGTGGCAGCGGTCGGACTGTCGACGAAGCCCTGAATCTGCTTGATCATGGCAGTGGCCATGTCCGGCACGGTGTCGCGGTCCATGAACTGCGAGACGTTTTTGCAGGCCGCGATCGCCGCGACCGACTTCTTCTGTATGTCGTTGTAGGACGGCGCGATGAGCCCGTTGGCAAGTCCGACGTCCCAGTGGTCGGTCTGCAGGAAGCCGGTCTCCGCGGCGGCGGTGCCGATGTATTCGAGCACGGCCTTCGCGGCAGCCGAGTTCTTGCCCTTCTTCGGCATGATGAAGCCGTCCGTCGGCGCGTCCATGTAGTCCTGGCCGTAGGTCGGGTTGATCGTCGGATACGGGAAGAAGTCCAGGTCCGGTAGGTTCGCTGCGGCGTAGTTCGCGGCCACCTGATTCGAGCCCTGGAACATCATGCCGGCCTGCTTGTTCTCCAATGCCTTCGCGGCGTCCTGCCAGATGCGGCCGTTCGCGCCGTTCTGCATGTAGGGCATGACCTCGCGCCACTGGTTGAACACCGCGGCGACGCCCGGGTCGGTCCACGGCACCTCGTGCTTCATCAGCTTGATGTGGTAGTCGTAGCCGTTGAGCCGCAGGTTGATGATGTCGAACGTACCCAGTGCGGGCCAGCCATCCTTCTCCGCGAACGCGAGCGGCACGAGACCGTCGGTCTGCATCTTCTTGCACAGCGCGATGAAGTCGTCCCACGTCGACGGGACCTGGTAGCCCTTCTGGGCAAACACGCTCTTGTTGTAGAAGACGACCCACGGGTAGTTGTAGAGCGGAACCATGTAGTAGTGGCCGTCGATGCCCTTCGACAGGCTCTTCGCGGCGTCGTTGAACGTGGCGCCGATCTTGTCCCACACGTCGTCGATCGGGCTCAGCAGGTTCTGCGCGGCGAAGAACTGCAGTCGGTAGCCGGCGAACCAGGTCGCCAGTGAGTCGGGGGTGCCTTGCAGGTAGCTGCTGATGTTGTTTTGGAACGTGTTGTGGTCGGTCGTGTTGACCGTGACAGGGACTTTCGTCGCGGACGTCGCGGCCGTGCACAGCGCCGCGAACGCCGCCTTCGTCGCGTCGTCGGAGTAGTTGGATCCGAACGTGATCGGCGCGGTCGCGGACCCGGTGTTTGCGGTGGTGCCCTTGGAACCGCTGCTACTGCAAGCGGCGACGACGCCGGCGGCGGCAAGACCGGCGGCACCCTTGAGCGCGGTACGACGGGACAGCTGGGGCAACGTGGTCGGTGTGCCGGAGCGGTAAGGCATGGTCGCCTCCTGGTCTGGGGGACGGAAACGGCCCCGGCGCCCGGGGCGTTCAAACAACTTCCAACGCACATCCTCACAACCAACCAAAGCAAAACGCGCCGATGTGGGGTTGTCAAGGCTGGTGTTTCAATTGGGTTCACGTTGTGACCTGCGCGGGTGCGTCCACATAGCAGGGTTCGGTGACGCGACCTTCACCGCGACCGTCAGCGTGCGTCGACATCGACGCGTCGACCTGCGTTTCTGTGTGTTACCTGCGACTTACGGCCGCGACCGTGTCGTCGCTGACGACGATCACCGAGCCGACACGTTCGCGTAACACCCGCGCGGCCGCGTGCGGCAGCTTGTCGTCGGTGATCACGGTGTGCGCCGCTGCCAGTGGCGCGATGTCGGCCAGACCGACCACGCCCCACTTCGACGAGTCGGCCAGCACGATCACCTCGCGGGCGCACGCGATGAGCGCGCGGTCGGTGGTGGCCTCGGCGAGGTTCGGCGTGGTGAACCCGACCCGGTCGTCCATCCCGTGCACGCCGAGGAAGAGCTGGTCGACGTGCATCGTCTCGATGGTTCGATCGGCGACCGGCCCGACGAGCGCGGCGCTTGGTGTGCGCACCCCGCCGGTCAGGATGACGCCGACCTGATTGCCCGGATCGAGGGTCGCGATGGCGTCCGCGACGGCCGTCGAATTCGTGACGACCGTGAGGCCCGGGATCGTCACGACCAGGCGGGCCATCGCCCACGTCGTGGTGCCGGCGGACAACGCGATCGCGGCGCCGGGCTGGATCAGGGTCGCGGCGCTCGTCGCGATGGCGTCTTTCGCGGAACGTTCGAGCTGGCTCTTCGCGGCGAACCCCGGTTCGTATGCGACCTGACCCGCGAGCACCGCGCCGCCGTGGACCTTGCGTGCGATGCCGGTCGCGACGAGCTGCTCGAGGTCGCGCCGGATCGTCATGTCCGAGACCGCGAGCAGCTCCGTCAGGTCGGAGACCCGCACGGCACCGGTGCGCCGGAGCTCCGCGAGGATCCGGACCTGTCGCTGGTGAGCAAGCATGGCTACCTCATTCGGCGTCGGTCGGCCCGCGGTTGAGTTCGTTGATTTGTGGCACGTCCCGCCGATCGTCACAGAGTCAAACACGATCGGTACGCGTACGCCAAGGTCAGCGGCCCTACATCCAAGAACGACGGACGTTCCGTGCACAAGCGTGGTCTCGAGTTGCACTGGACCGACCGGTGAGCCGGGCATTGACATGTCTAAGTCTGTGTGATTCAGTTCGGATCTGATGTATTGATCTGGCTAGATACCAGGTCATGCCGCCGGCCGTTCCCGGTGCGGCACGGCGACTGCGCGTCGCACCGTTGCGCGCCACCCGTACGTCTCGCATCAGGTCCTCATCCGGTTGGAGAAGCGCATGAGATTGGCAGTACGTGGCGTGGTAGCCGCGCTCGTGGCCGTACCCATGATGGCGGTGGTCGTCGGATCGACGCCGACCGTGGCGTTCGCGGCGAACAACGGGGTCGGCGGGACGCCGGCGATGGGTTGGAGCACCTGGAGTTTCATCCGGCACAACCCAAGTGCGGCCAATGTGGAGGCGACCGCGGACGCGATGGTGGCCAGCGGTCTCAGCGCGGTCGGCTATCAGTACGTCAACGTCGACGACTTCTACTACCTGTGCCCGGGCAGCCAAGGGCCGGACGTCGACCTGTACGGTCGCTGGGTCACCGACACGGCCAAGTTCCCGGCCGGCCCGAACGGCGAGAACGGCATCCAGGTCGTCGCTGACTATGTCCACAGCAAGGGGCTGAAGTTCGGCATCTACGTCACGCCGGGCATCTCGAAGCAGGCGGTCGCGCAGAACACGCCGATCGAGGGCACGCCCTACCACGCCGACGACATCGCCACCACGGCGACCGAGAACAACTACAACTGCAAGGGCATGGTCGGCATCGACTACTCGAAACCGGGTGCGCAAGCGTTTATCGACTCGTGGGCCGACGAGTTCGCGTCCTGGGGCGTCGACTATTTGAAGATCGACGGCGTGGGTACCGGTGACATCCCGGACATCCAGGCGTGGTCGCAGGCACTGGTGGCGACCGGGCGACCGATCCACCTCGAGCTGTCGAACAACCTGAACATCTCCGCCGCCACGACCTGGCAGCAGCTGTCCAACGGCTGGCGCACCGGCGGTGACATCGAGTGCTACTGCGGGCCGAATGGCTCGAGCTATCCGCTGACCGACTGGTCTCACGTATCGAGCCGGTTCAACCAGGTGGCGAGCTGGCAACCGTACGGCGGACCCGGCGCGTTCAACGACTACGACTCGATCGAGGTCGGCAACGGCACGAACGACGGCCTCACGCTCGACGAACGCAAGACACAGCTCAGCCTCTGGTCGCTCGCGTCCTCGCCGTTCATCCTCGGCACCGACCTGACCGACCTCGACCCGACCGACCTCGCCCTGCTGCGCAACACCGACGTCATCGCGGTCGACCAGGATGGCATCGACGCGAAGCGAGTGTCGAACGCGAACGGTGCGCAGGTCTTTACGAAGACCGATCCGGACGGTTCGGTGGTCGTCGGCCTGTTCAACACGACCGGAGCGCCACAGACCATCGCCACGTCCGCGTCGTCGCTCGGATTGCCGGCCGGCACCGACTACGCGGTCAACGACTTGTGGGCGCACCAGACGACGGAGACTACCGGCGTCATCGCCCCGGTCGTGCCGTCGCACGGTGTGGCGCTCTACCGTGTCATGCCGCTGACGAACCCAACCTCGGCACCGCCGAACGTGACGTACCAACTGTCGGGGCCTGCGACGCTGACCGGTGGGCAACCGGCGACCTACACCGTCGCGTTCACGAACCACGGTGACCTGCCGGCCAAGCAGCTCACCATGGGGCTGGCCGCGCCGGCCGGCTGGACGGTCACGCCGACGTCGCCGGTGTCGTCGCCCGCGGTGGAGACCGAACAGACCGTTACGGCGACGTTCTCGGTCACCGCGCCGACGCCGCAGTCGCTGTTCGAGCCGGGTACGGTGACGGCGTCGGCCCAGTATTCGTGGCCGAAGGGTACGGGGTTGTCGGCGAGCGCCAGCCAAGCCGTTACGGCCAGTCCGCCGGTGCAGGCGCCCTATCAGACATATTCGTCCGCGACCGACGCGCCGGCGCTTTTCGCGCAGTCCGGTGACCAGTTCGGCATCTCCGGCGCCGGCGCCGACCTGTTCTCTGGTACCGATGCCTACAGCACCGTCTACCTTGCCGGGTCGGTCGGCACATCGTCGACGGTGGACACCGTGGTCACGTCGCAACAGAACCTCACCGGTTTCGGCAAGGCCGGCATCATCGTGCGTAACACGATGACCGGGTCGGGAACCACGCCGGAGGGTGTGATCCTCTTCGCGTCGCCGTCCGGCGGGATCCAGCTCGAGTGGGACAACAACGGTGGCACGCACATCAACTCCGTCACGCCACCGAACGGCACGACGCCGGATTCGCTTCCGGTGCATCTGAAACTCGAGCGAACCGGTGCGACGTCGTATATCGGCTACTACTCGTTCGACGGCCAGGGCTGGTACCCGGTCGGCACGGCCACCGTCCCCGGTCAGGCAGACACGCAGGACGCCGGCATCTTCGTCACGTCGCATTCATCGGGTACGCCGGCGACCGCGGTGTTCGGCGGCTTGACGGTGACCGCCGGCGCGACGCCGCCACCGCTCGGCCCGACGCCGTACGAGGCCGAAGCGCCGGGCAACGTCATCGCGGGAGGTGCGCGAGTGGCAAGCTGCACCGGCTGTTCCGGCGGGTCGAAGGTCGGTTTCGTCGGTGAGGGCGGCACGCTGACGTTTACCGGCGTGACGGTGCCGGCCGACGGCGACTACGCGGTCACGATCGCGTACCTCGACGGATCGACGACCGGCCGGCAAGCCACCGTCAGTGCAAATGGCGGTGCCGCGCAGACGATCTCGTTCACGCCGACCGGAAGCTTCAACGTCGTCGGTACCACGACAGTCACGCTGGCGCTCACCGCGGGAGTCAACACGATCGAGTTCGGAAACCCGACCGCGTTTGCGCCCGACTTCGATCGCATCTTCGTGGCCGCCGAACCTTCATAGCCGGGGAATCGCGGGCGGCGCCGGACGGTGGCGCCGCCCGCTCCCGTGCTCCGCTCCCGCTCCCGCGCCGTCCCTGACCTGCGGTAATAACCACTCGTACCACAGCAGCGCCCAATAAGGACGATCACCGGTGGACCGTTCGGTGCACAGAGTGTCAGAAATTGACAGAGATAGTTCCGCTGAAGGGTTGTTTTGCCTCCTCGCGCAATCAAGGATGTGCATACCTCTCCGTATGACGCAGTCGAGGTCATATTCGAGGTTTCATGTCACGAAGCCCCCACAAGGAGGAGACATGCGGGCACGTCCCCAGGTGCTCACCATGCTCGCCGCGGCCGCGACGTTCGTCGCCGTGGCACTGTCGATGTCGGCACCTGCGCAGGCCATGACGGTCACCGCCGTCGGCTCGGCGGTCACCGCGCAGTCCACGACGCCACACCTGCCGTCCACGTCGCACATGACCACACGGCACTCGTGTGCGACGCCGAACACGGCCCATACCATGCAGTGCTTTGCCATCCAGCGGACCGACGTGAGCGGCGTCGCGGCGAACGCGATCAGCCCGAACGCGACCCCGTCCGGCTACGGACCCGCGAACTTGGCAAGCGCCTACAAACTGTCGACGGCGGGCGGCTCGGGTGAGACGGTCGCGATCGTCGACGCGTTCAACGATCCGACCGCCGCGTCCGACCTCGCGACCTACCGCAGCCAGTTCGGCCTTCCGGCGTGTACGGTCGCCAGCGGCTGCCTGCAGATCGTCAACCAGAACGGCGCGACGAGCCCGTTGCCGGCCAACAACTCCGGGTGGGCCGGCGAGGAGTCGCTCGACCTCGACATGGTGTCCGCGATCTGCCCGAACTGCCACATCATCCTCGTCGAGGCGAGTTCCGCATCGGACGCGAACCTTTACGCGGCCGAGGATCGCGCGGTGACGATGGGTGCGAAGTTCGTGTCCAACAGCTGGGGCGGCCCGGAATACTCCGGCCAGACCACCGACGACTCGCACTTCAACCACCCGGGCGTGGCCATCACGGTGAGCTCGGGTGACAGTGGCACCGGCGCGCAGTTCCCGGCGACCTCGCGGTTCGTCACCGCGGTCGGTGGTACGCACCTTGTGACGGCCACGAACTCCCGCGGCTGGACCGAAACGGCATGGACTGACGCCGGCTCCGGCTGCTCCGCGTTCGATGCCAAGCCGACGTGGCAGACCGTGACGACGAACTGCACGCGGCGCGCCGAGGCGGACGTGTCGGCGGTCGCCGACCCGGCCACCGGTGTCGCGGTGTTCCAGACGTTCGGCGCGAGCGGCTGGGTCGTTTACGGCGGCACGAGCGTCGCGGCCCCGGTGATCGCCGGCGTGTACGCGCTGGCCGGCAACCCGACGGCCGGGACGTACCCGGCGTCGTACCCGTACGCGCACCCGGGCAACCTGTTCGACGTCACGAGCGGATCGAACGGCACGTGTGGCGCACCGATCTGCACGGCAGGCACCGGCTGGGATGGTCCGACCGGACTCGGTACGCCGAACGGCACCGCCGCCTTCAGCAACGGAGGCGGACCCGGACCGCTGGCCATCAACAACCCGGGCAACCAGACCAGCACGGTCGGCACAGCGGTGAGCCTGACGTTAAGCGCGAGCGGTGGCACCCCGCCGTATACGTTCACGTCGACCGCATTGCCGGCTGGCCTGTCGCTCAGCTCGTCCGGCGTCATCAGCGGCACGCCGACGACGGCCGGCACGACGTCGGTGACGGCAACCGTGCATGACTCGGCGAGCGGCACGGCGAGCACGACGTTCACGTGGACGGTCAACGCCGCCGGCTCGTGCACGCCGGCTCAGCTGCTCGGCAACCCGGGCTTCGAAACGGGATCGGCGGCGCCATGGACCAGCACGGCCGGCGTCGTTAACCCGAACGGTGCCGGGCAGACGTCGCACAGCGGCACCTGGTACGCGTGGCTTGACGGGTACGGCACGACCCACACGGACACGCTGTCGCAGACCGTGACGATCCCCGCCGGATGCCACGCGGTGTTGCAGTTCTGGCTGCACATCGACACGGCGGAGACGACCACCACCACCCAGTTCGACAAGTTGACGGTGACGAGCACGACTGGCGGCGTGACCACCACGCTCGCTACGTATTCGAACCTCAACCACGCGACCGGGTACTCCCTCAAGACGCTGAACCTGCCGGCGACCACCGGCTCGACGGTGATCAAGTTCAGCGGCACCGAGGACGTGTCCTTGCAGACGTCGTTCGTCATCGACGACACGGCGCTCATGGTGAGCTGACCCACGTCCCTAGCTATAAGCGAGCGGCCCGCACTTAGGTGCGGGCCGCTCGGCCGTTCCAGGCCCCCTCGGAACCGCCAGCCGGAACCGCCGGTCGGAACCGCCCTCGCGTTCACGTCGCGGCGGCCGGCGTACGGCCTCGAAATCGGGCGTTCCGCACCGTCAGCCTGCCCCAGCGCCCAGGATGAAAGGCGTAGGGCTGGTGCATCGCCGCCGACTCGGCCGCTCGTAAGGGGACCACGATGGGGATGCAGAAGATCATGTACAAGCCGGTCAGCATCGCCGCCGGTGTGATGGGCAGCATGCTCGCCGGTGCCGCCTTCAAGCATCTCTGGCGGGCGATCGCGCACGAGGATCAGGCGCCCGGCACGTACGACGAGGACCGCGAGTGGGTCGAGGTGCTGCTCGCCGCCACACTGCACGGCGCGATCTTCGCGCTTGTGAAGACCGCGGTGGACCGGGGTGGGTTGGCCGCGACACGCCGGCTGACCGGTGCCTGGCCGGCGTGACGTGAAGCGATCGGATCACGACGTCACCACCCGACCGCCGGCACGGTAAGCCGGCCGACGTCGCTCCTTCGCAGCCGGGCTGACCAGCATAAATGCCATCCTGAGAGAAAGCTCCGGGCGGGTCGGGCTGGCATCTCGCGGAGGCGGGCGATTGGGCGGCGACTGGTTCCACCGGACGATCGTCGAGAGCGGGCGGCTCCCGCTGTTCTGCACGTTCGTTGGCATGGTGCTCGCGTTCGGGTTCATCCGGCTCTCGGTGCGCATGATCCGCGCGCAGGTCAAGTGGTGGCCAGGGAACGTGGATGCCGGCGGCGTACACGTGCATCACGTGGTGTTCGGCGTGGTCTTCATGATCGTGGGGGGCGTCGGCGGGATCGCACTGCCGGATCGGGCGCTGTGGCCGCTGTGCGTAACGTCGGCGATCTTCGGCGTTGGCATCGGGCTCGTGCTGGATGAGTTCGCGCTGATCCTGCGCCTCAAGGACGTCTACTGGACGAGCCAGGGCCGGCAATCGGTGGACGCGGTGTTCGTGGCGATCGCCCTGATCGGGCTGCTGCTGGTGGGCGCGCGGCCGCTGGAGATCGGGTCGAACCAGTCCTCCGGCGGCAGCGGCGTGGCGTCGACGATCATCGTCGCGGTGTTCTACGTGGCTCTCGCTGGCATCACGTTGCTCAAGGGCAAGGTGTGGACCGGCCTGATCGGGGTGTTCATTCCGCTCCTGCTCATCGTCGGCTCGATCCGGCTGGCGCGGCCGCACTCGCCGTGGGCGCGATGGCGCTATCACCCGCACAAGAAGCGTGGTCAGGCCCGGATGGAGCGGGCCGCCCGGCGCGAACGCCGCTATCGCGACCCGCTCATCCGCGCGAAGATCAAGGTGCAGAACGTGGTCGCCGGCCGGCCGAGCTCGTAGCCGGCCGAGCTCGTCGCCGGCCGAGCCCGTAGCGGCCTAGACGGTGGCCCGGCTCAGATCATGGTCGAACCGGTGACCGCGCGGTGCGCTCAGGTGAGGGTGATCTCGCCGTTCGCGATCGTGATCGACTCGCTGGGCAGCGGACGTTCGGCGGGCGGTCGCACCACCGATCCGTCCGCGATGGCGAACTGGCTGCCGTGACACGCGCAGTTGATCGTGCCGCCGGACACGTCGTGCAAGAGGCAGCCGGCGTGTGTACAACTGGCGCTGAAGCACTTGAACTGGCCCGCCGAGGGCTGGGTAACGACGACGACCTGGTCGGCGTAGATCTTGCCGCCACCGACCGGGACGTCCGTGGTCGGCCCGAGCGCGACCGGGCCGGTGCGCTTCGGCGGTTGGGCGGCCGTGTTCCCGAGTTGTCCGCATGCGGCGAGCGCCGCGACGGCACCGGCGCCGAGTCCCGCCATTCCCGCTCCGCGAAGCACGATGCGCCGCGTCGTTCCGCGCGCGTCACCGATGCTGCCGTCCGTGACGTCCGTCCCACCCATCGCGATATCCCCCGTTGCGCATGCACGTCCGTTGCGGCGCGGACCGCATACCGGTGGCGAGATCCGCGGGCTGATCGCACCGGTGCCGATGGTTCGGTGGGCGGCCGGCCGCCGGCCATGCTGCCACGCGTGGCTGAGCGAAACCTGGAGGTCGTGGCGCGCGGCTGTGACGAAACGGTCGGCGACCGCTAGATCGGCGACCGCTAGATCGGCGCCGGCTCGATCGCGCCGGCTCGGTAGGACATCAACCGGTCGGTCAGCGCTGAAACGGCTAGGCGACGACGACCTCGTCGACAGGCGCCTCCTGGTGGCGGCGCAGCGCGGATGGCGTGTCGGTGGCCTCCCACAGCACTTGCAGGGCCTCCCGCAGCATCTGCATGCGTTCCTTACCAAGCAGGGCGGTCCATTCGGCTTCGACGCCGGCGACCACCGCCGCGCCGATCGGGATCACGGCGGAGCCCTTCGGCGCGATCTTGATCAGCCGCGCGCGCGCATCGGCCGGATCCGGAACCCGGACCACATATCCGGCGCGTACCAGCTGATCCACCAGGAAGCCGGCGGTCTGCTTCGTCACCCGAGCGGCCTGTGCGATCTCGGTCAGGCGTGACCCGTCAGGCCGAATGACCCGAAACACGCGCCCCTGTGCGGGTGTGACGTCGCCGTACCCGGCCTGGCTAAGCGCTCCGAAGATTCGTGACTCCATCGCCCGGTACGCAGAGAACAGCAGTGCCGAGACGCTTGCCTGGGATCCCGGCTGCGTGGTGGTGATGTCCGGCGTTTGCGTCAACGTGGACGCTCCTCACAGCTTTCTCACACCTTCCGCGGTAGCGGAATGCCCGTTTTGCTGAGTTATATTAGTCAGACCCTCGTACTAGCCGTGAAAAGGGCTCGTGACCTGGGCTTTTGCCCGCCACGAACCATGATCGCTGATCGTGATAGCGGGTAGTCAGGGATTCGTACTATTTCTGCTCAGACTAGTCGCGGCGCTGCCCGAGGTCGAGCTTCGCGTACCCGGGGGGTGCAACGTGAGAACGGCGGACATGACGGCGGAACCAACACTCGGCCGGCTCGAGGTGCGCTTCGCGGTGCACCGCGAGCGGCTGCGCCTCGCCGCCATGCTCGACGAGCTGGCGCCCGAGGAGTGGGACCAGCAGAGCCTCTGCCCGGGGTGGCGGGTCCGCGACGTGGTGGCGCACACCGTACTCGGGCCACAGACCACGATCGGCGAGCTCATGATCGAGTTTGTCCGGGCACGCGGTGATGTGCACCGTATGTCGCTGGACACCGCCCGACGCCGGGCCGAGGCGCCGACCGCGATTCTGGTCGCCGAGCTTCGTGCCGCGGCCGACTCGGACCGCCGGGTGCCGTTCACCACCGCCCGTGATCCACTCGCCGGCATCCTCGTACACACCCAGGACATCGCGATTCCGCTGCACCGTGCGCTGCCGATGCCGGTGGTTGATGCGGCGGTCGCGGCGGCCGGAATGTGGCAGAGCCCGTTCCACGCGACGCGCCGGCGGGTGCGCGGCCTCCGGCTGACGGCGACCGACGTGACGTGGGTACGCGGTGACGGCGACCTCGTGCAGGGGCCCATCGAGTCGATCCTGCTCGCGCTTGCCGGTCGGCCCGCCGGTCTGCCCCGACTCACGGGTCCGGGGGTCGCGATCCTCGCCGAGCGGCTCGACGGGCCGTGCCGTCCGTAATCCACCACGGCGACCGCGATGCAATCCTGGACCCACCGGGCCTGATCAGCGCTTGACCCGGCGCCGCCAGGTGGACCATGCTGCGCGCGGTCATCCTCGCCGGTCGGCCGGCACGTGCAGCAGGAGCGGAGAGTATGGCGGACGACGCGACATCGAGCGAATCGGCCGGCACCGGCTTCCGCGCCGACGCCGGTAGCCCGGCCAACGCGACAGCCGCCACCCGCGCCGGCGCGCGCAAGCTCACCACGTCGCGCGTCGTTTTCGTGATCATCGCGGCCGCCGCGCCGATGGCCGCGATGGTCGGCAACACACCGCTGGCGCTGCTCTACGGCAACGGGCCGGGGCTGCCGGCGGCGTACGCCATCGCGACCGCGGCCCTGCTCTGCTTTTGCGTCGGGTATGCGGCGATGAGCCGGCGCGTGGTGAACACGGGTGCGTTCTACACGTACGTCGCGCGGGGCATCGGGAAACCGGCCGGCGTCGGGGCGGCGTACCTTGCGGTGCTGTCGTACACAGTGCTGACCATCGGGCTCTGCGGTGCGTTCGGGTATTTCGTGCACATCGTGCTCGGCACCGTCGGCGTGACCGTCGCGTGGGAGATCCCGTCCGCGATCGCCGCCGCGTTCGTCGCGTTCATGGGTTACCGCTCCGCCGATCTGTCCGCCCGCGTGCTCGGCGTGTTGATGGTGCTGGAGTTCGCCATCCTCATCGTGTTCGACCTCGCGGTGCTCGGCCACAAGGGCGGCGCCGCGCTGCCGACGGCCGCACTCGCGCCGCACAACGTGTTCTCCGGCTCGATCGGCATCGCGCTGATGTTCGCGTTCACGAGCTTCGTCGGGTTCGAATCCGGCGCGCTCTATGGCGAGGAGACCGCACGGCCGGAGCGCAGCATCCCGCGGGCGACCTACATCGCGGTGGTGTCAGTCGGCGTCTTCTACTTCCTGACCACATGGTTCACGGTCGGCGCGATCGGCGTGGATCGCACACACGCGGTCGCTGCCGGGCTCGGCAGCAACCTCGGCAACCTGCTGTTCGACCAGGCGCAGACCTACGCCGGCGAGGTCGTCATGGACGTGATGGGCGTGCTGCTGTGCACCAGCGTGCTGGCGTCCATGCTCGCGGTGCACAACGCGGCCAGCCGCTATCTGTTCGCCCTCGGCCGGGAGCGCGTGCTGCCCAAGGGCCTGGGCGCGTATCACGGTCGCCACACGTCGCCGCACGTCGGCAGCATCACGATCACCGTCATCACGGTCGTCGTCGTGGGCGCGTTCGCGGTCGCCGGGCTCGATCCCTACTTGACGCTCGCGGCCAGCATGGTCGGGCTGTCCACGCTCGGTGTGGTGCTGCTGCAGGTGCTTGCCGCGATCTCGGTGGTGGCGTTCTTCCGGCGGCGGGGCGAGCGCGACTATTGGCGTACCCTCGTCTTCCCGGCGGTCGGCGCGATCAGCCTGCTGGTCGCGTTCTTCCTCGCCGCGTTCTACTTCCCGACGCTGGTCGGCACGCACAACCCGGTGATCGACGATCTGCCGTGGCTGCTCGGCGTCGTGCTCGCGGCCGGCGTCGTGGCCGGCGTGTGGATCCGCGCCAACCGGCCGGCGATCTACGGCCAGATCGCGCTATCCCGGTTGCGCGCCCGGCCACGCACGCTGCCGCGGCCGTCGATCTGGTCGCGACGCTACTGCCTAGTCGGCGCCGGCCCGGCCGGGTTGGTCGCCGCGCGGGCGTTGCGGGCCGAGGGCATCGACTTTGACTGGTACGAGCGAGCCGACGCGGTGGGTGGCATCTGGAACGCGGACGCGCCCGGCAGCCCGATGTACGAGTCGGCGCAGTTCATCTCGTCGCGTCAGATGTCCGGCTTCGTGGGCTACCCGATGCCTGACACGTTCGGCGACTATCCGTCCTGGCGTGAGGTCCGTGATTATGTCCGCGCGTTCGCGGCTGCCGAGGGCCTCACCGACCTCGTCACGTTCGGCACGTCGGTGACGCGCGCGGAACCGATCACGGCAGCGGGCCAGGACCCGCTCTGGCGCGTAACGCTGTCCACCGGTGAGACACGCGACTACGGCGGCGTGATCGCGGCACCGGGCGTGAACTGGCATCCGAACCTGCCGTCCTACCCGGGGCTGGAGTCGTTCCACGCCGAGGCGCGCCACTCGTCGAGTTACCGCTCGGCAGACGAGTTCCGCGGCAAGCGCGTGCTGATCGTAGGCGCCGGCAACTCGGGCGTCGACATCGCGTGCGAGGCCGCTCGGTCCGCGTCGCAGGCGTTCCTGTCCGTACGCCGCGGCTACCGGTACATCCCGAAGCACATCGGCGGCGTACCCACCGATGCGCTGTTCGCCGGTGTCCTGCCGCCGCCGGCCGGGATGAGCCTGCCGACCGATCCGGCGAAGTTCCTGGACCGCCTCGTCGGCGACGTGACGCGGCTCGGCCTGCCTAAGCCGGACCACGAATTGCTGTCCAGCCATCCGATCCTCAACACCGAGGTGCTGACACATCTCGAGTCCGGCGATCTGGTCGCGCGTCCGGACATCGCGCGCTTCACCGCGGACGGCGTGGTGTTCGCGGACGGTACCAGCGAGCAACTCGACCTGGTGATCTTCGCGACCGGGTACGACTACCTGCTGCCGTTCCTCGAGGATTCGCTGCTGCCGTGGCGGCACGGGCGGCCTGATCTTTACCTGAACATCTTCAGCCGAGATCACGACGGGCTCGCGGTGCTCGGCTTCGTGGAGTTCGCCGACGCGGCGTACCGGCGGTTCGAAGAGATGGCGCAGCTCGTCGTCCTCGATGCGACGGCGCGCGAGCTGGGCGGCGACGTGTGGGCGTCGTGGCGGGAGCGCAAGGCGACCGACCGGCCCGACTTGCGCGGCGGCAAGTCCTATGTGGACTCTCGCCGGCACGCGAACTACGTCGACGCGATGACCTACCAGGTCGTGCTCGCGGATCTGCGTGACCGCTACGGTCTCGGCGACGTATCGGAGACCGGGCCGCGGCGGCTCGAATCCGCGACCGACGCGCCGGACGCAGCCGTCCCCGCCTGACACCGTGAGTCGGCGCGGAGGGCTACTTAGCCGCGATCAGATCCGCCGCGCGCTCCGCGATCATCAACGTGGGTGCGTTCGTATGACCGCGGTTGATCCGTGGCATCACCGATGCGTCCGCGACCCGCAGCCCCGCGACGCCGCGCACGCGCAGGTCCGGACCGACGACCGACGCGTCGTCCGCGCCCATCCGGCAGGTCCCGACCGGGTGGTAAAGCGTCTCCGCGTAGGTCCGCACGAACGTCTCCATCTCGGCGTCATCCCCCGGCCAGCGATCCGGGCGCATCGGCGCGCCCACGTGGACCGCCAACGCCGGCGCGTCCAGGATGCCGCGCGCGACGGCCAACCCGGCCAGCACTCGCCGCGTGTCTTCGTCGTCGGTGAGGTAGCACGGGTCGATGTCCGGCACCGCAGTGGGATCGGCGCTCGTTACCGTGATCTCACCGGTGCTGCGCGGCTGCAACAGGATCGACCCGATGGTGAAACCATGTCCCGGCGGCACCGTGAAGCCGTGGTCCAGGTAGGGCACCGGCGCGAAGATGAGTTCGATGTCGGGCCCGTCGAGGCCGTCCTGGGTGTGCACCATCGCGACGGCTTCGGCGACGTTCGACGAAAGCATGCCCTTGCGCCGGGCCAGATACTTCACGACCTGCCCGAGCTTTTCCGCGTCCACCATGGTGACCGCGGTCGGCGTGTGGACGATCAAGCCGGTGGCCAGGTGGTCCTGGAGGTTACGGCCGACTTCGAGGCTGCGTACCGCGACCGGGATGCCCGCCGCGGCGAGGCGGTCCGGGTCGCCGACCCCGGAGAGCATCAGCAGATGCGGTGAGCCGATCGCGCCGGCGCACAGGATCACCTCGCGGCTGGCGCGTGCCTCGGCCAGCGCCCCGGACTGGTCACGGTACGACACGCCGCGCGCGACCGCGCCATCCGCGCCGTCCTCGATCACCAGTCGCTCGGCGAGCGAGCCCGTGATGACAGTGAGGTTCGGGCGCTTGGCGGCCGGGTGCAGATACGCGTCCGCCGCGCTCCACCGCCGCCCGCTGTGCATGGTCACCGGTGTTCGCGCGAATCCGGTGTTGTCGGCCTCGTTCAACTCGCGCTTGCGATACAGGCCGTATTGCTCGCACGCGTCGAGAAACGCCTTCGTGAGCGGGTTCGGGTCGCGGAGCTCCTCGATCCACAGTGGCCCGTCGGTGCCGTACGTCTGGTCGTCGTTGGAGCCGATCCGGCGCTCGATCCGGTGGAAGTACGGCAGGATCTCGTCGTACGACCAGCCGGGCAGGTTCCAGCCGTCGTAGTCGGCGCGGTGTCCGCGTACCCACATCATCGCGTTGATCGACGACGAGCCACCGAGCACCTTGCCACGCGGCCAGTAGAGCTCGCGGTCGTCGAGGAATTTCTGCGGCCGCGTCTCGAACGCCCAGTCGAACGGCGTCTTGAACAGCTTGCTGAACGCGGCCGGGATGTGGATCTCCCGCTTGCGATCCGGCCCGCCGGCCTCGATCAGCGCGACGGTCACGTTCGGATCAGCGCTCAACCGGTTCGCCAGCACGCAACCGGCCGATCCGGCGCCCACGATGACATAGTCGTACATGGCTGGTGAAGTTACCGCACAGTCACTTGGCGGGCATACCCCTCGGCCTCGGGCGAGTGGCGCGCCGGCCGCAGGTCAGCCGCCGAGTGAGCGGACGATCACCGCGTCCCCGGGGATACCGAGGTCGTGGCAGCGGCCGTCGACCGAACAGCGTTCGTAGCCGGCGTCGTCCGCGTCGTTGGTATACGGCGCGATGAAGCTCGTCGCCGAGTCCCAGAACAGTGGTCGACTCATGCCTCCTGCCTGGTCGAGATTGACCGGCGCCCACCGGCCGGCGTGCAAATCCGCGGCGCGTACCGCGACCACGCCGTGGCCCGGTGACTGAGTGCCCGGTATAAGGACGACCCACGATCCGTCCGGCGACATGGTCGCGTCCGTGACATCGAGCCGGGCGCAGTAACCGGTGGGTTTGGTTGGGATGACCGCCGGCGTCGCCGTGTGGTCCGGCGCTACCAGGTCATAGCAAGCATGCGTCGGCGTCAGCGGCGGCGCATGCTCCGTGTCGATGCTGCGCAGCACCTCGCCGTCGGGCGTCACGCCCCAGGCCGTGACGCCGACGGAGCTCGCAAACGGCACAACCGTGCCGGTGCGGATGTTCCACGCCACGCTCGCCTGCGGCGATGACCCGTCACCGTCATCGCTGATCAGTGCCCAGTCGCCACGGACCGCGATGACGTGCTGGTTGCCATCCCCGTAGGTGTGGAGTTGAGCACCGGTCTCGATGTCGATGGACCGCAGAGCGACGTTGTTCTGCGCGTCCACCGACCTCACGACCGCGGTGCGACCATCCGTCGAGACCTCGAAGTCGGAGTCGGCCGACGTCGCGATCTCCTGGTATGAGCCGCCACGGTGGATCAACCACAGATCGGTGCCGGCAGTGGTCGCGCCCGGCCCGGGATCGACGGTGGCGAGAAAACCGTCGGGCATGACGGTCAATTCATCGACATGGCGCACATCGATTCCCAACGTCGTCGTGGTGCCGTTGGGCAGGAAGAGGGTGCCGCCAATCAGGACCGTGAGCTCGGCGCGGCGCGCATCCGACGCCGTAAACGGATGGGGCCGCGTGACGATGACGATGAGCGTGACCAGGAGTGCGATCACGACGGCGGCGGCCGCCGCGAAGACCCAACCGCGCCGTCGCGGTACCGGCGGTGTGGTCTTGCTGGACGGCGCGAGTCCCGTTGGCTCCACCGCTGCGTCTGTCATATCGACCCTCCGGACCCGGAACGTGGCGAGTCGTGGCCTAGCTACCGATCGATTGGCCCACCACAGCATTCGCCGGCAGGACGAAGTCGTGGCAGCGGCCGTCGACCGAGCAGCGCTCGACGCCTGTGTCGCTTGAGTCGTTGGTGAACGGCGCAATGAAACTCGTCGGCGAATCCCAGAAAAGCGGTCGACTCACGCCGTCCGCCTGGTCGAGGTTGACCGGCGCCCACCGGCCGGCGTGCAGATCCGCGGTCCGTACCGCGACCACGCCGTGTCCGGCGGTCACCGTGCGGGGGATGAGCACGGCCCATACGCCATCCGGTGAGACTGTCGCGTCCACGAGGTCGAACATGCCGCAGTATCCCGACGGCGTGGTCGGCACCGCTGCGGCCGCCCCGGTGCCGGTCGCGGCCACGACGTCAAGACACGCCGGCGACGGCTCGTTCGGCTGGACCGACGGATTGGATGCCACGGCGCGGAGTACGCCGCCGCTCGGCGTCACGCCCAATGGTGTTACGCCGTAGGACGTCGCGAACGGTACAACCATGCCGGTGCGTACGTTCCAGATCTTGCTGTCACGCCACACGTAGTCGTCGGAGTTGGACCGCAGCAGTGCCCAGTCTCCGTTGAGCGCGGCCACCGACCAGTTGCCTCCGATCAGCTGAAGAGTCCGTCGTGTTGTCACGTCGATCGACTCGAGCGCGATGCCCGCGCCGCCGGACGCGGCCACCACCGTCCGACCGTCCGAGGTGACGGCAAAGGCGTTCTCGGCGGGCCTGGCGAGCTGTTCCCACCCGCCGTCCGAGGGAATCAACCGCACCTCGACCGCGACGCCGGCGTCATCGGGACCCTGGTGATCCACGAGAGCGACCACGCCGCCGGGCACGACGGCCAACTGAGTGATGATGTCGCCGCCCGGCAGCTTCAACGTCGTTGTCGTCCCGTCCGGCCGGAACAGCGTGTCGCCGACGACCACCGGGACGCCCGCGCGGCGCGCGTCCGCGGTGGTGACCGGGCCGGGCGGCTGATTTGCCACCACGATCAGCGTGACCACGAGTGCGACGACGGCCGCCGCGGCGATGGCCGCGATCCATTGACGTCGGTGGCCGCGATCGGCGGATTCGGCCTTCGTCGGCGCGTCGACGCCGGACTCAGGCGCTGCAGGATCGGACATGTGCGCCCTCCGGAACCCGCGAGATTGGCGTCATCGTAGTGGTTCGATGCCACCGTGGAGGACCGGCGACACGTCGGCATCGCGACACTCGTCGCGGCGGCGGGTGCGGTTGCGTGGTGCCGATGCGGGCGCTGCCGACGGATAAGCCACGGCGGCGGTCCGGGGGCGACCGCCGCCGTGGTGTTCGGCGTTCGGTCAGCCGGTGTAGCCGCCGAAGATTCCGGTGAACTGGAACGTCGACTGAGATATCGAGCTACAGGTGGCCGACACGCCGCCGCCCGGGCACCCGCCGTTGTCACGGCCGACCGACCAGAACGCGAGCAGCCCGACGTGCTTCGTCTGCGCCCAAGCGACCAGGTTCTGAGCATCGGCGATGGTGAAGATCGGCCCGGTGTCGTTGCGACCGATCATCGGCGTGACGCCGAGCATTGCGTAGAGCTGCGCCGATGTCTTCGACGGCCAGATCGTGGCCATCTGCGCCTCGGTGGCCTGTGCCGCGTTGATGACCGACTGTCCCCACTCGACACCCGCCGACGGCGAGTAGTCCATCGTCATCGGGTTGACGATGCCGACGTTCACGCCGTTCGCGACCGCGTTGGTGAGCACCGCGGTGCCGATCGAGTCGACGATGCCGAACGTGTCGCCGACCACCTCGAGCGTGTAGCTGACCACCGTGCCGGGCCGATCGCGCTGCACTTGGGCGATCGCCTTGTTCATCGTGTCGATCGGAATGCTCGCCTCGACGTCGAAGTCGACGTGCTTGATGTTGTACGCGTCGATGACCTGCTCGTACGCTGCCGCCTGCGACGCCACCGTGCCGCACACCGACGACAGGTACGGACCGAGCGCGCCACCGAAGGACACTGCGACGTCGCCGCCGAGCGCTCGCAGGTCGGCGATCTCGCCGGCGATCCGTGAGTCGTTCAGCGGGATGGTGCCGCCCCACGACGGTACGCAGCCGGCCGATGAGCCGAGTGCGAACGCGAGCGTGAAGAACTTCTGGCCGGTCGCCTGCGCCACCTGCGCGAGCGTCGGCGTCGACATGGTGATGTCGATATACGGCCACACCTTCGCGGAGCCGGTTCCGCCCCCGCCGCTGGCCTGCGTCGTCGCGGTCACGTTCGAGGAATGCCCGGATTCCCCGGCGCTATTCGTCGCGGTGACGTTGAACGTGTACTGGGTGCTCGGCGACAACCCCGTGACGGTCGCCGACGTACCGGTGACGGACAGCGCCTTCGTCGAGCCGCGGTAGACGTTGTAGCCGGTGGCGCCGGACGACGCGTTCCACGACAACGACACGCTCGTGGTGGTCGTACCCGTGACGGCCAGCCCGGTAGGCGCGGCCGGTACGGTCGGCGAGCCGGACTGCGTCGTCGCGGTGACGTTCGCCGAGTGCGCCGACTCGCCTGCGCTGTTCGTGGCGGTCACGTTGAACGTGTATTGCGTGCCCGCGGTCAGCCCGGTGACGGTGGCCGTCGTGCCGGTCACCGACGTGACCTTCGTGGTGCCGCGGTAGACGTTGTATCCGGTGGCACCGGCCGAACCCGTCCAGGACAACGACACGCTCGTCGTGGTCGTACCCGTGACGGTCAACCCGGTCGGCGCGGCCGGTACGGTCACCGTGCCACCCTGGCCGGCCAGCGTGACGTCATCGGCGAAGTACGTCCCCTGCGCGTACCAGCCATGGATGTAGACCTGTGCCGTCGCGGACGACGCGGTGAACGTGGTGGTCAGCAGCGACCAGCCGGTGGCCGACGGCGTCCACGTTGACACCCCGCCGGTCACGCCGAGGAAGACGTAATTTCCTTGCACCCAGGCCGACAGCGTGTATTGCGTGCCGGACACGACGGACACCGTTTGGGTGCACTGTGCGTCGTCGGACGAGCTAGCGGCGCCCTGCAGAGCATGTGTGCCGCTGTGGACCGGGGACGTGACCACCGAGCCGAGCGAGCACGACCAGCCAGACAGGTTGCCGGTCTCGAAGTCGCCGTTGGTGAGCAGGTTGGTGGCGCCGGACGCGGCGCTCGCCGGCAGCAGGATGGCGGCGGCGAGCGTCGCCGCGGCTACGGCCGACGCAGCGACCATGGACCAGATGCGGGTGCGCGATCGGGACGAGGACTGGCGGGTAGGAGACATCGGACCTCCAGGACCAGGCGCGGGGACGAACGGGTCGGCAAGGGGGCGCGACCCAACGCTCGGGATACCGCTCCGAACTTAAAGGAAAGTTTCCTAAGCGTTTTGCGGCACGTTAGTCCTCGGGATTCGGCCATGTCAATGGCTGAATGCGCGGGTACCGCTTCGGTGCGTGCCTATCGCGCTCGTGCCCGGCGCATCTCGGCGAGCAGTGCGTCCGACGTGGGCGGTCGTCCCACCACGTCGGCGAACACCGCGCCGGAGGAACGTTCCAGACCCCACCGGTATACGTGGTCCGACATCCACTCGTACCAGCCGGGGTCGCCATCGGCCCAGTCACCGCGTGCGCGACGGATCGCGGCGCGGAGGTCGGCCGCGACGATCGGGCCGAGCGCGTAGTTGACCATGTACCCGGGTTCCCGCACGAGCTGACCGCGCATCGCCCACCAGGAAACCTCCGGATGCGGCGCGATGCCGAGGTAGGTGGCGGTGAGGTCCGTCCACACGTCGTTGCACACCTGGTCCGGGTCGGCGTGCATCCGGATCTCGAACAGCGCCCAGCACACGTCGAGCGCCACGTCGGCGTACCGGTCATGGATGGCGACCTGCTCGGGTACGGACGCGCCGAGCCACCGGTGTTGCCACGTCGGCTCCGCGGTGTCCAGCGCGGTCAGCTCGGCGAGTCCTTCGGTGAACGCGTCGCTGTCCGGCCAGTCGGCGAACGCCGGGCGGGTGTCGATCGCGGCGATGTGGATCGCGTGTCCCGTCTCGTGGATCAGCTCGGTGAGCTCACCCAACCCGCCACCGGTGTAGGCGGCCATCACCCACGGCCGCGCCGGGACGCGCTCGCCATCCGGCAGGCGACGCGGCCGGCCGCCGAACTCGGTGTAGGCCACCGGCACCAGCGGACGGTCGCCGCGCGGAACGAGGTCGAACCCGACGTCGAGCGCGCGCGGGTCGGCGCCGAGTGATGTGTGGTACGCGTCGCTGATGGCGTGAATGCGCGTGACCGGTGCACGAAGCGCGCGAGTGGTCGCGCCGGCGTCGTACCACCAATCCCACGGTTGCACGCGAGTCGCGCCGATCACGTCACGCCAGGTCTCGAGGATCGCGACGAGCTGCGGTTCGACGTCGGCGGGCGAGATGCCGAGGGCCGCCGCGTTGCGGTCGACCGGCGATCCGCGGCGCGACCAGCGGTTCGCCGACAGCGGGAGCATTCGCAGGTACGGGCTCGCGACGCCACCGTCCGCGTCGATCGTCTGCCATGTCGGATCGAGTGCGAAGAAGAGTTCACGGCGCCGTCGCGGATCGGGTTCGGCGGCAAGTCGGTCCAGCACACCGAGACGAGTGACCGTGACGTCGCCGATGTCCACCTCGCTCTGTGCTCGGGCGTACTCGTCGGCGATGCGTACGGACAACGCGTCGAAGCCGCGCTCCGCGGTGGCCGCCCAGCTCTCACCGGGTACGGTCGCCGGCGCATCGGTGGCGTCGAGCCCGTCGATCCACTCGCGCATCACGTCGTACGCCCGGGTGTCGTCGGCATTCCAGGCGGGGCTAGTGCTCCGGTCGCCGTTGGCGTGCAGCGCGTTCAACGCCGTACGGGCTCGTCCGGCGGCGGCCTCGGCCGTTGCCGTCAGATCGGGGCTGCCCTCGCCACGTGCATCGCCGATCACCGCGCGATCGTGCGCGTCACGGGCGTCGAGATATAGCGACTCCGCCGCGGCGAGCTGCGGATCCGTCACGTCGTCAGGGTATCGGCCCGACCGGCCGCGCTGGCCTGAACAGTCGACATCGGCGTGTTCAACGCGCGCGGTGGCCGATCGCAGCGTGGGAGGTCGGTCGCCTACCGGCGGCCGCCGTCTGTCCACCACGGACGGATGCACGCCACTGACTGATTCAACGATGTCCATGGCTCGCCGTTGGCTCCGTCGATGTGCGACTGACCTGCGGCGATCTGAATTCGCGGCGGCGTGACGCGGTTCGGCAGAGATCACAGTGGATGAACAAGTCCCAGGATCCATTGACACGCAGGTCTCGAACGGACTTATGCTGCGGCGAGTCGCAGGCATAGATGCCACTTGATCGAGTGCGGGACGGCTCATCCGCGGCTGCCGACCGGCCGGACGGGGTGCCGCTATATGCGCGCGGCGTGACACGGGAGGCGGTGGTGACGTGACGGTGACGGCGACCAGGGGCGCGGCCGGGGGCGGTGCGCCGTCGTCGAATGGTCTGTTCACGCCGCGGCGCGGCACCCCACGTCGTCGCAGCCCCGCGATGGTGAGCATCGGCATCGTCCTGGTCGTGCTCGGTGCGCTCGGTGCATGGCGGTTCGTCGGCGTCGCCGCCTCGGGTACGCATCCATATCTCGCGGTCTTCAAACCGGTGCCAGTCGGCGCGAAGGTCACCGCCGACGATCTCCAGGTCGTCCGGATCACCTCGGCGGCCGGACTCAACCCGATCCCGGCCGACCAGGAGCACCTGGTGCTCGGCAAATATGCGCGAGTCGAACTCATTGCCGGATCCCTGCTCACGGCCGATGAGCTCACCGACTCGGCGTCGCCGGGCAGCGGCCAGGCGCTCGTCGGCCTGCAGCTGAAGCCGAGCCAGCGTCCGAGCCGAGACCTGCGCGCCGGTGACCAGCTGACTCTCATCGAAACCCCCGATCCGTCCGCGCCATCGTCGGACGCCGACCAGACCCCGGTGACCTGGACGGCCACCGTGCTCGACGTCGCCCGACGAGCCGACGACGGGAGCCAGGTGATCGACGTCGTCGTCGACGCCGGTGACGCCAGCGCGGTCGCGACCATGGGCAACGCGGGCCGCATCGTCGCCGTACTCGTGCCGGGGAAGTGATCGTGGCGATCATCGCGTTGGCATCGGCGAAGGGCTCGCCCGGCGTGACCACCACGTGCTTGGCGCTCGCGCTGACCTGGCCGCGGCCGGTGCTCCTGGTGGAGGCGGATCCGGCCGGTGGCGACGTGATGGCGGGCTACGTACGAGCCGAGTTGAGCAGCGACCGCGGTCTCGCCTACCTTGCGGTGGCCGCCCGCCGTGACACCCTCGACGACGAGCTTCGTGCCCAGGTGGTGAACATCGCGCCGGAGAAGGCGTCGGCACATGGCGCACCCGTGGCCCGGTGGCTCCTCCCGGGCGTGACGGATCCGGTGGAGTCCGCGGGCGTGGCCCCGTCGTGGCCGCGGCTTTCCGACTTCTTCGTCGCGCTGAGCCGCGGCGGCGTCGCGTATCAGAGCACCGCCCGCGAGCCACTCGACGTGATCGTCGACTGTGGACGATTGATCAGCACGTACCCGCCGCTGACCGTGATGACTGCCGCCGACATCGTGCTGATCGTCGTACGGGCGTCGTTGCGGTCGGCGTCCAGCGCCGCGCCGGTCGTCGCCACAGTGCGCCGCGAACTCGTGTCCGGCGGTGGGGACGCGGGGCGAATCGGGCTGCTGGTGGTCGAAGGCGGCGAATATCGGACCTCGGACCTCGGGCGCGCGCTCGGCGTACCGGTCATCGCGACCCTGCCGTGGCGCGAGAAGGATGCCGCGGCGCTGAGCGACGGCATCGGCAAGGTGCTGGATAACGCGCCGCTCATGCGGGCCGCCCGAAAGACCGGCGAGGCGCTTGTCATGCGCGCGAATCGGCCGCCCGAGGTGGACGCCGGCGGATATCCGGCGCCGGATGCGCAGCCGTCCGCGGCCCACGCGCCGCCAGGGGTGATACGGCGATGACCGACGACGTGCACGATTCGGCGTGGAATCCGTCGCCCAGCCAGGCGGTATCGGGCTCGGTGACCGCGGAATACCCTGTCGTACCCGTGCGGCCCCTAGTCTTCCCGCCGGACCTACCGATCGACGGCGGTGACGCGATCGACGACGAGGACGACGGGTCGGTCGCGGTCACGGACAGCTTCGCGGGTCACGCCGGACGTTTCGGGCCGCGACCGCCGCAAGCAACAGACGGGTACGCCGGCTCGGCTCCTAACGATCACGACGTCCCGTTGACGCCGCGCCACACCCCGGCGGAATCGTCCATGTTCACGCCGCACGGCACCTGGTGGCCGCCGGCGAACGACGATGCTGAGCCCGTCGCAGCGTCAATCGTTGCCGAGCCTGTCGCCGCGCCGTTTGTTGTCGAGCACGCCGCCACGCCGATCGTTGCCGAGCCACTGGCGGCCGTGCGACCGCCGGCTGCGCCGCCAGCCATCGAGCAGCTCGGCTCCGCATCGGACGGTGCCCCGCGACATGACCCGCCCACACCGGGCGCCGCGATGTTCAGCCCGCCGGGGCACATCACGCCCCGCGATCCGACGGCGCGACATGCCGACGCGACGGCGGCTCCGGCGCGGGCAGAGTCGCCGCTGGCTCGTGCGCTGCGTAGCAATGTTGCGGCGAGCCCGCCCACGCCGACCGAATCTGCTACGCCCGCCCATCCAACGCCTGTTGACCTACCGCCGGCTGTTGCACCGCCGGCCGATGCACCGCTCGTTACCCGGGCGGAGTTCCCAGATGATCCGCTGGCACCACGTGTCTACGCCGAACCGAACGGAGCAACGCACCACGCCAACGGCGCGGTCGCCGACCCGGCGACACAGCGCGCGGCCCGGATGGGTCTGCGGGTGGACTTTTCACCGATCTCGGCGGGTACCAATGCCGCCGCGGCCGGACCGATGCCGGACGTACCCGCGCAGCCGGCTATCCAGGTCGACTACGGCCTTGTCGCGGTGCTGCAGGCGGAGGTGAGCCGGCTCGTCATCGAGGCGCTGCGGGGCGAGACGTCGGTGACGAACGATCACCGGCGACGGATCACGCGGGAGCTCACCGAAGCGGTGGTGCGCCGTAACGTCGACATGCGCGTACGGTCCGGCGAGACCGGTGACGTGACGTGGCCCGGGTACGAGCGAGCGCTGAGTGAGGCGGTCACCGCGTACCTCACCGGTCTCGGCCGGTTGCAGCCGCTGATCGACGACCCCGAGGTCGAGAACATCATGGTGCTCGGCACCCGGGTGCGTGTGGTGTTCGCGAACGGCGCGGTCGACGAGACGAGCTATGCCGCGGCGGCCAGCGACGAAGAACTGATCAGCCTGCTCCAACGGCTCGCCGAGCGCGGTGGCAAGACCGAGCGTTCGCTGTCCGCGGCAAAGCCGATCCTTCACCTGCGCCTGCCGGACGGCGCTCGCCTGACGGTCATTTACATGGTCACGTCGCGGCCGGTGGTCGTCATCCGGCGACACCGCATCATGGACGTGTCACTCGCCGACATGGTGGGTATGGAAGCCATCACACCGACCGTGAAGGCGTTCCTCGAATCGGCGATCCGCGCGCACATGAACGTGATGATCGCCGGCCGCGCGAATTCCGGTAAGACCACACTGCTGCGCGCGATCGCCGACGAGATCCCTCGCGAGGAGTGGTTCGCGGTGATGGAGACGGTTGGTGAGTTGGGCCTCGATGCCACCGGCCGGCACCCGTGGGCGGTGTGCTTCGAGGAACGCGAGGGATTCGGCGAGAAGGGTCCGGACGGCAAGCCGGAGGGTCAGCTCACCGTCGACGACCTGTTCCCACACATGCTGCGGCTGTCCACCAGCCGGATCATCGTCGGCGAGGTACGCGCCGAGGAGATCGTCGCGATGTTCGACGCGATGAACACGTCCTACGGATCGCTCTGCACGATCCACTCGCGCGACGAGCACGGCGTGTTCGATCGGCTCGCCGAGTTGCTGCTGCGCTATGGCGCGTCGAAGAGCCGTGAGGGTGCGTACCTGACGATCGGCAACGCGCTCGACTTCGTCGTCTACGTGAACATGGAGGAGCACCCAGGTCGCAAGCCCCGCCGTTACGTATCCAGCATCATGGAGGTGCACGGCCTGGGCGAGGGTAACCAGCTCGCCCGGTCCCGGATCTTCGCGCCCGGACCGAACGGCCTCGCCGTGCCGACCGGGGTACGCCCGAGTGAGCGTCGCGCAATTGAGTTGCAGCGCGCCGGATTCGACATGCGGGTGTTGCTGAACTCGGCGGCCGCGTACCAGGGCGGGGAGTCGCGATGAGCGCCGCGGTGCTGGCTGCGATCGCGGTCATCGCGGTGTTCGCGGGCATCGCGGCGATCGTGTTCGGCGCACGCGGGAGCGCCGGTCCGGCACGCCCACCGTCCGGCGTCGGCGACGCGTTGCGGCGGTTCCTCGGCATGGAACGTGGTATGGCCGCCCGCGGTCGGCGCATCGGCTTGCTGATCGCCGGTCTGCTGCTCCTCACGCTCGGCTGGCTCTACACCGGCATTCCGGCGGTCGGCATCGTGGCCGGCGCCGCGGTGGTCGGCGGACCGTGGTTGTTCGGTGCGGGCTCGGCCGAGAAGCGGTCGATCGCCCGGCTGGAAGCCGTCGAGATGTGGACGCGCCGGCTGGCCGACCTGGTCCGCGCCGGCGGCGGCCTGCATCAAGCGATCCTCGTCAGCTCGGCGGAGGCGCCGGCGGCGATCGCGCCGGAGGTTGACCTGCTCGCCACGGAACTGAGCAGTTCGATATCGACGGACGAAGCGCTGCATCGCTTCGCCGACCGGCTCGCCGACCCGACCAGCGACGAGGTCGTGGCGGCGCTGATCCTCAACGCCAAGGAACGCGGTCCGAAGCTGGCCGACGTGCTGGATCGCGTCACGGCGAGCATCGCCGATCTGCTCACCATGCGCCGTGAGGTGACCGCCGGCCGGACCGATGCGCGGTTGTCCGGCAACATCCTGACCGGCCTGACGCTCGCCGGTCTGCTGGTGTTGCTGGTGAACAAGGGATACATGGCGCCCTACCACACCGTCGTCGGGCAGTTCGTGTTGCTCGGCGCGGTGATCGCCTGCGCGCTGCTGTTGCTGTGGATGCGCAAGCTCAACACGCCGCCACGCATTCCGCGGTTGCTCCGGCCAGTTGCCACGAACGCGAGGCGGACGCCGTGAGCTCGATCGTCCAACTCGCATTGTTGTTCGGCGCCGTCGTCGGGCTCGGCGCGTTCCTCATGATTCGTGGCGTCGTCCCGGCGCCGCCGGCGCTGGACGCGGCGCTGTCCCGACTGCATCCGTCGACGAGCCCGGTGACCGCCGCGCCGCTGGCGTCCGGTCGCACGCTCGTGGACCGGCTGGGGCTGAAGCCGCCGGCGACCGACATGCGGTTGATCGGTATGTCGATCGAGCGGTACACCGTGGAGAAGCTCGGTTATCCGCTCGTCGGGCTGGTGTTCCCGGCGGTGTTCGGCGTGATGCTCGGTGCGGCGGGCATCCACCTGCCGTGGTACTTCCCGACGTTGTTCGGCCTCGCCCTCGCGGTCGTGATGTTCATGCTCGTGGATTCCAGCATCCGTCAGAAGGCGGACGCGGCGCGCGAGGAGTTCCGGCGCGCGGTCGCGACGTACCTCACGCTCGTCGGCCTCGTACGGTACGCGGGTGCCGGCGCGGTCGAGTCGCTGGAACTGGCCGCTCAAGTCGGCGAGAGCTGGGTCTTCGAGCGGATCCGCGATGCGCTCGCGGATGCCCGCTACGCGAACGAGGCGCCGTGGACGCGGTTGCGCCAGGTGTCGGCCGAGATCGGCGTCCCGGACCTCGGAGAGGTCGGCGACATCATGAGCCTCGTCGGCGACCAGGGCGCGCAGGTCTACCAGACGCTGCTCAGTCGCGCCCAATCGATGCGTGTCGCGCTGCGGACGAAGGAGCAGCAGCGCGCCGCGACCGCGACCACGCTCCTTTACGTACCCACGAGCATGTTGCTTCTGGTGTTCCTGATCCTGATCGGCTATCCGGCCATGGCCCGCATCCTCGGCTGACCCACCACCCCGGAGGAATCATGTTTATCTACCTCAGGGTCCTCGCGACGTTGTTCACCCAGCGTTGGCAGGCACTACGCGAGGACGAAGGCGCATCCACCATCGAATACCTCCTGCTGGTGCTCCTCGGGATCGCGGTGGCCGGTGCGGCCGTCATAGTCATCAAGGCGGCCGTCCAGTCCAAGAACGACCAGATCACGAATAACACCAACAACACGAACCCGTGATATTCAGCCGCGGCCGCCGTCGCGGCGCCGGGCAACGCACCCGAGCGCGACGGCGGAACATGCTCGCCCTCGGTCGCGACGCGCGCGATCGCGGCTCGCTCACGCTCGAGTACGTGATCCTCATGCCGGTGATGTTCTTTCTCATCTTCGGCTGCATCCAGATCGCCTTGTTCTCCTATGGCCGCTCGATCGCTCTGAACGCGGCACACGAAGCGGTCAACGCGCAGCGCGCGCTTGGTGCACCGCCCGGCGTCGGTGAGGCGCGGGCGTACGCGTTCATCCGCGCACAGGGCGACTCGCTGGAGGATCCGCGGGTGACCGTCGTGGTACGCGGCAACGAGGTGATCGCAACCGTGACGGGTGACACGGTCTCGCTCGTACCCATCTTCAAGCCGTTCCACGTGACACAGGTCGCGAGCGCGCCAGTAGAGGAGTTCCGCCCATGACCGGCCCGCTGCGCGTGCCGATGCACGCGCCGGCCGCTCGGCGGCGGCGCGTAGACCGCGGCGCGAGCACGCTGGAGGCGGCCATCCTCACGCCCGCCCTGCTGCTCATCATCGGGCTCGCAATCGTCGCGATGCGCATCTCGGTGGCGGATCAGGCCGTCGAGGCGGCGGCGCACGACGCGGCGCGGGCGGCGTCGATCGCGCGTACCCAGACCGAGGCCCAACAGGCGGCGCGCGATGCGGCGTTGAACGCGCTGAGCCAGCAGGGGCTGAACTGCAATCCGACGGTGCAGCCGGACACGAGTCAGTTCAGCCGCCCGATCGGCGAGACGGCGGTCGTGACGGTGACAGTGATCTGCGACGTGAAATTGAGCGACATCGGCATGCCCGGACTGCCCGGTGACCACGTGATCACCGCGACGTTCACCAGCTATCTCGATCAGTTCCGGGGCCGGTCGTGACAGCGGTCGCACGCTACTGGCACGCGCGGTTCGACGGCCGGCGGGACGAGGGTGCGTACACGCTGTTCGTGCTGATATTCGTGTTCGCACTGTTCCTGATGGTCGGGCTGTCGGTGGACGGTGGCGGCCGACTGGCCGCGCAGGCGCGTGCCGACGACATCGCCGCCGAGGCGGCGCGCGCCGCCGGACAGGCGATCGATCTGCCGCAAGCCATTAGCGGCACGGCGGACGTGGTCGACCCGGCCGCCGCACAGGCCGCCGCGCAGGCCTACCTCGCCGACGCGGGCGCGAACGGTACGGCGGATGTCATCAACGGTGGCCACGCCGTCCGCGTCACGGTGCACCTCACCTACCGTCCGGAGATCCTCGGCGCGTTCCACTTCGGACCGTGGCCGGTGACCGGCACTGCCACCGCGCAACTACTGACCGGCTAGCCATCGTTCCGCCCGCCTGGCCTGGAGGTACCGATGCCCCGATCGACGACCGTGAGCCGCTCGCCCGGCGGCCGGCTGGTGACCGGCGGGCTCGCCGCCGCGGCACTGCTCGCCGTGATCGTCGGCGTGCCGATCGCGCTGGCGCTGCTCGGCGGCGATCCGCTGCCGCACCACCTGCCGTCCGGTGCCGGCATCCGCGAGTCGTTGCTGCACAAGGACGCGACCGGAACGCTGTTCATCCGGGTGATCGTGGTGATCGGCTGGCTCGCTTGGGCCACGTTCGCGCTGTCGATCGTGGTCGAGCTGGTGGCCCGGCTGCGCGGCCGTCACGCGAAGCGATTGCCCGGCCTGGGCGGTCCGCAGCGGTTCGCGGCCGGCCTGGTCGCCGCGGTCGCGATGGCGATCAGCACACCGGCCTCCGGGTTCGCCGCGCCGCACGCGCCGGTCGCTGCGGTGGCGACGCCGTCGCCGCACGGTGGTGCGCCGTCCGCCGGTCACGCGGTGGCACGAACCGCCACGGGTACGAGTGCCGGAACCGACGTCGTACGGCCGCCGACGCGTCTCGTTTACCAAGTGCGCAAGGGTGATTACCTCGGCCGGATCGCCGAGCGATTCGGCGGCCAGTTTTCGGAGGCCACTCAAATCGCGCGCGTGAACCACATCAAGGACCCGAACCTGATCGACGTGGGATGGCGCATCACGCTGCCGGCCGACGCAGTCGACACGGGACCACATCGGCACGCCACCGGGCACATCGTAGCCGGCACTGGTACGCACTCGGTCGGCGACGGCGAACCGGCAGCTCACGCGCCAGCCCAGCCGCCCGTGCCGAGCAACCAGCCGCCCGTGCCGAGCACCCAGCCGCCCGCAGCGCCGGCCGCGACGGCGTCGCCCGGAGCCGCGGTGTCGCCCGGAGCCGCGGTGTCGCCCGGAGCGGCGGTGTCGTCGGCGGCAACCGCGTCCCATGAGCACCCGCGCGAGGATCTGCCGCAGCCGATCTCGTCGGGTGCGACACCGGCCGATGCGCCGAGCGGTGGCACCACACCGGACCTGATCACCGCCGACGCTCCGGCGGTCGACCTGGTCGGCGAGATGCTCGCCGCGTCCGGCACGCTTGCCGCCGTCGTGTCGCTCGCGGTGGTCGTGATGCGGCGTCGCGACGAGGCCAGCCAACGACTCGGCCGTACGTCCGTGCCGCCGCTCGCGGGCGGCGGTGCGCTCCGGTTGATGGCGCCGACCACGGTCGACGACGTGATGCGGCTCGACGCGGCGCTGCGAGCGCTGCCGGACCTTGTTGCCGGTTGGCCGGTCGACGAAATTCCGCAAGTGGCCGGGGTTTGGCTGGACCACGGTGCGGTCACGCTCCTACTTTCCGACCAGGCCCGTACGGCGCCGGAGCCGTTCGAGGACGACGCGAACGGATGGCGGCTCGCCGCCGACGCACGAGTCGCACGGCGTACCGATCGGGTGGCGCCGCTGCCGCTGCTGTGCGTGGTCGGTGGCCGCGAGCGGCAGCACGCATTCCTCGATCTGGAATACCTGCGGGTGCTGGGCATCGGCGGCGACCCGGCGGCGGCACGCAACCTGCTGCGCTTCATCGTCGCCGAGTTGTGTCGCAACGTGTGGGCAGAAAACGTACGCGTGACGCTCGCCGGCTTCGGACCGGAGGCGGCCGCGCTGTCAGCGTTGGACCCGGCTCGCATCCGCGTCGAGCCCTCGGTGGCGACCGCCGTGGCGGCCTGCCACGCGCGGCTCGCCGACGCGGTCGCGAACCTGCACGACGTACGAGCTCCCGACGTCCTGGTCGTCGCGTCGCCAGCGATGAGCGATCACGCCGCGCTTGCCGCGTTGGAGAGGGATTTGATGGCTACGCCCGGCGTCGGCATGGCGATGGTGGTCGGCCCGACGCCGGAGGGTCTGCCGGTCGGTCGCTACCAGATGAACGTCGGCGACGCCGGCGACCTGCACATCGGCTTTCTCGGCGACGCTCTCATGCCGGCGGCGTGCCTGCCGTCGGTGCTCGTCGACGACGTGGTGAGGTTGTTCGCCGAGGCGCGCGACTCGGGCGATGTGACGCTCGTCGACGTCACACGTGCGACGCCGTACGGCACGGACGCGAGCGTACCCACCGGAGCGGTCGCCGCCGTGGTCCGCCCCGAGCCGACCGGTCGCAGCTTCCGCGCCGAGCTGGACGACCTGACGCGGGGCGACACGACACGCACCGCCGGACGGAACTGAACCGACCGACACGGCCGGTCTGATCGATGCCCGCCGGTCTGATCGATGCCCGCCGGCCTCATCGACGCGGACGGTGGTCGGCCCACTTAGGCGGCGCACAGCCAGCGCTGGCATCATTCGGCCCGAAGGAGGGCGATGTGCCGGAGCCGACCGAGCCGCACGACTCCGTCGGATCGGGCCAGCCGATCGTTCGACGGGACCCGCGATGGTGCTGGCCCGTCGTCGGCGCCATCGCGCTGGTCGCCGCCGTCGCGTACGGATGGGGCGCCGGCCACGTTTCGGTGGAGATCTACTACGCCGGAGCCGTCCGTACCATGGCGCACAGCTGGCACGCATTCGCGTTCGGCGGCTTCGATCCGGCCGGCACGGTCACCCTGGACAAGCTGCCCGGTTCGTTCTGGATCCAGGCGCTCGTGGTGCGCGCGTTCGGCCTGTCGACGTGGAGTCTCGTCGTGCCGCAGATTGTCGCTGGCGCGCTGACGGTCCTCGTCATGTTCCTGGCGGTACGCCGCACCGCGGGCGCTCGCGCAGGTGTCGTGGCCGCCGCGATCACCGCTGTCGTGCCGGCCACCGCGATCATGAGCCGCGGCAACACCGCCGACGCGATCTGCGTCCTGCTCATGGTCGTCGCGGCGGATATCACGCTGCGCGCCATCCGAAACGGGCGCGTCCGTACGGTTGCCGCCAGCGGTCTCGTTGTCGGGCTTGCGTTCCAGGCCAAGATGATCGAGGCATGGGCGATCCTGCCGGCGCTCGGCGTGGCGTACGCGGTCGCGGCGCCCGGGTCGCTGAGCCGTCGCGCCGGCCGGTTGACGATCGGCGGCGCGGTCGCGGTGGCCGTGTCGCTGAGTTGGATGACCGCCGTCACGCTGGTGCCGGCGGCCGATCGACCGTACGTGGACGGCAGCCGGAATGACTCGGTCTACGAGCAGGTCTTCGTGTACAACGGGGTGGCGCGATTCCAGGCCGGCAACGCGTACGGCCTCCGTCCGGCCGCGCCGGAACGGTCCGCGCCCGTGGTGCCGGCGTCACTCCGACAGTCGCTGGGGCCGTCGGCAGACCGGTCGACGCCGGGTGTGACACGACTCGTCACGGGTGAGGTCGGTCGCGACGCCGGATGGTTGCTGCCGGTGGCCCTCGTCGCGATGGTCGGTCTCCTCGTGGCACGCCGGCACCGACCCCGCACCGACATGGTGCGCGCCGCCACGTTGCTGTGGGGGATCTGGCTGGTCACGTTCACCGTACTGTTCAGCGCGGCCGCGAACCTGTTGACGTACTACACCGGTGCGCTGGTGCCACCGATCGCGGCGTTGTGTGCGATCGGGCTGCGCGAGGCGTACCGGACGGTACGGGCGCGGAACGCCGTACGCCGTGAAACGGATTCGTTCCGTCAGGTCGTGCCGGCCGCCGTCGTCGTCGCGCTCGTTGTCGCCGTCGCCAGCCTCGTGGTGTTGAGTTGGCGTACGCCACCGTGGTTCCAGGCCGTTGGCGCCGCCGCCACCGTTGGCGCAGCAGTCCTCGCCGTGGCGGCGCGGCGCCTGCCCCGCCCGTGGGTCGGCGTGGTGGACGCGTTCGTCGTGCTCGCGATCGTGCCGGCCGCGGCGTCGGTCGCACTGATCGCCGACTCCGGCGGTTCGTTCGACGCGCCGCTCGGCGCCAGCGGTACGCTCGCCCGCCCTACTCCTGGCGCCCTGGCCGCCGCCGCGGCGAGCTATGGCGGCGTCGTCGTGCCGAGCATGGATGCTGTGGTCTGGTATGAGCTTGATCTGTTGCGCCACTCGTATGCGTCCAACCTGTCGGCGCAACGCCGCCTGTTCGTGTTCACCTCCGCGGAGGCGAGCGCATTCGTACTCGCCGGTGTGGCGTACGTCGAGCCGGTCGGCGGATACACCGGCTTGGTCGACGCGCCGACCCTCGACCGGATCCGCGCCGAGATCTCGGGCGGCCAGATCGCGTACGCGGTGGTGCCCGGTCCGGGGGATCCGCGTGCCGGCGATCCACGGGTCGCCGTAATCGAGTCGATGTGCACCGCGGTACGGCCGGATCTAACCGGCTCTCCGTCGGCGCGGATCTACGTATGCCCGGCGGCCGCGCCGCTCCAATCCGGAGCTTCGGCCGGGCCAGCAGGTCCCTCCGGGCCACCCGGACCGACCGGGCCGCCAGGATCCACCGGGCCGGCAGGCGCCGTCGCGCCGGCAGGACCCTCCGCACCGCCGGCTTGACATGCAACGACCCCCGAGGCTCCGCGTTTCCGCGGCCGGCTGGACGGGGCCGGATCACCTCGGGGGTCGGGGTTTGCTGTCTTAGTCGCGGAGCCGCTGCACACGGTCCGGACAATGAGTTTGTCCAGAACAGCGGCTAGCGGACAGCCACCTCATCAGTCCTATTGCCGTTCAACGCTGGACCACCTCCTTTCGCCGTGTGTAGCGCGACACTATCGCCGCCCTCGACCGCGCGGCAAGACCATTTGTCGGCGTTTCGCGCCGGTGCACCTGGTGTTTGGGCAGGTCAGGGTCGTGAGAATCGAGATCAAGACGGGTACCCGGGGTCATGGTGCGCCACGTCACGCGTAACCCACGGCAACCTGCGGCCCGCCGTACCCACGTGTGCCGGACCTGGACACGGACCGTGATCAGGGGTCCCGCGCGACCGGCCGACACGGCAGGATGTGGCCGTGGATCCCACCGACCGTGCCCGCCGCGCGGGCGGTCTCATCGCCCTCGCCGTGCTCGCCGTTCTGGGTTTCTTCAGCGTGTGGACGGTGCTGCCGCCGTCGCCCGCGCCGGGCAACGCGCCGGCCGACCAGTTCAGCGCGACCCGCGCGTTCGCACACGTGGCGCGCATCGGCGCCGCGGTGCACGTGGCCGGCAGCCCGGCCGCCGCGGACGTGCGGTCCTACATCGAGCAGACGCTACAGGGCTACGGCCTGCAGACGCAGATCCAGGACGCCGTCGGCCAGAACGCCGACGACAGCCAGTTCGCAATGGCGCATGTCCGCAACGTGGTGGCGGTGCTGCCCGGCAGCGCGTCGACCGGACGTGTGTTCGCGGTCGCGCACTACGACTCCGTCCAGGTCTCCTTCGGCGGCAACGACGACGGCGCGGGTGTGGCGTCGCTGCTGGAGACCGCCCGTGCGATGGCGCAGGGGCCGCGGCCCCGCAACGACACGGTGTTCGTGTTCACCGATGCCGAAGAGGCCTGCTTGTGTGGTGCCGAGGCGTTCGTCGACCAGGACCCGCTCGCGTCCGACGGCGGCGTGGTGCTGAACTTCGAGTCGCGCGGCTCGAGTGGGCCGTCGATCATGTTCGAGACGTCGCGGGACAACGCGAACGTGGTCGGGGTCTACGCCTCCGCTGTGCCGTACGCCGTCGCGACAAGCTTCGCGGTCGAGGTGTACCGGCGGCTACCGAACGATACGGACTTCACGATGTTCCGGGAGTCCGACCGGTTCACCGGACTGAACAGCGCGTACATCGACGGATCCGGGGTCTACCACTCGCCCGAGGACCGGCCGTCCTATATGGACCGCGGAAGCCTGCAGCAGAACGGCGCCAACGCACTCGCGCTCACCCGGGCGTTCGCCGGTGCCGACCTGGCGAGCCTGTCCAAGCCGGCGGCGTACGACGACACGTACTTTCCCGTGTCGAGCGTGCTGGTGCGCTATCCCGGTTGGCTCGTGTGGCCGTTCGCGGCGCTGGCCGTGGCCGCCGTGCTCGGTCTGGCGGCGGTGGCACGGCGACGCGCCGAGGTCCGCTACGGCCGGATTGCGGCCGGCTTCGGACTCGCGCTGATCCCGCTCGTGCTGTCCGCGGTCGCCGCGCAGTTGTTGTGGTTACTGCTCGTCGCGCTGCGGTCCGGGTACGCAAACATGATCGATCCGTGGCGTCCAGGCTTCTACCGAGCCGGTGTCGTCGCGCTGGTCGCGACCGTGGTGCTCACCTGGTACGGGCTGCTGCGCCGCCGCTTCGGCGGTTGGGCGCTGACCATCGGCGGCCTCGGCTGGCTGGCGCTGCTCGGCGTCGTACTTGCCGCGTTCACGCCTGGAGGCTCGTATCTCGCGGCACTGCCGGCGCTCGCTGGGTCGGTGGCGGCGATCGTCACGCTCGCGGTTCCCGCCGCGCTGCCACGCGGGACCACGACATACAGCGGTGACGACGGTGGCCAAATGTCCGGCGGCCACGGGTGGCGTGCGCTGCCGCTCGCGATCGGCGCCGCCGTCGCAGTGGTGATCCTGGTGCCGACCGTGCTCTTGTTCTTCCCGGCACTCGGCCTCGCCACCGGTGGCGCCGGGGCATTCTTCGCCGCGATGCTCGCGCTGGCCTTATTGCCGCTGGTCGAATCGCTGTACCCGGCCGCCCAGCCCGTGTCCGCGGAGGTCGTCGAGTCCGTACCAGCCGAGGTTGCCGCGCCAGCCAGGCGGCGGCTGCGATCCGCGCTGCCGGCGCTCGTCGCCGGTCTGTTGACCGTTGCCTTTGTTGCGACCGGCCTCGCCGTCGACACGTTCAGCACCGTGCATCCGGCGCCCGCTCAGCTCATGTACGCGCTCGACACCGACACCGGAACGGCACAGTGGGTCAGCACGGACTCGAGCCCGGGCTCGTGGACGCGGAAATACGTGACGCACGTCGGCGACGTGAGCAAGCAGTTCCCGGTCATCACGGACTCCGCCGAGGTCGGACCCGCGCAGCCGGCCGACCTCCCGGCGCCGACCGTGACCACGACGTCGGACACCACAAGTGGCGGTACCCGCACGGTGAGCCTGTTGGTGACGCCGCAACGCACCGTCCGGCTCGTCTACGTGGCAGTCGAGAGCGCGCGGGTCACCGGGGCAACCGTTGACGGCCGGCGGGTTCCGGCATCGGAGCTCGGCGACCACTTCTCGGTGCTGTTCCATGCGCCGCCGGCCGGTGGTCTGCCGGTGACGTTCACACTCGCGGCGACTGGTCCGGTACGCATCCGCGCGATGGATGGTAGCGACGGCCTCACCGGCCTGCCGGGCTTTACGCCGCGGCCGGCCGGTGTCGGCGTCGAGGGCTCACACGAGTCGGAACTCGTCCTCGTCGCGAAGACCTACACGATGTGACGCTTCAGTCGTCGCCCCACACGTCGGCGGCTGTCTCGACGATCAGGCGCAGCTTCGCGACCTCGTCGTCGTAGCTCAGCACGTTGCCCTCCACAGTGGACGAAAAGCCGCACTGCGGCGAGAGGCAAAGTTGCTCGAAAGGCACATAGCGGCTCGCCTCGTCGATGCGGCGCTTGAGGTCGTCCTTGCTTTCCAACGCACCGCGCTTCGTCGTGACGAGGCCGAGGACGACCATCTTTCCCGGCGGTACGAATCGCAACGGCTCGAACGTGCCTGAGCGCTCGTCGTCGTACTCGAGGAAGAAACCGTCGACCTCCAGCGACGAGAACAACGCCTCGGCGACGAAGTCGTAACCGCCGGCCGCCGCCCACGAGGAGCGGAAGTTGCCGCGGCACATGTGCGTGGTCACCGCCATGCCCGCCGGCCGTCCGGCGATCGCCTTGTTTACCTGAGCGATATAGCGCTCGTGCTGATGCAGCGGATCACCGCCCTGTGCCGCCATGAACTCGCGCTGCCGCGGATCGTTGAGGTAGGCCAGGCTCGTGTCATCCAGCTGAAGGTACCGGCAGCCGAGGTCGGCGAGCGCGTGCACCTCCTGGGCGTACGCGGCAGACAAGTCGTCCCAGAACGAGTCGAGGTCTGGGTAGATGTCCGCGGAGATCGCAGCCCGGCCGCCCCGGTAATGCACCATGCTCGGCGATGGGATGGTGAGCTTTGGCGTCGCGGTGGTCACCTGTTCGGCGAGATACCGGTACGCATCGGCGAAAATGGTACGTGGCAACGTGATCCGCTCGTCCACGCGCAGCGCCGCCGACGCGAAGTCGAGTGAACCGGCGTCGTTGTAGAAGTGCACGGTGAGCTTCTCGTCGGCCTGATGTACGCCACCGAGCTGGTAGATGAAGTCCATATGCCAGGACGTACGGCGGAACTCGCCGTCGGTCGCCGAACGCAGTCCGACGTCTTCCTGCATGCGTACCACGTCTGAGATGGCGCGATCCTCGACGGCGCGCAACGCGTCGCCGGAGATCTCGCCAGCAGCGCGCTGTGCTCGTGCGTCGAGCACTAATTGCGGGCGCAGCAGGCTACCGACATGGTCCGCGCGGAAGGGTGGGGTTGATCGAGACATGCCATCTAATATGCCCCTCCGCGCGACCATGCGCAGGCCCGGGTTTCGCGAGGCAGCATGCCGGATCGTGACGCACAGCGGAGTCAAAGGGAGCGCGATCCTTTTGCAAAACCGCTCCACGATGTACCTTCACCCCAATTGCATGATCAGCGCCGCAGCGTAGCGATGCCGCGAGGCGCCGGTGAATACCGTCTCCCTTGTGAGGTCATTCATGGTCGATCAAGCAGCCCAGGCCCCCGTCACGCTGCGTCGCGACGCAATCGGGCTCCGGGAAGTGCTGTTCCAGAGCATCACTGACATGGCTCCCGGCGCCGCGATCGCGGCGTCCATCCCCGCCGGTGCCGCGTTCGCAGGCGGCGCCTTGCCGCTCGCCGTCCTCTTCGCGCTGATCGCGTGCCTGTTCTGCGCGGTGTCGATCGCCGAACTCGCCAAGCGCATCCCGTCGGCGGGCTCGCTCGCGACGTACGCGGCGCAGGGCCTTCACGACAGCGTTGGCTTCCTGGTCGCTTGGGCGTACGTGTTCGCCGGCGCCCTGATCGGCCCGCTCGTGCTGTTGCAGCTGGGCTTCACCGTCGCCGGCACGTTCCACGACGAGTGGTCGAGCTATCCGGCGAACCTGTGGTGGCCGTGGACCGTCCTCGGTGCAGTGATCGTCGCAGTCGCTGGTCTCTACGGCGTCCGGACGTCCGCGCGGCTTGGCACTGTGCTCGGCGTGTTCGAGATCGCGGTCTTTTTGGTCCTCGGCGTCCTGTTGGTGATGCACGCCGGCAAGGCCAACACGCTGTCCGTGTTCGGCACCGGCCACACGCCCTCGTCCGGCACGTACCACGGCATCAGCGGAGTGATCGCCGGCTCGGTGTTCACGACTCTCGCGTTCGGCGGCTTCGAAGGCGCCGCTCCGCTCGCCGAGGAGGCACGCAACCCGCGGCGCACCATCCGTCGCGCGGTG
>DASTMZ010000077.1:0-57351 GCA_035713725.1 Micromonosporaceae bacterium
AGGCGGCTGGCCGACCGGCCCGCCGAACAACCAGGATCAAGGAGCAGTCCACCGTCATGGCCGTGGTAACCATGCGCCAGCTGTTGGAGAGCGGTGTCCACTTCGGGCACCAGACCCGCCGCTGGAATCCCAAGATGAAGCGCTTCATCTTCGCCGAGCGCAACGGCATCTACATCATCGATCTGCGCCAGAGCCTCGATTACATCGAGAAGACCTACGAGTTCGTCAAGAACACCGTCGCGTCGGGTGGCAGCGTGCTGTTCGTCGGCACCAAGAAGCAGGCCCAAGAGGCGATCGCCGAGCAGGCGTCGCGAGTCGGCATGCCATACGTGAACCACCGCTGGCTCGGCGGCATGCTCACGAACTTCCAGACCGTTCACAAGCGCCTGCAGCGCATGAAGGAGCTGGAGGCGATCGAGCTGTCCGGCACCGCGCAGGGCTACACCAAGAAGGAGACCCTGCAACTCGCGCGCGAGAAGTCCAAGCTCACCAAGACGCTCGGCGGTCTCCGCGACATGCAAAAGACGCCGGCCGCGGTGTGGATCGTCGACACGAAGAAGGAGCACATCGCCGTCGACGAGGCGCGCAAACTCGGCATCCCGGTGATCGCGGTGCTGGACACCAACTGCGACCCGGACGAGGTCGACTTCCCGATCCCGGGCAACGACGACGCCATTCGCTCCGCGGCGCTGCTCACCCGCGTGATCGCGGACGCGGTCGCGGCCGGTCTGATCGCCCGCTCCGGCAAGGCGCGCGGCGACGACAAGCCGGAACCCGGGACGGTCGGCAGCGACGAGCCGTTGGCCGAATGGGAGCAGGAGCTTCTTGCTCCGGCTGAGTCATCTTCGTCGGAGAGCTGAGGTCTTCCCGGCGACCCTGCCCACTCCGGGCGGTCAGGCTTGATCCCTCCGTGGGCACGGTCGCCGGGAAGACCCGACGTGGTCGTGGTTTGCCCGTGCGCGACGACTTAAAGATCTATACGGGGTGTACGTGGTACCGGACACTGCCCGTGGTACCGGGGCGATATCGAGTGGTCGCTGACAAACGGCAACTGGATTTGGATGGAATAGGGAGATGGCGAACTTTACTGCGGCGGACGTCAAGCGGCTCCGCGATCTGACCGGCGCCGGCATGCTCGACTGCAAGAACGCGCTCGTCGAGGCGGACGGCGACTTCGACAAGGCCGTCGAGATCTTGCGCGCTAAGGGTGCCAAAGATGTGAACAAGCGTGCCGGCCGTACCGCGGCGAACGGTCTCGTGGCGCACTTCGGCAACGCACTTCTCGAGCTCAACTGCGAGACGGACTTCGTCGCGAAGAACGAGGACTTCATCGAGCTTGCCCAGCAGGTTGTCGAGCACGTCGCGACCGGGCGCCCGGCAGATCTCGACGCGCTGCTCGCCTCGTCGATGCCCGACGGCCGGACGGTCGCGGCCGCGGTAGAGGAGCTGTCCGCCAAGATCGGCGAGAAGCTCGTCGTGAATCGGTTCGCGGTGCTCGACGGCCCGGTAGCGGTCTACCTGCACCGCAAGTCCGCCGACCTACCGCCGCAGGTGGGCGTCATGGTCGCGTACACCGGTAAGGAATCGGACGAGGCGTCGCTCGACGACGCGCGCGGCATCGCGATGCAGATCGCTGCGATGCGGCCGAAATATCTGACGCGCGACGAGGTGCCGGCCGACGTGGTGGACACCGAGCGGCGCGTTGCCGAGCAGAGCGCGAAGGAGGAGGGCAAGCCCGCCGCCGCGCTCCCGAAGATCGTCGAAGGTCGGGTCGGCGCGTTCTTCAAGGACTTCGTGCTGCTCGAGCAGGCGTCCGTACAGGACCAGAAGAAGTCGGTCCGGCAGGTGCTCACCGACACCGGCCTGACGATCAAGAAGTTCGCGCACTTCGAGGTGGGTCGCGTCTGACGGTTCACCACCGAACGGGCGTTGCCAACGAGCCGGCTTTTACCGACGAGGAGGTCATCGGCGTGCCACGTCGACGCGGATGGCCTCCTCGTTCGCGTCCGGAAGAGTGACGGCGTGGCCCTTCGGGTTTGGGGCATTTCTTCCATTGTTTCCGGGCGGCGGTGACGCTCCCGCGGCCGGTACCGGTGGGTGGCCATGCACGCACGGCGCCGACATGACACATTAGGTACCACGTCCACCACCGGGAGGCGCGATGAGCAGTACGGCGGCCAAGGCTGCGCCGGAAGCGACCATCCCAGGGCGGCCGCGCCGGGTGGTCCTGAAACTGTCCGGCGAGGTGTTCGGCGGCGGCGCGATCGGTGTCGATCCGGATGTGGTTCAGCAGATCGCCCGGCAGATCGCGATCGTCGCACGCCAGGGTGTGCAGGTCGCGGTGGTGGTTGGCGGCGGCAACTTCTTCCGGGGCGCCGAGTTGCAGCGCCGTGGCATGGACCGGCCGCGAGCGGACTACATGGGCATGCTGGCCACCGTCATGAACTGCCTCGCGCTACAGGACTTTCTCGAGAAGATCGGCATCGAGACGCGGGTGCAGACCGCGATCAACATGGCCCAGGTGGCCGAGCCCTACATCCCGCGACGCGCCATCCGGCACCTCGAAAAGGGTCGTGTGGTGATCTTCGGCGCCGGCGCCGGAATGCCGTACTTCTCGACCGACACCGTCGCCGCGCAGCGCGCACTCGAGATCCACGCCGACATCGTGCTGATGAGCAAGAACGGCGTCGACGGCGTCTACACCGCCGATCCGCGTACCGACCCGACCGCCCGTAAGCTGGATACGGTGACGTTCGATGATGCGATCGGCGCGGGCCTTCGGGTCATGGATACCGCGGCACTCGCGCTCTGCCGCGACAACAAACTGCCCATGCTCGTCTTCGGTTCGGACGGGACGGACACGCTCGTCCGTGCCATCCGCGGTGAGCAGATCGGCACTCTGATCACCGCGAATTGAGCGATCACTGCCGACCGGATACGGCCGGCGGCAACCCCCCGGGCGCGAGCAGGGACGTGAGTGCGATAGGAGAGGGCACGTGATCGACGACACCCTCCTCGAGGCAGAGGAGAAGATGGAGCGAGCGGTCGAGTTCGCGAAGGAAGACTTCGCGACGATCCGTACTGGTCGTGCGACTCCCGCGATGTTCTCCAAGATCATTATCGACTACTACGGTACGCCGACGCCGCTGACGCAGATGGCCTCGATCGCGACTCCGGAGCCCCGGATGGCGATCATCAAGCCGTACGACAACGGGCAGCTGGCCGCGATGGAGAAGGCGATCCGCGACTCCGACCTCGGTGTCAACCCCAACAACGAGGGCAATCAGCTGCGCATCCACCTGCCGCAAATGACCGAGGAACGGCGGCGCGAGATGGTCCGGGTGGCGCGGCACAAGGGCGAGGAGGCGAAGGTCGCGGTCCGCAACGTGCGACGCAAGGCGAAAGAGGAGTTGGACCGCATCGTCCGGGACGGTGAGTCGGGCGAGGACGAAGGCCGTCGCGCGGAAAAGGAGCTCGAAGAGTTGACGCACAAGTACGTTGCGCACCTCGACGAGATCATCAAGCACAAGGAAGCCGAGTTGCTCGAGGTCTGATGGCCTACAACGATCCACCGGCCGACCGACCGGCGAGGCCGCCGGCCGGATGGTCGGACCCGACCGCCGAGCGCGATGTACGTCGGGGACGCCACCGGGCGCGGCATGCTGATGCCGCGCCCGACGCGTACGAAGACGACGGTTATGGCTACTCGTACGGCGACGGGGTCTCGCCACAGCCGATGTACGGCCCGGACCCGTCACCGTACGAGCCGCCCGGCGGTCCGGCGGGGCGCCGCCGCCCACCTACGGAGCCACGGCGACCCGACGTACGGGACCCGCGCCGGCCGGATCCGTCGTACCCGCCGCCGGGCCGGTCCGCTGGCGGTCCGCCGCGACCTGGTGGCCCGTGGCCGCTGCCCGGGGGGCCCGCATCGCGCGCCACGACGCCCGGTCGCCGCCCGCCCGCGGAGTCGACCGACCCGTACGGGTGGTCCGGCCATGGCGTGCCACCGGGCGGACCGGGCATGCCACCGGGACACGGCCGCGGCCATCGTGGCGCGCCACCACCGGGGCCGCTCGGCCCGGGCGCCAGTCCCTACGGCATGGCTCCGGGCCGTGCCGCCCCAAGCGCCTCCGGACCTGGCAGCACGGGCGACGCGCCGCCGAAGACTGGCCGGGCAGGCCGCAACCTCCGCGCCGCGATCGGTGTCGGACTGCTGCTCCTCGGCATCGTCTTGGGGTCGCTTTTCCTGTGGAAGCCCGCATTTGTCGCGGTGCTCGCCGCGGCCGCGTGCGTCGGCGTATGGGAGATGGTCGGTGCGTTCCAGGCGTCGCCGCGTCGCCGGTCCGCTACGCCGTTCACGGCAAACGCGGCCGGCGCTCCGGGTCGCGGTCCGGCCGATCGGACCGGCGAGACGACCGCGATCCCGGTGTCGAGCCCGGAGCTCAGGTCGCGCGGGCGGCCGCCGCTCGTACCGCTGATCGGCGGCTGCCTCGTGATGGCGCCGCTGGCGTATTACGGCGGCGTGGAGTCGCTTGTACTCGGCTTGCTCGTGACGATCCTCGCGGTGATCGTCTGGCGATTGTCCGGCGGTCCGGCCGGGTTCGCGCGCGACGTGTCGGCGGCCACCCTGATCGCCGCGTACGTGCCGTTCCTGCTCTTCTTCGGGGTGCTGCTTTCCGTCCCGCACGATGGCGACCTGCGAGTGCTGTGCATCCTCGCGATGGTGGTGTTGTCCGACACCGGTGGATACGCCGCCGGCGTGTTCCTTGGCAAGCATCCGATGGCGCCCTCGATCAGCCCGAAGAAGTCGTGGGAGGGGCTTGCCGGCTCACTCGTGGCAACCGGCGTCGGTGGCGCGTTCCTCGTCCACTACCTGCTGCATCAGCCGTACTGGCATGGCGCGGTGCTCGGTGTCGCGGTGTCCGCGGCGGCCGTGCTGGGAGATCTCGCCGAGTCGCTGATCAAGCGCGATCTGGGTATCAAGGACATGAGCGACCTGCTGCCTGGGCACGGCGGCGTGATGGATCGACTGGACTCGGTGGTATTCGCCGCTCCGACCGCGTACATGCTGCTCGCGCTGCTCGCACCGCACGCCACGTAGGCAATCCATCAGGCGGCATCCGCCCGACCCGCCGAACAAGGCGAGGACGCTCCGACGTGCGAGACTAGACCAAAATGACCGCGACCATGACTCCATGATCACGAAATCGAGATCACGAAATCGCGATCAACACACCGCGATCAACACACCGTGACAAGGATGACGCCACCAGGGATGACCGCCTTACCGATCATGCCCGTCGACCGCACGGCCGCCGAGGCGGCCGTGGAGACGATGTCGGCGTCGACGGGCGTGCACGGACCTAGCTTGCGGGTGATGCCGATCGGTCGCGGCAGCAGTGAACCGAACGCCACTGCTCGCCATCGGGCGTCGATGCCACCGCGGCACCTTGCCGACCTAGATCTGGATGCCCGGCGCGCCGTCGTCGCCGAGGTCGGCGGTCGACCGTACCGGGCTAATCAGATCTCTACGCACTACTTCGGGCGCCTGGCGCGCGATCCGGAGCTGATGACCGACGTACCGGTGAGCGAGCGTGGCGAGCTCGCGGCGCTTCTGCTGCCGCCGCTGCTGACCCCGATCCGCGAGCTGGCCTGCGACGGCGGCGCGACCCGGAAGAACCTGTGGCGGCTGCACGACGGATCGCTCGTGGAGAGCGTCCTGATGGGCTACCCGGACCGCGTCACGGTGTGCGTGTCGAGTCAGGCCGGCTGCGGCATGGGGTGCCCGTTCTGCGCGACCGGTCAGGCCGGTCTCACGCGCAACTTGTCTACCGCCGAGATCGTCGACCAGGTCGTATGGTTCGCCGCGCAAGCCGCAAGCGGACTGCTGCCCGGCAGCCCGCCTCGGCTCTCACACGTGGTGTTCATGGGCATGGGCGAACCGCTGGCCAACTATCCGCGCGTCGTCGAGGCGGTACGCCGGCTGTCCGCGCCCGCACCCGAAGGTCTTGGCCTGTCTCAGCGTCACATCACGGTGTCCACCGTCGGGCTGGTGCCGGCCATCGAACGCCTGATTGCTGAGGACCTCTCAGTCACCCTTGCGCTGTCGCTCCACGCGCCCGATGATGATCTGCGCGATGAGCTGGTCCCGGTCAACCAGCGCTGGAAGGTGGCCGAGGTGCTGGATGCGGTCTGGCGGTATGCGGCACACTCCGGTCGGCGGATATCCATCGAATACGCGATGATCCGCAATGTGAACGACCAGCCCTGGCGCGCCGACCTGCTTGGTGCGCTATTGTCCGGCCAGCTCGTGCATGTGAATCTCATTCCGCTGAACCCCACGCCGGGGAGCCGGTGGGATGCGAGTCCGAAGCCGGTCGAGCGTGAGTTCGTCCGGCGGCTGCGCGCGGCAGGGGTCGCCACCACGGTTCGCGATACCCGTGGGCGGGAGATCGACGGCGCGTGCGGGCAGCTCGCCGCAGCGGAGGTGGAGGCGTGACGAGTCAGGGTCAGCGATTCCGACGTCGCGCGTTGCGGCGCGGCTACAAGGTCGAGGAAGTCGACAGATTCCTCGACCGGGTCGAGGCCACCCTCAACGGGGAGCGCGTCGATCCGCCGGTGCGTGCCAAGGAAGTCCACGACGTCGTGTTCCGCGTGAAGTTCGGCGGCTACGACGAATGGCAGGTCGACCTTCATCTCGACCGTGTCGAGCGACAGCTCGCCGAGCTGGAGCCGGATCACGGCCAGGGCGGCCCAGAGCGCATGCCGATGGGCGAGCGGCCCGGCATGCCGATCGACCGGCCGTTCGAACGGCCATCCGTACCAGGTGGACCGATGGCGGGCCAGGGCATGCAGGGTCCGGGTATGCAGGGTCAGGGTATGCAGGGTCAGGGTATGCAGGGTCCGGGCATGCCGGTCGCCGGGATGCCGGCACCGGGCATGTCACCGCTGCCGAGTCGGCCCGTCGGACCACCCGGCGGTTATCCGCGCTACGACGATCCGGCCGAGCGAGGCGAGCCCGGCTCGTTCCCGCCGCCGCCCGGCTACCGCCCCGGCACGCCGTACGGTGCCCAGCAGCCCGGCGGCGGACACACGTACGGTGGCCCGGCACCCGGAGCGCCGATGTACGGCGGTGGACCCGAGCCACGGCCGGGCCAGGGCGGGTACGGGCCGAACGAGCGCGGTGTGCACGCCGACCGTACGACCCAGATGCCGCTGCAACCGCCACCGGGCGGCCGTCCGTCCAGTCCGGGCGCCGGGCCGCGCGACACCGGCGGGCTACCGCCGCGCGACACGAGCGGCTTCGGCGGACCGGGCATGACCGCGCCGCCACGTCCGGCCGCGCCCGGCGGGTTCGGGCGACCGGACGCGCCACCCGCGGAGGGCTTCGGCCAGCCGGCCCCGGCCGGACCGCCGATGTCGCCGGACATGCAGCGCGTCGACCAGTTGCGGCGGACCTTCCAGCCGCGGCGGTTCGGCAGTGGGTACGACCGCGCCGAGGTCGACGATCTGTTCGAGGGCATTCTCGCGACGTTGTCGGGCCGCACGCCGCGGCCGGTGGGCGACGCCGACCTCGACCCGCACCGCTTCAACCTGGTGGCGGGCGGCTACTACGAGGACGAGGTCGACGACGCGTTGCGTCAGGCGCGGGACATCCTTCGCCGGCAGTGAGCGGGCGCCGGTAGTTGAGGGACGGCGATTGCCGGCTACTGCTTCTTCTTCAGGCCGTTGCGGCGCTGCGCGTAGTCGGTCACGATGATCAAGACGATCGTCGCGGCGATGCCGATCAGCCAGATGTCCTCGACGTGGCCCTTGTGGTTGCCGATCAGCATCAACAGCATGATCACGGCGACCACCAGGCCGGCCGCGTACGCCGCCTTGACCGGCGTGGGCTTGTGCTGATCCGGCGAGGTCACCGGCTCTTCGTCCGACACGTCGAGATCCCTTCCGACACCCTGCGTTCGTGCAACGCGGCGGCTTCGCGATCAGTGTGGCACGCCGCTCGCGGGAGGTCGGCACAGGCCCGTGGTGCGTACCCGAACCACGGCGTACGCCGAACCGGCCGCCTTAGCATGGCAGCCGGCAGGGGCCGGGTAGATTCGTCCGGTACGTGTACGGCCAGGAGGGGGAAGTCACGTGCGGATCACCGGCACCGGACACGCGAGCATGCGCATCGACACGCCGGCGGGCGGCATCCTCTGCGACCCGTGGGTCAATCCTGCGTACTTCGCGTCGTGGTTCCCATTCCCGGACAACTCGCAGCTCGACTGGGAGGCGCTCGGCAACTGCGACTACCTCTACGTCTCGCACCTGCACCGTGACCACTTCGACGCGGCGCATCTGACGCGCTTCGTGACCAAGGACGCCACCGTCCTGCTGCCCGAATACCCCACGAGCGAGCTGGAAGACCAGCTGCGCGAGATCGGCTTTCGGCGGTTCCTGGCCACCACGTCCGGCGAGGTTCACGAGCTGGACGGTGGACTGAAGATCATGATCCAGGCGTTGACGTCGCCCACCGACGGTCCGATTGGCGACTCGTCGCTGTGGGTCGAATACGACGGGGTACGCCTGCTGAACCAGAACGACGCCCGGCCCACCGATCTGATGGCGTTCGAGGCGCTCGGCCACGTACACGCCCACATGCTGCAGTTTTCCGGCGCCATCTGGTACCCGATGGTCTACGAACTGCCGCAAGCGGCGAAGACCGCGTTCGGCAAGCAGAAGCGCGACCGGCAGATGGACCGGACGATGCGCTACATCGACGATCTGCGCGCGAGTTGGGTCTTCCCGATCGCCGGCCCGCCGTGCTTCCTCGACGAGGAGCTGTGGCACCTCAACGACATCTTCGGCGACGACGGCAATATCTTTCCGGACCAGCAGGCATTCATCGACCACTACGCGAGCCTCGGCCGGACGAATGGCGTGATCCTGCTGCCCGGCTCGACCGCGACGGTGACGGCCGACGACTGCGTCACCACTCATCCGGTGCCCAGCGTTGCGGACTTCTTCGCGAAGAAGGCCGACCACCTGCAGGCGTACGCCGAACGGCAGCGCCCGGTCATCGAGCTGGCGAAGCGCACCTGGCGTCATCCCGAGGTCGACGTGCTGCTCGGCATGAAGCAGCGCATCGAGCCGTTGCTCGCCGAGTCGATCTACCTCGCTACCGGCGTCGGTGGCCCGGTCCGCTTCGATCTCGTCCTCGACGGCGATGCCTCGGTCCACGTCGATGCAGTGGTCGGCGGCGTCGATCCGCCCGCCGGTGCGGTTGGCCAGGACGCTGCGGTTGGCCGGGACAGTGCGGGCGGTGCAGAGGGCGCCGAGGAGGCAGTCGAGTCGATCGTCGTGGACTTCCCGGCGAAACAGGTGCGACGCTACGCCGGCGAGAAGGTGCGCTACCGGTTCCGCACCCGACGGGCGTACGTCGAGCATCTGCTCGCCATCGACGAGGTGGACTGGGTCAACTCGCTGTTTCTCAGCTGCCGCTTCAGCGCGGCCCGCATCGGTCAGTACAACGAGTTCGTGTACGCGTTCTTCAAGTGCCTGTCCGAGGAGCGGCTGCAATACGCGGAAGGCTGGTACGCCGAGCAGAAGCCCGACGCGGAGGATGTCCGGCTCGGCGACTGGATCGTGCAGCGGCGCTGCCCGCACCTGAAAGCGGATCTCACCCGGTTCGGCGTGATCGACGGCACGACGTTGACATGCCAGCTGCACGGGTGGCAGTACGATCTCGCGTCCGGCCGCTGTCTCACCAGCGCCGGGCATGAGCTTCGGTCACGGCCGGCCGATCGCGACGGCGGCGCCACGTCGGACACCCGCGGCGCCACGACCGACGATCGCGGTCACGACGCCGTGGCGCCGGCCGCCGCATCCCAGCCGATCGCCGCGTCGGCGGCCCCCGAGGCGACTGCCTGACCGTATCGTTCCGGCCCGGCGTATCCCGGGATCCGCCGCGGCTCGGTCACGACGGCGTCGCTCACGCCGCCTCGCTCACCCGCCGCCCGGCGACGACGTACGGTCACGAGGCCATTCACAGCGCGCTGACATCGTCTGTCCACAAACGTCCACTCGACAAACGAGCCAGTCCGACGCCGAGCTGATCGTGTCATGATGTGACGGCAGCCGGACCAGGGGAGTGGATGGTCGACATGCGCGACGACGACTTCATCGTGTTTGGTGGTTCTGCCAATCCCGTGCTCACCAAGGAGATCTGCGGCCATCTCGGCGTCGAACCCGGCCTTGGCGAGGTCATCCAATTTTCCGACGGCAACCTCTTCGTCCGCATTGGACAGAACGTGCGCGGCCGCCATGTCTACCTCGTGCAGTCGACGGTCTTCCCGGCCAACGACAACTTCATGGAGTTGTTGTTCTGGCTCGACGCGTTCCGGCGGGCGAGCGCCGCGTCGGTGACCGCGATCGTGCCGTATTTCAGCTACGCCAAGGGCGATAAGAAGGACGAGCCGCGGGTGTCGATCCGGGCGCGGGTCTGCACGCAGTCGATCGAGGTCGCCGGCGCTAACCGGGTCGTGATGATGGATCTGCACGCGCCGCAGATCCAGGGTTTCTTCGGCATTCCAGTCGACGATCTCTACGCGCTTCCGGTGCTGGTCGACGCGGTACGCGATCTCGACCTGACCGATGTCGTCGTGGTCTCGCCGGATGCCGGTTTCGCCAAGAAGGCGCGCATGTATGCCAAGCGCCTGTCCGCGCCGATGGCGATCGCCGACAAGGAGCGCGTCGACCACAGCGAAACGGCGCGCGTCGTCGACCTGATCGGTGACGTCGCCGGACGGCACGCGCTGATCGTCGACGACTTCACGATCACCGCCGGCACGCTCGTCGAGGTCGCCGAATGCCTGATGGAACGCGGCGCGCGATCGGTGCACGCGGTGGTGACGCACGGCGTGTTCACCGGCGACGCGATGACGCGGCTGGACGCGAGCCCGATCTCGCGGCTGCTGTGTACGGACACCGTCGAAAACCAACCCGTCGAGCTCTCGTCGAAGGTTCAGGTCGTCTCTGTGGCGCCGCTGTTCGCCGAGGCGATCCGCCGCATCCACGAGCGCGAAAGCATCAGCGTGCTGTTCGCGTCCTGATCCGTCGCTCGGTCGGCGTTCGTGATCACGTCGCGGCTCATGATCGAAGTACCCGCCTCGACTCCGACGTGACCTGCGGGGTTGCGTAAGATCGGCGATTGCCGGTACGGCATGGCACCGCGGTGATCACCACGGACCAAACGGGGGGACGGATGACGGCTCAACCATTCCCCGAAGCGGGCGGACCGATGGCTGCCGGACCACATCCCGCCGGACCACATCCCACCGGACCGATGGCCGCAGCAAGCGCGACACCGTTTGCTGCCGGCGGCGCGGCGCCGGAGAACCGTCCGACCGCGCTGTCGCATCTCCTCGCCGACGTCACGCCGGCCGCCGTGCACTACCGGCGCAACCACTATGCGTACCCGACGGTCGACGAGTCCACGTGGCGGCTGCCGATCACCGGAGCGGTGTCGACCGAGGTCGAGTTGACCATTCGTGAGCTGCGCCGGATGCCTGTCTCGACGCGGCGCGTGCTGCTCGAGTGCGCGGGTCATCGCCGTACGGAGTTCCAGCCGCCGATCTCCGGTGTGCAATGGGGACTAGGCGCGCTGAGCCAGGCGGACTGGTCCGGTGTCGCGCTGGCCGACGTACTCGCCCTCGCCGGCGTACGCGACGACGCGGTCGAGGTCGTGCTGCACGGCGCGGATCGCGGCCGGTTCCCCGAGCTCGATGGCGTGCACTCCTATTCGCGGTCGATCCCACTGGCCAAGGCACTGGACCCACACACGTTGCTCGCGCTCGACATGAACGGAGCGACGCTGCCGCGCGAGCACGGTGCGCCGGTCCGCGCCGTCGTGCCCGGCTGGTATGCCATGGACTCCGTGAAGTGGCTGACGGCCATCGAGGTCGTGACGTCCGCGTTCACCGGGCCCTACCAGGAGCTCGACTACCGCTTCCAGCCGGCCGGCGAGACCGGCATCGGTGCGCGGCTTGACGTGATGCCGCCGCACGCGTTGTTCGTGTCGATCGCCGATGGCGACACGCTGGCCTCCGGCCACCACGAAATCACCGGCATCGCGTGGGCCGGGCACGGTGTGGCGTCCGTGGAGGTGCGCGTCGGTGCCGGTCCCTGGGAGCTGGCCAAGATCACGCCTGGGCCGGACCGATACCAGCGGGTGGTCTGGCGGACCGTCGTCGACGTCACAGCCGGCCAGCCGACCGTGCTCGCCGTTCGCTGCACCGACGACACCGGCACCACGCAGCCGACCGAGCTCGTGTGGAACCGGCGCGGTTATGTCAACAACTCGGTGCAGACCGTCCGTGTGAACGTCGTGTAGTGCGACGGCCTCGGCCATCGCCCGGTCAATCGGGCGCCTGCGCGTGCGCCTCGAACGCTGGCGCGTCATCTGCCCGTACCCGCCATTGGCTCGGCAGCAACCGACCCGCGACCGCGATGGCTACGCCGAGCGCAACCGCGACGAGCAGCGCGATCCGCAGGTTCGTCGCATCGGCCAACACGCCGATCACCACCGGGCCGACGAGCAGACCCGTGTAGCCGAGCGTCCCGGAGACCGCGATCGACGCGGCCGCGCGCGGCGGATCGATGTCGCCAGCGATCGAGAACGCGATCGGAGCGACCGCACACACCGCGATGCCGATCAGGAAATAGCCGACCAGCCCGACCCACGCGTTGGTCGCGGTGATCACGAGCGTGAAGGCCGCCGCGGTGGCCAATCCCGAGACCGAAACGAGGGTACGGGTGCCGAACGCGGCCCGGAACCGGTCCGCGACCAGCCGGCCGCCGAGCGCACCGAACTCGAACGCAGGGTAGGCGAGCGCCGCCAGCGCCTGGCCGGCGTGCAGGTCTTCGTTCAGATGCAGGCCGCTCCAGTCCGCCACGGAGCCCTCCACCATGAACGCCGCGAACGCGATCAGGCCGACGAAATACGCGAGCCTCGGAAGCCGTCCGGCACTCGCGGGTGCGTCGCGTTCCTCGGCGCCGGCGGGCAGGTATGTCGGGCCGAGCGCGAGCGCGATCGGTGTCGCGACGACCGCGGCGCCGACGACCGAGGCACCGAACGACAGGTGCGCGGCGGCGGTGAGCGAACCAGCCGCGCCGCCCAACACCGCGCCCATGCTCCAGCCGGCGACGATGCCACTCATCAGAGGCCGGTCGTACGCCCGCTCGAGCGCGGCCGCCTGCGTATTCATCGCGATGTCGAGGATCCCGAACGCCATGCCGAACAGCACCGACGCGAGCAGTAGCAACGTGTACGTGTTCGCGAGCCCGACCGGCGCCAGCGTGACGGTGGCGGCCGGCCCGGCAAGCCGGAGCGTGCCGCGTGTGCCGACCCGGGCCACGATGCGTTGCGTGAACTGCATCGTGATCAACGCGCCGCCGCCCCAGCAGAGCACCACCACGCCGACGCTGCCCGCGTCGAGGTTGAACTTCGCGACGAGGGCCGGCGTGCGTACCACCCACACCGCGCTGATCGCGGCCGCTAGGGCGAAGGTGAGCGTGATGCCGATACGCGCGCGCCGCAACACCGCTCGCGGTGTCAGCGGACGCGACGTCATGGGTTGATCGTGGGGGACCGTACGGCCTCGACGCGAGGGGTTGTGCGAATCCTCTCCGTCCGCCTGGAACGGGAGTCGCTGCCGGCTTGGACCGGACGGCGCGTTCGTCGACTCCTGACGGCTGCGTTCGTCGACTCGTGACGGGTCCGTTCGTCAACTCCTCTTGACGAGGTGGTCGCCGTCAATTAACCTTGACAGCATGACGGAGGTCAACGATCTCGCGGTTGCGGCCGGCGGCACCGATGTCCGAGCCGGTCTGCGCGCCACGCTCGCACTGCGCCGACTCGCCGAGCGTCTCGAGCGCCTGCAAGTCAGCAACGCCCGCCGGCAGGGCTGGTCGTGGCAGGAGATCGCGGCCGCGCTGGAAGTCAGCAAGCAGGCGGTGCACCAGAAGCACGCGGCTCATACCCCGACGCCGGATACGCCGACGCCGGATGCACGAGCAGCGCGCCACGCGCGGGAGGTGTGGGAGCGGCGCGAGCCGCAGCGGCCGCGTGGCCGGCGCCGCACAGCAGGAGACGGTCTATCCGACGGCCCGTCACAGGGCGCGTCACAGGGAGAGGTTTAGCCATGCTGGAACGGTTCACCACATCGGCGCGGCAGACGGTGATGGGCGCGCGCGACGAGGCGATCGCCACTGGTCGCACCTACGTCGGCACGGAGCACATGCTGATCGCGCTGCTCGACGTCGATCGCGGGCCGGCATACCAGGTGCTGACCGAGGCCGGTGTGACGGCCGCGTCGGTAAGGGCCGACCTGGACAGGCGCATCCCACCCGCGGCCGATCCGCTCGGTCCGGGGGACGCCGAAGCACTGCGCGCCATCGGGATTGATCTCGACGCGGTGATCGCGCGCGTGGAAGCGGCCTTCGGCGAGGGCGCGCTGGACGAACCCGACGAGTCGCGCGGCGAGCGCCGCAGACTGTTCGGCCGCGGCCGCCGGGAGCCGATGGGCACGCGACGCCGTCCGCGCATCACACCGCGCGCGAAGAAGGTGTTGGAGTTGGCGTTGCGAGAGGCGATCTACCGCAACGACCACGAGATCCGCGCCGAACACATCTTGCTCGGGTTGATCCGCGAGGGCGACGGGCTCGCCGCCCAGATCCTCACCGAGGCCGGACTCTCGCTGGCGGATCTGCGTACCCGGCTGGACAAGACGCTGGGCGACGCGGCGTAGCGCCGCGACAGCCTGCCGCTGTGGGGATAATCGCCCCATGACCCATCCGATGCCCCGCGTGCCGCTGACCGCCGACCTGTCGTTGCCGATGGTCGGCTTCGGCACCTGGCAGCTCAACGCAACCGAGGCGTACGACGCCACGCGCGTCGCACTGGATACCGGATACCGCCACATCGACACCGCGACGCTCTACGGCAACGAGGTCGACGTCGGCCGCGCGATCCGGGACAGCGGGGTGCCCCGCGACGAACTGTTCGTGACGACGAAGCTGCCACCCGACCGCGTCAACCGGGTGCGGTCCACGCTGGAACAGAGCCTGCGGTTGCTCGGGCTCGACCACGTCGACCTGTGGCTGATCCACTGGCCACCGAGCGGCACCGCCGCGGTGGATACCTGGCGCGAGTTCATCGAGCAGCGGGACGCCGGCCTGACCACGACGATCGGTGTGAGCAACTACGACCTCGGGTTCATCGACGAACTCGCGGCCGCCACCGGTGAGGCGCCGGCGGTCAACCAGATCTCGTGGAGTCCGACCCGCTTCGACCCGGTGCTGGTCGAGGGCCACCGCGAACGTGGCGTGGTGCTGGAGGGGTATAGCCCGCTCAAGAAGACCAACCTCCGGGACGCGACGCTGGTCGAGATCGCCGCTGAGCACGGCGTGACTCCGGCCCAGGTCGTGCTGCGCTGGCACATCGAGCACGAGATCCCGGTCATTCCGCGATCGTCGAAGGCGGAGCGTGTGGCGTCCAACTTCGACCTTTTCGGCTTCTCGCTCAGCGGAGACGAGGTCAAGCGCATCGACGCGATGGGCGGTTGACTGCGCCGGCTGAAACGCTTGGCAGCGCCTGTTAGGGAAGCGTCTGTCAGGGCAGTGTCTGTCAGGGCAGTGTCTGTCAGGGCAGTGTCTCGACGAAGATGGCGACACCGATGACCATGAACACCAGGGGTACGAGCCAGCGACCCCACCGTTCCACGAGCGCCACTATCGGCCGGCGGGCGCCGAGCCACTGGCCGACGGCGCACATGGCGGCTAGGCACACCGCAAACACCACGACGTAGATGGCCGTACCAGTCCATCCGATGGCCCGGAAAGTCGGGGCGTAGACCGCGACGTTGTCGCCGCCGTTGGCGATGGCGAGCGCCGTCACCGAGACGAGGCCGCGAGCCACCACCGGAGGCTCCTCGCCGTCCGGGTCATGCCATACGCGGATCAGACCGACGAGTCCGAGTCCAAACGGGATGACACCGAGCAGACCGACCCAGCGATCTGGCACCAGCCGTAGCCCGGCCGCCGCGGCCGCCGAGGTGGCAACGAGTGCGCCGATCCCGACGTACTGGCCGACCCAGACATGCCAGCCTCGCAACTGGCGTTCGGTTGTGCGTGCGGCGAGGAACAACACGGTGATCACGACGAGGTCGTCGACGTTCGTGGCGGCGAACACACCGATCGCGGCCAGGACGGTGCGCAACACGTCGTGCACTCGCGAAGCCTAGGTGACCGCCGGACCGCGACAGCCGGACGGCAGCGGTCGACTAGTGCGCCGGCCCTCGCTGGCGGCTCAGGGCGCGTTGCGGATCTGGAGCGCGTCTCCGGTCGAGACATCGAGGATCGCGCGAGTGCCAGCCGGCGCGCCGAGCCGTACAGTCAACGTGACGATCTTGGCCATCGCTACACAGACGGTCGCCGTACCGTACGAGAAGACGCCGAGCACTACGGTGCGTGCGTCTTCGTAGACGAGCGGGCGAGTCGTGGTGTCGCACGGGCTTACCACCGCGTAGAACCTGATCGTCGTACCGTCGATCGACGCGATGCGCTCCGCGCCGGCGACGTGGTGTTCGGCGATGTCGCGGCTATCTGGCGCTGTCGGTCCGGTTGGCGGTTGCGCGATCGCGGACTCGGCCACCGCGACGCGCGCGATCGGTCCGGGCAGCGTGTCGAAGGTGAACAACCAGGCCGGTACGGTCGCGAGGCCGCGGCTCGTCCAGAGATTCGTGGTGCCGAGCTCGACGTGCGTCACGTGATAGGTGCGGCATACCGACGGCGGGCTGGTCGCGACCGTACCGGTGGGCTCGGCGTTCGGTTCGGTCGGCTGGGCGTTCGGTCCGGTCGGCGCCGGCGCGGGCGGCAGTGGGCCGGTGGGCACCTTCGGTGTCAGCGGGCACGTCATCGGATGGCCGTCGGCGAGCTGCCGGTACGCGAACTGCGCCGGCTGCAGGGGAACGGTCATCGTGCCGCCACCGGGGAATGCGATGCGACCCGTACCCGGCGACGCGGGCAGTCTTGACACCATCAGCAACGAACCGGCGAACACTATTGTCTGTCGCGTCGCCTCGGACAAGCCGGCCGGCAGCACGGTGAGGTCCTGCAACGGTACGAAGCCGTTGCGCCACGCGTCACCATGGTCGGTCGCGGACCACCGCTGTGCCACCTGCTTGGCTTGCCGGTCAAACGCCGCCGATGCGCTCGCGACCTCGGCGTCCGATGGCGGTCTCCCAGATGGTGCGCTCGATGTGCCCGGTGGCGTCAACGGCGACCCGCGACGGCCCACTCCTTCCGTGGTCCGCGCACACGCCGTCGACGACGCCGCAACGAGTGCGGCGGCGACCAGCGCGGCGGCGACGGTGCGCATACCAGTTCGACGCCGATGGACTCCGGGCGGTTCCGCTGCTCCGACGGCGCTCGACACGACAACGCCGCCGGGGCGTTCATGCCGGGCGGCGCATAGGGGAGAATGCTCGCGTGAGCGTTCCGCGCCAGATCGTCCTGCTCGGCTCGACGGGATCGGTCGGCACCCAAGCGGTCGAGATCGTCCGCGCCAACCCGGAGCGGTTCCGGGTGGTGGCGATCGGGGGCGGCGGCGGCAATGTCGAACGGCTCGCGTCTCAGGCACTCGAGCTCGGCGTCGAGGCGGTCGGCGTGGCTCGCGCCTCGGCCGCACAGGACCTGCAGCTCGCGTTTTATGCGATCGCGCGAGAGCGTGGCTGGGCGAGCGGGGACTACCGGCTGCCGAAGATCATCGCTGGTCCGGACGCGATGTCGGAGCTCGCCGACTGGCCGTGCGACACCGTGCTGAACGCGGTCGTCGGGTCACTCGGGCTGGCGCCGACGCTGACCGCGTTGCGTGCCGGCCGAACGCTCGCGCTCGCGAACAAGGAGTCGCTGGTGGCCGGCGGTCCGCTGGTCCGCGCCGTCGCGAAGTCAGGCCAGATCGTGCCGGTCGACTCGGAGCACTCCGCCCTTGCCCAATGCCTCCGGTCCGGCGCACCCCGGGAGGTACGCCGCCTGGTCCTCACCGCCAGCGGCGGGCCGTTCCGGGGCCGAAGCCGTGCCGAGCTCGGTGCAGTCACACCGGAGCAGGCACTGCAGCACCCCACCTGGAACATGGGTCCGGTGGTGACGATCAACTCGGCGACCATGGTCAACAAGGCGCTCGAGGTGATCGAGGCACATGAGCTGTTCGGCACCCCGTACGGTGATATATCCGTCACAGTTCACCCGCAGTCCGTCGTCCACTCGATGGTCGAGTTCCGAGACGGATCCACGGTCGCCCAGTGCAGCCCGCCCGACATGCGGCTGCCGATCTCGCTCGCGCTCGGTTGGCCGGACCGGGTCGACTCGGCGGCGACCCCGGTGGACTGGACGCGTGCCCATGAATGGCAGTTCCTGCCGTTCGACGACGAGGCATTCCCGGCGGTACGCCTGGCCAAGGCCGCCGGTCTCGCCGGGCGGTGCCGGCCGGCTATTTACAACGCGGCCAACGAGGAGTTGGTGGCCGCGTTCACCGACGGCCGGTTGCCGTTCCTCGGCATCGTCGACTCGCTCGAGTCGATATTGGCCGACGCGCCGGACTACGACGAACCAGGTACCGTCGAAGACGTCCTCGCGGCCGAGTCCTGGGCGCGGGCGCATGCCCGGACGCGTGTGGCGGCCGTGACAGAAGGGTCGTGAATCGTTGGAAGCGCTCGGCGTCGTCCTGTTCGCCCTGCTGATTCTGGGTTCGGTTTGCTTGCACGAAGCGGGCCACATGCTCACCGCCAAGCGCTTCGGCATGAAGGTGACGCGCTACTTCGTCGGCTTCGGACCGACGCTGTGGTCGTTCCGTCGCGGTGAGACCGAATATGGCGTCAAGGCGCTGCCGCTCGGCGGCTTCGTCAAGATCGTCGGGATGACGCCGCAGGACGACGACGTGGCGCCGGCGGACGAGTCCCGCGCGATGTGGCGCTTCCCGGTGTGGAAGCGGACCGTCGTGATGAGCGCCGGCTCGGTCACGCACTTCGTCATCGGCTTCGTGCTGCTGTGGATCACGGCGTCCTTCATCGGGCTGCCGAACCCCAAGTGGGAGACGTTCCTCAACTCCGACGAGGCCACGTTGAACGGCTCGAAGCCGTACGTCCAAGTCGCGTCCTGCCTGCCACGCGCCACCACGAGCACGACCTGCGACCCGACGGCCGCCGCGGCGAAGAAAGCCGGACTGCGCAGTGGTGACCTGATCACCTCGATGAACGGCGTGGCCGTCAACACGTACGGCGACCTGGTCACGCTGGTACGCACCGCGAGGCCCGACACCTCGAATCCGCCGGACGCCAAGATCACGTACGTTCGCGACGGTCAGACGCACACCGTGACGATCCCGCTGGCTACCGTCTCGCGACCGCCGCTCGACGCTCCGCAGTCCGACGCGGTCAGCACGTACGCGCTAGGTGTCAGTCCGAGCCTGCCACCGAGCGAGCCGTTCAACATCGCGTACGGCCCGATCGACGGCATCTCGCACGCCGGCACCTACACCGCGACCACGTTTGTCGGCATCGGTACGGCGCTCAAGCACCTGCCCGGCAAGGTCCCCGGGCTGTGGAACGCGCTGCAGGGTAAGCCGCGCGATCCGAACGGTCCGATCAGCGTCGTCGGCGCGAGTGAACTCGGTGGGCAGACCGTCGCGCTCGGCGAGTGGGGCTTCTTCCTGCTGCTTGCCGCCGCGCTGAACTTCTTCGTCGGCGTGCTGAACCTGTTCCCGCTGCTGCCGCTGGACGGCGGCCACATCGCCATCGCGTGGTACGAGAAGTTCCGTGCGTGGCTCGCCCGCCGACGGCGGTTGCCCGAGCCGGCCCGCGTGGACTACTACAAGCTGGTGCCGATCACGAACGCGGTTATCGTGATCCTCGGCGCGTTCTCGCTGCTCACAATCCTGGCCGACATCATCAACCCGATCAACATCATGCAGTGAGGGTGATCTCGATTTGACTGCCATCAACCTCGGCATGCCGGCGAGCCCGGCGGTGCCGCTTGCTCCGCGCCGCCAGAGCCGCCAGATCATGGTGGGTACGGTGCCGGTCGGCGGCGGTGCTCCGGTCTCCGTACAGTCGATGACCACGACCCTGACGTCCGACGTCAACGCGACGCTCCAGCAGATCGCGGAGCTCACCGCGGCCGGCTGCCAGATCGTCCGGGTCGCCGTGCCGTCGCAGGACGACGCGGACGCGTTGCCGCAGATCGCGCACAAGTCGCAGATCCCGGTGATCGCGGACATCCACTTCCAGCCGAAGTATGTGTTCGCCGCGATCGACGCCGGATGCGCCGCGGTGCGCGTGAACCCGGGCAATATCAAGAAATTCGACGACCGGGTCAGTGAGATCGCGCGGGCCGCGATGGACGCCAAGGTGCCGATCCGCATTGGCGTGAACGCCGGATCGCTGGACCCGCGGCTGCTCGAGAAATACGGCAAGGCCACGCCGGAGGCGCTCGTCGAGTCGGCGCTGTGGGAATGCTCGCTGTTCGAGGAGCACGGCTTTCGCGACATCAAGATTTCGGTCAAGCACAACGACCCGGTCGTGATGATCCGGGCGTACCGGCAACTCGCCGAGGCCTGCGACTACCCGCTGCACCTCGGCGTCACCGAGGCCGGGCCGGCGTTCCAGGGCACCATCAAGTCGTCGGTCGCGTTTGGTGCGCTGCTCGCCGAGGGCATCGGTGACACGATCCGCGTGTCGCTGTCCGCGCCGCCTGTCGAAGAGGTCAAGGTCGGTTCCACGATCCTGGAATCGCTGGGCCTGCGCGAGCGCGGTCTGGAGATCGTGTCGTGCCCGTCATGTGGTCGCGCGCAGGTCGATGTGTACACGCTCGCCGATCAGGTGACCGCCGCGTTGGACGGATTCCCAGCGCCACTGCGCGTGGCGGTAATGGGCTGTGTGGTGAACGGACCGGGCGAGGCACGCGAGGCGGATCTCGGCGTCGCGTCCGGCAACGGCAAGGGTCAGATCTTCGTGAAGGGCGAGGTCATCAAGACCGTACCGGAGTCGCAGATCGTGGAGACGCTCGTCGAGGAGGCGCTGCGCCTTGCCGACGACATGGGCGTTGACCTGCCCGAGGAGCTGCGCGGTCTCACCGGCCCGACGGTGACCGTCGGATAAGCACCAGCGGCACACCGCCCAGACGCAGTCGCTAGACGTTGCCGGTCGTTTCAGGTGATGCTTGTCAGTCCCGCCTGAGGAGCGGCTCGCCAGACGCGAGGGCCTCAAGGGCTGACTCTGTGATTGCGGCCGATGCGCCGCCCTCCAGGGCCGTTCGACCGTCGCTGTTGCGGAGCGTCGGATCGGCGCCGTGAGCGAGAAGTAAGTCGACCATCGGCTGCTTTCCGCGTTCGTACACGGCGGCTAGGTGGAGCGGAGTGTTCCCCCAACGGTTTGCGGCGTTGACGTTGGCACCGCTGGACAGTAGAGCCGTCGCGGTGTCGATGTTGTGGCCGATCGCCGCGCGGTGGAGTGGCACGAAGCCCTGGTAGTCGGCTTGGTTGACGTCGCAGCCATCGGAGATAGCTGCGAGAACGTCGCTCGCTGTTCCCTTCCACGCGAGTCCATGCAGGTTCGTGGAACCATTGGGATGAATCCATGCATTTGCCGGGCGTACCCCGGTGATGCCGTTCTGGGCCGATTCGATCTCCATGCGATTGCGCATCGCGGGTACGGCGAAGTTGGCCACCGCGTCCAGGAAGGCGGTTGCGACGTCGTCAAACGGAAAGCCGGCCCATAGCTCCCACCAGTGGTCTCTGCCGTACCGGCTGATCTCGCCCAGGCGGTAGCGCCAGTGCCATGCTACGTGCTGAGAGTCGGGATTGAATCGGTCGATTGAACGGCCACTCCGTTCCTCGTGCTCGGCCAGCGCGGCGCGGCTCAGCACGCTTAAATTCGCGGTGAACCTCTTCGACATAAAGCTGTTTGCATAACTTCCCTGAATCGACAGAGCCACGAGGTAGTTCGTATCGGGCAGCGTAAACGTCCTGCCACTACGTATGAAACCGAGCCGCTTCATCTCTGGCGCGACCCTTTGCCTCATCATGGCGCGATAACCGTCCTGCGCAGACGGGCCGATCTTGTCGCGGACCAGCTCACCGTGCGTCACTTCGCCGGTTGCCTTGTCCACGTGTTCCACCTCGCGACGTGTAATTTCGATCGTCTGCTCGACGCGGCCGTTAACTATGGTCCGCTGAAGGTCGTGGATCTCCACCAGTGCGCGCCATGCCGGACCGAGGTCAATGAGGCCGATGACCCGGTAACGGCGCTCGTCGCCCCATCGATCGAGGAAACGCACCACGGCCTCGCGGGCGGCGTCTTCCGAATCCAGCATGGTCGCATTGTGTCGAACAAGACCCCCGCTGCACAGCCGCGTGAGACGCTGAAGCGCCCGCCCCGAACGTCGGGGCGGGCGCTTGGTGTTTGGCGCCGACGATGCTGGCGGGTGTTACTGCCGGCAGGGCGACGTTGTCGAGTCGGTGTCGGCCTACTCGGAGTCGGCGAGGATGGCGTAGAGCTTGCGCTTGGTCTCGTTGAGTACGGCGACCGCGCGGCTCCACTGCTCGGGATCGCGTTCGAACCCGATCTGGCGCAGCGCCATCATGATGCCGGTGACCGCCTCGCGGGTGTCGTGCCCGGTCGACACGGTCTCGTCGCTGAACTCCGCCCACGGTGCGTTCGCCGCGGCCGTGGTCGCTTCGGCCTGACCGGCCTCGGTCAGCGAATACGCCTTGCGTCCGCCGCCCTCTTCACTGCGGATCAAGCCCTCGTCCTCGAGCATCTGCAGCGTCGGATAGACCGAGCCGGGGCTCGGCCGCCACACGCCGCCGGTCCGCTGGTCGAGCTCTTGGATCATCTCGTACCCGTGCATTGAGCGCTCGGTGAGCAGCGCGAGGATCGCGGCGCGGACATTGCCGCGACGGCCCGTCCGCCCGTGGCTGCGGTGATGGGCGTGTGACCCGAAGCCCGGACCGAATCCCGGCCCGAATCCCGGACCAGGCGGGAACGGCGGGCGGAATCCGCCGCGCCGCATCCGTCGGCCGAACTCGTGCGCGAACTCGTGCGGATCATGAATGTGTTCGTTACCCATGGTTTGGCCCCCCAAATGTGTCGCGACGCCGGCCAAAGAGCGGCCAATGATGTCGCGAGCTATCTACGACTGTTCTGTTGCATGTCGACGATATATCGGTAACGTATCGGCGTCAAGGGTCGTTTTGCTGCGGCGCCGCCTCGGCGGGAAACTCCGCGGGACTCCCCGGTAACTCTGCGGCGGGCGCGGGCCGCATGCCCGATGTCACGATCGGCCGCACACGCTAGTGCGCCGGAGCCGGTCGGTCTGGCACGCTTGAACTGTGCTGACGGCGGACGTGCGGCTGCTCGGTGATGCGGAGCGGGTCGCGGTCGAACGCGTACTGGATCGTGCGCCCTACGCAGCGGCGCCGGTCGCGGAGCAGGTCGCGGCGCACGGCCTCGAATGGTGGCGGGCCGAGGCGCGAGTCTTCGGGTACGGCTCCCGTCGGCAGCTCGAATCGGTGTGCTGGCTCGGTGCCAATCTGATCCCCGTCGAGGCGACTCCGCATGCGGTTGCGGCATTCGCCGACCTCGCCGCGATCAACCCTCGTCAGTGCTCGTCGATCGTCGGGCCGGCGGATGCCGTGCTGGACTTCTGGGAGCGTGTCGCACCGGTCTGGGGTCCGGCACGGGACGTACGCCCATGCCAGCCGCTGTTGGCCGTCGACGCGCCGCCGGCGACCCAGGCCGACCCAGCGGTACGCCTCGTCCGACCCGACGAAATCAACGTGCTGTTTCCCGCCGCAGTCGCGATGTACACCGAGGAGGTCGGCGTCTCGCCGTTGGCGGATCGCGGCGAGCGCAGGTATCGGCAGCGCATCGCGGATCTCGTACACGCCAAACGCGCGTACGCGCGGATCATCAACGGTCGTGTGGTGTTCAAGGCCGAGCTTGCCGTCGTGACGCGGCACACCGCGCAGGTGCAGGGCGTGTGGGTCGATCCGGCGTACCGCGGGCACGGCTTGTCGGTCGCCGGCATGGCGGCCGTCGTTCGTGATGCGTTGCGACGCGTCGCGCCAACCGTGAGCCTCTACGTGAACGACTACAACGAGCCGGCCCGGCGCGCCTATGCGCGCACCGGGTTCCGTCAGGTCGGCACGTTCGCGACCGTCCTGTTCTGACCGCGCTCGGCGGCCGCACCGTCCCATATGTATCGCGCCGGCATCGGCCGGCCGAGTGCATCGCGCCGGCATCGGCTAATGGTCTACTTCTGACGGATTTATGGTCAGCACGCATTGACACGCATTTCGGCCGGGACCGATCATCGGCCACAGTGACGTGGATCACTCGCGTCCGCATACCCATCTGTGGCGTCTGGAGTCCCAAGATGAGCGATCCCACATCCGCAATGGCCACGGCCGCTGTTGACGACGAGGCCCGCCTCGCCGAACTCGGCTACAAGCAGGAACTACACCGCCGGTTGTCCGGCTTCTCGAACTTCGCGGTCTCGTTCTCGATCATCTCGATCCTCGCCGGCTGCATCACGTCCTACGGCATCGCAATGCACAACGGCGGCCCGATGGCCATCACGATCGGCTGGCTGCTCGTCGGCGCCCTCGTCACGTTCGTCGCGCTCGCGATGGGCGAGGTCTGCTCGGTCTACCCGACCGCCGGAGGCCTTTACTGGTGGGCATATGCGGTGGCCACCAAGAACAAGGCGGCCTGGGCGTGGTTCGCCGGCTGGTTCAACTTCCTCGGCCAGGTCGCGGTCACTGCCGCGATCGACTATGGCGCGGCGTGGACGACGACAGTGTTCCTTGGGCTTGTCTTCGGCCTGAAGTACACGCTGCTCAACACGTTCATCGTGTTCGTGGTCATCATCGCGCTGCACGGATTGCTCAACACGTTCGGCGTAAACCTCGTCAAGCTACTGTCTGACGTCAGCGTCTGGTGGCACCTCGCCGGCGTCGCGTTCATTCTCGTCGTGCTGGCGGTTGTGCCGGATCACCACTACCCGATCGGGCAGGTGTTCGTCGGCACGTTCAATAGCACCGGGCTGCACGGTGCCGGCGCCGCGATCTACGCGTTCCTGATCGGCCTGCTGATGGCGCAGTACACCTACACCGGGTACGACGCGAGCGCGCACCTGTCGGAGGAGACGCACAACGCCTCGCGTCAGGCCCCGCAAGGCATCGTCATGTCGGTCGTCGTCTCCGTCATCGCAGGGTTCTTCTTGCTGTTCGCGGTCACGTGGGCGATCCAGGACTACAACGGCGAGTTGGCCGCCGCGTTCCCGCCGGCACAAATCTTCATCGACGCCGCTGGCCGGCACATGGGCGAGTTCCTGCTGTTCATCTGTGTGCTCGCGCAGTTCTTCTGCGGCATGGCCTCGGTGACGGCGAACTCGCGCATGGCATTTGCGTTCAGCCGCGACGGTGCGTTGCCGGGCTCGCGGTGGTGGAGCAAGGTCAACCCTAGGACGGGTACGCCGACCAACTCCATCTGGCTGTGCGTGGTGTGCTCCACGATCCTCGTACTGCCGGCGCTGAACAGCATCGTTGCGTACGCGGCGACCACCGCGATCGCGGTCATCGGGCTCTATGTCGCGTATGTCATCCCGGTCTATCTCCGGTTGCGCGATCCCAACTTCAAGGTCGGGCCGTGGAACCTCGGCCGGTGGAGCAAGCCGATCGGCTGGACCGCGGTCATCTGGGTCGGCATCATCTGCATCCTGTTCATCCTGCCGATCGGCTACCCGATCACCTTCGGCTACGCGGGCAACTTCAACTACACGATCGTCGCGGTCGTCGTGGTGGTCGGTGGCGCGTGGCTGTGGTGGGCGGTATCCGCAAAGCGGTGGTTCACCGGTCCCCGGCAGAACATCGATAGCGTGGCTGGCGTACCCGGTCCGCGCGCTGCCGACCTGACGTCGACCATTGACGGAGCGGCGGTCGCCCGAGCCGAGGAGCCGATGGAGTAGTCCGCCAGTCTGGTCCGGTTGGTGCGCGTACGCTCACGGGCACCACCCGGGCCAGCGCCGGAAAGTGCGGGGGATCATGACCGAGCTAGCGATCGCCGACGCCGGCGGCCCGCCCGGGCCGAGTCGGCGCCGCGGCCGCCGCCGAACCGCGGTCGACCCATCGCGCGCCGCGACACCGGTCGATGCCGTGGTGGGTACCGGCGCGGTGGCCGCCGGCGTCGCGGCGCTAGCCGTCGCGCCCGATGTGGGCGCGGACGCTACGGGCGGCGACGGCTTGGACCCAGACGGCTCGGACACAGACGGACTGGACACAGACGGCTCGGACACAGACGCCTTGGACTCAGACGGCTTGGACTCAGGCGGCTCGGACACAGACGGCTCGGACGCGGACGGCGCGACACGGGTGGCCGTGACTGCTCTGGCGGTGACGACTGCGATGCCGCGGGTGGCGGGTGCCGTACGGGGCGGCACGGCCGTGTGGCGGCCGGTGCGCGGCGGCAACGCGTTCGAGATCACGGTGGCCCGTCTGGCGCAGGCGATCCGGCTCGGCATGGTGGCGGCCGGAGATCAGCTGCCACCCGAACGCGAGCTCGCGGAACGCTTGCAGGTCAGCCGCGTCACGCTCCGCGAGGCGATCGCGGCGCTGCGGGACGCGGGCTACCTCGAGACGCGGCGTGGCCGAGCCGGCGGCACGTTCGTCGTCTACCGCGACAGTGCCCGGCCGGTGGCGGGACCGGACGAGGCCGCGACGCTGGCCCGCGAAATGGGCGACAAGCTGCACGACGCGCTGGACTTCCGCCGCGTCGTCGAGCCGGGGGCGGCGGCGCTGGCGGCAACCCGGTCCCTCTCCGCCGCGGAACGTGCTCACCTGACGGCGTGCCTTGCGGCGGCGGCCGATCGCCGAGCGGCCGATCGCCGAGTCGCGGACTCCCGACTGCATCTCGCGATCGCCACCGCTGGCGGCTCACCGTCACTTGCCGCCGCGGTCGCGGACGTCCAGGTCACCGTCGATCGGTTGTTGGCCCTCATCCCGGTGCTGGAACGAAATCTCGCGCACTCGGATGCACAACACCGGCGCATCGTGGAAGCGATCCTTGGCGGTGACCCGAAGGCGGCGCGCACTGCGATGGAGGAGCACTGTGACGGCACCGCCGAGCTGCTGCGCGGCCTGCTCGGCTAGCGCCGGCCGGCACGGATTCCACCGGTAGCGCCGATTGACGGCGTAATGGTTCGGCAGTAGACCTAATGTGCGACTGACCTCTTGCGCGCTGGAAGGGTGGACCGCCGAATGAACCCGAGCCTGAGCGTGGGGGAACTGCGCCGGCGGGTCGACGCGGGCGAGATCGACACCGTCGTGGTCGCCATCACCGACATGCAGGGGCGGCTGCAAGGCAAGCGGTGCCATGCTCGGTTCTTCCTCGACGAGGTGCTGCAGCACGGCACCGAAGGCTGCAACTACCTGCTCGCCGTCGACGTGGACATGAACACCGTTGACGGGTACGCCATGTCGTCGTGGTCCGCCGGGTACGGCGACCTGGCAATGCGGCCGGATCTCGCGACGCTCCGCATCGTGCCGTGGCAAGCGGGTACGGCGATGGTGCTCGCCGATGTCGCCTGGTTGGACGGTACGGACGTGGTGGCGTCGCCGCGTCAGATCCTGCGCCGGCAACTCGACCGGTTGGCGGCGCACGGATTGACCGCCTTCGCCGGCACCGAACTGGAGTTCATCGTCTACCGCGACTCGTACGAGGATGCGTGGCGGCGCGGATACCGGGACCTGACACCGGCGAACCTCTACAACGTGGACTACTCGTTGCTCGGCACGGCGCGCGTCGAGCCGTTGCTGCGCCGTATCCGCAACGAAATGGCCGGCGCCGGCCTCACGCCGGAGAGCGCGAAGGGCGAATGCAACCTCGGCCAGCACGAGATCGCCTTCCGCTATGCCGACGCCCTCACGTGCGCCGACCATCACGTGATCTACAAGAACGGCGCGAAGGAGATCGCCGCGCAGGACGGCATGTCGCTGACGTTCATGGCCAAGCCGAACCAGCGTGAGGGCAACTCCTGTCACATCCATTTCTCGTTGCGCGCCATCGACGGCGCTGGGTCGGGCGCTGGGTCCGGTGGGGGAGCCGTCGGCACCGGGTCGAACCACAATGCGGCGATGGCCGGCGACGGCCCAGCGCACCTGTCGCCGCTCGGGCAGTCCGTAGTGGCCGGCCTGCTGGCGACGATGCGCGACTTCAGCCTGCTCTACGCGCCGAACATCAACTCGTACAAGCGTTATCAGCCCGGTTCGTTCGCGCCGACCGCGGTGCGTTGGGGACGCGACAACCGGACCTGCGCGCTGCGGATGGTCGGCCACTCGCCGGACTCCATACGGGTGGAGAACCGTACCCCCGGCGGCGACGTGAACCCGTACCTCGCGATTGCGGGCATGGTTGCCGCCGCCGTGTACGGCATCGAGCGCCAGCTGACCTTGGAGCCCGAGTACCCCGGCAACGCGTACGACGACACCGAGGGCCCACGGATGCCGGCCACCTTGCGAGAGGCGCTCGCCGCGTGGGAATCGTCGACGATCGCCGGTGACGCGTTCGGGGCCGACGTTGTCGCGCATTACGTGAACAACGCGCGCGTAGAGCTCGCCGCCTTCGACGCGGCCGTGACGGACTGGGAGTTGACGCGTGGCTTCGAGCGCTTGTGACACCTGGGCGGCAGGGGCGCGGGCGGTCCTGGCCGGCGCCAACCAACCGGGCCGACGCGGAAGGCCCGGTGCCGGGCCGAGCTCGCGCAATTTGACTCGCGCCACGCTGGCGGCGCGAACTGGCCGCATCCGCGGTCAGGGGTGGGGGGAAAGGTCCTGGGGAGGCTCCCACACCACTCCGGCTGTGGTCCGAGGCGGCGTAGTCCGACACTGGGCGCTGAAAGGCGACGTGGTCCGACGCGGTGCGGTCCGACGTGCTGTGGTCCGACCCGATGCATGGTGCGCGGGAACGTCATGAAGCTGATCAACCCGGCCAACGAGAAGGTCATCGCGGACGTCGAGCCGACATCGCTCGACGAGACGGACGCCGCTATCGAACGCTCGAGGGGGGCGTTCGATGGCTGGCGTCGCGTCTCGCCCAGCGATCGGGCACGGCTGCTGCGCCGCTTCGCGGCCGTGGTGGACGCGCACATCGACGAACTCGCCGCGCTCGAGGTGGAAAACTCCGGGCACACGATCGGCAATGCCCGATGGGAGGCGGGCAACGTACGCGACGTGCTCAACTTCTACGCCGGCGCGCCGGAACGCCTGCACGGCAAGCAGATCCCGGTGCCCGGTGGCGTGGACATGACGTTCCACGAGCCGCTCGGCGTGGTCGGAATCGTCGTGCCGTGGAACTTTCCGATGCCGATCGCCGGCTGGGGTTTCGCCCCCGCGCTTGCGGCCGGCAACACGGTGGTTCTGAAGCCAGCCGAGGTCACGCCGCTGACCGCGCTGCGGCTCGCGGAGTTGGCGCTCGACGCCGGCTTGCCGGAGCACGTCTTTACCGTCGTACCCGGTAAGGGATCGGTCGTCGGCGAGCGGTTCGTGACGCATCCCGCGGTCCGCAAGGTGTGCTTTACCGGCTCGACCGAGGTCGGCAAGCGGATCATGGCCGGCTGCTCCGACCAGGTCAAGCGCGTCACGCTGGAGCTCGGCGGCAAGTCGGCCAACATCGTGTTCGCCGACGCGGATCTCGAGGCGGCGGCCGCGGCCGCGCCGGCGGGCGTGTTCGACAACGCGGGCCAGGACTGCTGCGCGCGATCACGGATTCTCGTCGAGGCGTCCGCGTACGACCGGTTCATGGCGCTGCTCGAGCCGGCGGTCCAGGCGTACCGCTGTGAGGATCCGAGCCTGGAGACGGCGCAGATGGGTCCGCTCATCACCGGCGCACAGCGCGACGTGGTCGCGTCATACGTCGACGGCGCGCAGGTGGCGTTCCGCGGCTCGTGCCCGGCGGGCGAGGGGTTCTGGTTTCCGCCGACCGTGCTGGCCACCGGGTCGGCCAGTGAGGCGCACTGGCGCGAGGAGATCTTCGGTCCGGTCGTCTCGGTGCTGCCGTTCACCGACGAGTCGGAGGCCGTACGGCTCGCGAACGACACCGAATACGGCCTGTCCGGGTCGCTGTGGACGCGCGACGTGGGGCGCGCGCTACGAGTGGCCCGCGCCGTCGAGACTGGCACGTTAAGCGTCAACTCGCATTCGTCGGTGCGCTACTGGACGCCGTTCGGGGGGATGAAGCAATCGGGCCTCGGCCGCGAGTTGGGACCCGACGCGCTGCACGCGTTCAGCGACGTGAAGAACGTGTTCATCGCAACCGATCCCTAGTCCGAGACGTACGTTCAGGTCGTCGCCTCACTATCCACCCGGTTTGTATCGTGGTTTGTCATCATCGTTGTGGTAGTCCGGTCGTTAGTCGTCTGTTGGTCTTCAGTCGTCTGTTGGTCTTCGTGTTGGAGGCAACGTGGCAGGGCGCTTACAGGATCGCGTCGCGGTGATCACCGGCGGCGGTAGTGGCATAGGTCTGGCCACCGCGCGCCGCTTCCGGGACGAGGGCGCGGTCGTCGTGATCGTGGACGTCGCGGTCGACGCCGGAAAGGCCGCCGCCGACGAGGTGGGCGGCGAGTTCGTCGCCACGGACGTCACTGACGAAGCCGCGGTACGAGAGCTGTTCGCGCACGTGGCGACCGAACACGGCCGGGTGGACGTGGCGTTCAACAATGCCGGCATCTCGCCACCGGACGACGACTCGATCCTGGACACGGATCTGGACGTGTGGGAGCGGGTGCAGCGCGTGAACCTGACCAGCGTCTACCTGTGCTGTAAGTACGCGATCGGTCACATGCGCGCACAGGGCAAGGGCTCGATCATCAACACGGCGTCGTTCGTCGCGCTGATGGGCGCCGCGACGTCGCAGATCTCGTACACCGCAAGTAAGGGCGGCGTGCTCGCGCTGACCCGCGAACTCGGCGTGCAGTTCGCCCGCGAAGGCATCCGGATCAATGCGCTGTGTCCCGGACCGATCAATACGCCGCTGCTGCGCGAGTTGTTCGCCAAGGACCCGGAACGCGCGGCACGCCGCCTCGTACACATCCCGATGGGCCGCTTCGGCGAACCGGAGGAGATCGCCGCGGCCGTCGCGTTCCTCGCCAGCGACGATGCATCGTTCATCACCGCGAACACCTTCGTCGTGGACGGCGGCCTCACCGGTGCCTATGTCACGCCGCTGTAGCCGTGTCGCTGGGGCCCTGTCGCTGGGGCCGTGGCAATTGGGGGGCCTTGGCAATTGGGGCGGGACGCCGGTCCGGCCGGGCGCGATAGCGTTGCGCCCGTGACCTCCCGCGTTCTCTCGCGTGATCTCCGGACACGCCCGCTGATCGGCCTGACCACCTACGGCGAGACGATGCCGTTCGGTTCCGGTGAGACGTACGCCGCGGCACTGCCGATGGCATACGTACGCGCCGTGCAAGCCAGTGGCGGCCGCGCCGTGCTGCTGCCGGAGGACGATCCGGGTACGGACGTGCTCGACGCGCTCGACGGCATCGTGTTCACCGGCGGAGCCGACGTGCAGCCGTCGTACTACGGCCAGACGCCGCATCCGCGCACGTACCTTCGGCCGGCGCGGGACGACTCGGAGATGACTCTGCTTCGCGGGGCACTCGATCGGGACATGCCAGTGCTCGCCATCTGCCGCGGGATGCAGTTGCTGACTGTCGCGTACGGTGGCCGGCTGCATCAGCACCTGCCCGACGTACTCGGACACGACCGACACCGGCCTTCGGTCGGGTACGGCACCCACGACGTACGGCTCGCGGCGGGCTCGGCGTCCGCTGCAATGCTCGGCGAGCGGACGACGGTGAATTCGTTGCACCACCAGGGGGTCGCGGATGTCGGCTCGCTGACCGCCACCGGCTGGGCCGTGGACGCTGCCGCCGACCACGGGGCGGCAGCCGACTTGGCCGCGGCCGAAGCGCTAGTCGAAGCGGTCGAGGATCCGTCGAAGTCGTTTGTTGTCGGTGTCCAGTGGCACCCCGAGCAGATGACTGACTGGCGGTTGTTCGAGGGCTTCCTGCGTGCCATCACCGGCGACACCACGACAGCGCCAGACGGCCGTCCGGCCACGACTGCGACCCCGCCCACCGGCACGGTTCCTGCTCATTGATCACCCGACGTCAGTCGATCAGGGGGCGCACCTCGTCGGCGACGAACCGGACGAACGACTCCGGGTCGGCGTCGAGTACGGGCTGCAGGATGACGGCGGTGGCACCGGCGTCCGCGAGTTCACGTACGGCATCCGCCACGGCGGGCGGATCCCCGCCGGCACCGAATAGATCCGACTCGCCGTAATACTCCGCGTTGGTGCGCAGCTGCTCGGCGGCGTCTGGTCCAATGGCGACCGGTAGGTAGACCGTGATGCGGTGCGGATCCGTACGGCCGGCGGCACGCTGTCCCTCGGCGATGAGAGTGGCTGCGGCTCGTACGGCGTCCGGCGGCGAGCCGCCGGTGAGCACCGTACCGTCCGCGATCTCGCCACTGAGACGCATCGTACGTGGACCGCTAGCAGCGGCGTGTACTGCCGGCGTCGACGCTGGCGGCCAGTCGAGCGCGACGTCGGTCAGGCGGACGTAGCGGCCGTGGACCGTGAGTCGCTCGCCGGCGAGGAGCGAGCGGAGCGCTGTCGCGTATTCGCGAAGCAACGTGAGCGGCGACGCCGGCTTCGCGCCCACCTGTTCCATCCAGCTCTGCACGCCGTGTCCGATCCCCGCGATGGCGCGGCCCGGAAACATCCGGTCGAGCGTCGCGATCTCCATCGCGGCAAGCGCGACATTCCGCAGTGGCACCGGAAACACGCCAACGCCGACGCGCAACCGATCGGTCCAAGCGAGCGCGGCCGTGGCCGACGACACGCCACCCTCACGGAAGCAGTCCTCCCACAGCCAGAGTTCGTCGAGTCCTGCGGAGTCCGCGGCCCGCGCAACAGCGCGCAATCGTTCGGGTGGCAAGCTGGGCGTAAACACCGCACCGATGGTCGTCATGCGATCATCATGCCGACGACCGCCGACAAGACCAGCTCGCCGGATCGGCTGACCAGACCGGCTGGCGAGACCGGCCGACAAGACCCGCCAGAGAGGATCGCTTGACCGGCCCGCCTGACCGAACCACCTGACAGGCCGGGCGGGCTGGACCTGAGCAACAACGCTGGACCTGAGCAACAAACGGTGGCCGCGGGCGGTCTCGACGCGAACACGGCCGCCGCGATCGGCACACAGTCCGCGCGATTGGCACACAGCCCGCGCGATTCGCGCACAGTCCGCGCGACGGGCGGCATACCCAAGGAGCATTCGAGTGTCAGATCCGACGGGTACGGGTCATTCTGGTGCGGTGGCACACATACCTGAGCGCACGGCGACGAGACCATTGATACGGAGGGCTGGCATGGCGTGGCTGTTGGTCGTGATCGCGGGCCTGCTCGAGACGGGATTTGCGATCAGCCTGAAGCAGAGTCACGGCTTCAGTCGGATCACGCCGACAGTTCTGTTCATGATCTTCGCGCTTGGCAGCTTCGGCCTGCTGACACTGGCCCTCCGGGCGTTGGAGGTTGGTCCGGCCTACGCCGTGTGGACCGGCATTGGCGCTGCGGGCACCGCGATCGTCGGCATGATCTGGCTCGACGAGTCAGTATCGTTACTCAAGATCACATCAATCGTCCTGGTCATAGCCGGCGTCGTCGGCCTGCAGTTGAGCGGCATCACGCACTAGCCCCGCGCCGATGGGCACCAAGACAGCACCGTCGAGATCCGGTCGTGCGGACTCGGTCGTGGGGATTTGGTCGTGGGGATTTGGTCGTGCGGACTCGGTCGTGGGGATTTGGTCGTGCTGACTCTTCGTGGGGACTCGGTCTTGGGATTCAGCCGTGCGGACTCAGCCGTGGGGACTCGGCCGTGGGGACTCGGCCGTGGGGATTCTGCCGTGGGATTCTGCCGTGGGGACTCGGTCGTGGGGATTCGGCTCCGCCGGCGGCGGGGCTATTTGCGCGGGTGATACGGATTGCGCCGCGGTCGACGTCCAGGGTCTATGTGCGCCGGGGGAATGAATTCGGGATGTTGGTCGGCGCCTAGCCGCACTGTCCAGTCGCTGTGGTGGATCAGGCGGTGATGGAACCCGCAAAGCGCGACACCGTTGTCCCGATCGGTCCGTCCGCCTTCTGACCACGGGATGATGTGGTGGATGTCCGTCCACCGTGGCGGGCGGTCGCAGCCGGGAAACGCGCAGCCGCGGTCACGCAGGACAACCGCCTGACGCGCCGTCCCCGTGAACAGGCGTCGACTGCGTCCGAGGTCGATCGGAACCGAGGCGGCATCCATCACGGCGGGCAGAATCTGCGCGGAGCACGCGAGGCGCCGCATGGTCGATGGCGACAACTGAAGGCCGCTGTCCAACTGACCGATCGCCACGGAACGTCGGAGTTCGTCGAAGTCGACGGTGACATTGACCTGCGGAGGCTGGCCGCCGTTGTCCGGCAATCCATCGCAGGCCAACGCGACGCGACAAACCTCGACTAACGCGTCTGCGCGTCGGGCCGTCGCCGTACGCGGATCCGGACCATCGATGCCGCGTATCGGTGCTGATAGTGGCTCGAGCGCCGCCGTAACGATCGCCGCGCCCTCCACATCGAGCACGCCGCTAACCCGCATCGCGCCCAACCCGTCGGGAAAGATGGAGAACGCACGGCGCTGGCGCGCGCGGCGCGCCTCGCGATCCAGCCGATCCCGCAGTCGCTCGTCCGCGAGATCCGGAGCGACGTGCGCTATGACCCGCTCGCCGAGCCTGCGGAGAATGGTCGGTTCGAAGTGGGCGGCGTGCCCGATCAAGATGGTTTCGACCTTGGCGATCAACGCCGGCTCGTCATCGGCCGCTACGTCGGCGAGTGCCTGCCCGATCGCTGCTGCCTGCGCTGCGTTGACCACACCATCGGTGACCGCGTCGGCCAACGCTGGTCGGGCGTCCATCACCTGCCCGAGCGTGACGAGCTGCCGCGCTTGAGGTCCCGCGACGCGCAGCAGGTCCCGAAGCCACGCGACCGCCGCTGTCGCGCCATCCTGACGGGGGAGATCGCGTCCGGAGGCCTCACGAGTGAGCATCGCCGTCGCGGCGGTCGCGATGGACGCGAGACGGTGCAGGTCAACTACGGCCGTGCGAAGCGTGTCGTCCGACAGCGCGTAGGCGGGCCGCGATGCCAGTTCGCGAACGGCATCGGTCGCTTGTGTCAGCGATTCTTGCGGCAGCCACTCTTGTGGCACCGAACCGTCCGCACCGAACCCGCTCACGAATCTACGTTCGCACACCCGTACGACAAAACCTCGACCTGCGTCGATGTCATGATCCGGACCAGACGCGTCGGGTCGGCGGTGTGTGAGCCGCGGCCCGCGCGGCGACCGGTGCGATGCGGCGCGAGCCAGGAGGGCCACGGTCTGGATAGGCTCGTTGGCATGACCGTGCGAACCGCGCTGACACCCGGAACGCTGGGCCCCTGGCGGCAGGTGCCCTCGAGCATCGCCCGTCCGGAGTACGTGGGCCACAAGCGCCCGCGGCCCTACCACGGCCCGCACGTGCAGACGGCAGAGACCATCGAGAGGATGCGGCACGCGTCGCGGCTGGCGGCCCAGGCTACGCAACTCGGCGGCGAGCACTGCAAGCCAGGCGTGACCACGGATGAGATCGATCGCATCGTGCACGAGTTCCTGTGCGACCACGGTGCGTACCCGTCGACGCTTGGGTACAAAGGCTTTCCGAAGTCCAGCTGTACGTCGCTGAACGAGGTGATCTGCCACGGCATCCCGGACTCGACGGTGATCGAGGACGGCGACATCATCAACATCGACGTCACGGCATACGTCAATGGCGTGCATGGCGACACCGACGTCACCTTCTGCGTCGGCAACGTATCCGAGGAAGCGCGGCTGCTAGTGGAGCGCACGCACGAGGCGATGATGCGTGGCGTACGGGCCTGCGCGCCGGGCCGACCAATCAACGTCATCGGCCGGGTGATCGAGGCGTACGCGAAGCGGTTCGGGTACGGCGTCGTACGCGAATTCGGCGGGCACGGCATTCACACCACGTTCCACAGCGGACTGTTCATCCCGCACTTCGACAACCCGTCGATGAATACGGTCATGGAAGAGGGCATGACGTTCACGATCGAGCCGATGATCACACTTGGCACGGCGGCCTTCGACCTGTGGCCCGACGGCTGGACGGCGGTGACGAAGGATCGAAAGTGGACCGCGCAGTTCGAGCACACCGTCGTGATCACCGACGACGGGGCGGAGATCCTGACGCTGCCATGAGATCCTGACGCTGCCATGACCGACGCCACTGAACCCACCGCATCGCCCAACCCGGCCGCCTCGCCCAGCCGAGCCGGCGAGCCCAATCCAGCCGCATCGCCCAACCCGGCTGCATCGTCTAACCGAGCCGGCGAGCCGAACGCGACGGCGCACAATCCAGCCGCCTCGCCCAACCGAGCTGGCGAGCACAACCCGACGGCGGCAGCCGCTGACCACCCGATGTCGTCCGCGTCTCGGCCGGCAGCGCTGGACGCGCAACATCACGCCGACGTCTCCGGCGGTTGGCTGCGCCCGGCGGTCTTCGGCGCGATGGACGGCCTCGTCACGAACATCGCGCTAATCAGCGGCGTGGGCGGCGGCGGTGCGTCGCGACACGCGATCGTGTTGACCGGCGTCGCCGGATTGGTGGCCGGCGCGATCTCCATGGGCCTCGGCGAATACACCAGCGTGCGTACCCAGAACGACCAAGTCGCCAGCGAGGTGGCCAAGGAGCGCCGGGAACTCGAACGGCACCCGGAGGCCGAGGCCGAGGAGCTGGCGCAGCGGTGGATTCAGCGCGGTCTGCCGCCGGATCTCGCGCGCCAGGTGGCAAAGGCGGTGGCCGAGAATCCGGAGGAGGCGCTGCGCGTCCACGCACAGGAGGAGCTCGGCGTCAACCCGCACGACGTACCAAGTCCATGGCTCGCCGCGATCTCGTCGTTCCTGTGCTTCTCGATCGGCGCGGTGATTCCGTTGCTGCCCTACCTGCTCGGGTTCAACAACCTGTGGCCGGCACTGATCGTCGGCGGTTGCGGCCTGTTCCTTGCCGGCGCGCTGACCGCGCGGTTCACGAACCAGCGCTGGTGGTACAGCGGCATTCGCCAGCTCGTACTCGGTAGCGCGGCGGCCGCCGCAACGTACGGCATCGGACACCTAGTCGGCACGGCCGGCGTCGGCTAAGGGCGCCTGCCGCCCGGCAATGTCAGCGTCAGGCCGGGCAATGCAACGTGCACCGGCCCGTCGTACGTGTCGCGGGCGGCGTCCAACATGTCAGCCGGCCGTACGCCCGGCCAGAGATGTGTCAGCAACAGCGCCTTGGCTCGTGCCTCCGTCGCGTACATGCCGGCCTGACGCGCGCTCGACAGATGCGGGGTACGCGGCGGCGGAACGTCGTCGGGGAACGTGGCGTTCGCGATCAGCAGATCGGCGCCGTCCGCGAGCTCGGCCACGATCGATGTCGGACCGCAGTCACCGGTGTACGCGAGCACGGTGCCCGCGGCACTGATGCGTACGCCCAGATTCGGCACCATGTGGGGAAGATCGCGGACGGCGAACCGGAACGGGCCGATGTCGAACGCGTCGCCGTCGGCCACCTCGCGCAGGGCGTACGCGCCGTCGATCGTGCCCGGCTGGTCAATCGCGAGGATCGGGGTGAGCGCGCCCGCCGGTGCGATCACCGGTAGCGCATCGGCGGCGCTGTGCCCGGTCTGCGCCAGCGCCCGCGCCCGCAACAGCGGCTGCAGATCGGCGCAGTGGTCCGGGTGACCGTGGCTGATCCAGGCCGCGTCGACGTCGGCCGCCGCGACGCGCGACAGCAACGGCTGGACCGTGGCGTAGCCGGGATCGACCAACAGATGGAAGCCGTCGCGTTCGACGAGGAATGCGTTGCATCCGCCGTCCGCGGTCGGGAACGCACCGAGTCCGCCGAGCACCGTGACACGCATGCCACCAACCTATGGGGCGGTAGGGTCACCCGCCGGCGCCAGCCGGAAGATGCGCATGTCACGGCCGCCGGACCGAAGCTGGTATGTCTGGTACGCCGGCCACATCGACAGCAGTAGCGCAAACAACCGATCGCGCTCGACACCCGTGGCAAGGCGCGCCACGACCGGGAGGGTCCGACCAGCCACCGTCACCGTCGCCTCGGGATGGGCGAGCAGATTCCCCGACCACGCGGGCTGATGAGCCTGGCCGAAGTTCGAGCCGATCACCACGTACGCATCGCCGTCGCGTGCGTAGAGCAGCGGTATCGTCCGCGGTTCGCCGGATCGCCGGCCGACCGTAGTGAGCAACAGCGACGGGAACGTACGGCTGCCAAACGCCACCAGCCGACCGCCCGTGGCGCGTGCGACGACCACGTCTATCGGCACCACAACTCGTCGCAGGAACACCGAGAACCAACCCCGATGGCCCAGTGAGCGGACGCCGGCGACGAGTGGATGGGCGTGCAGTCGGGACACATGATCATTCTGTCGTACCCGGGCGCCGGCGCGCTGTCCCGTCGGCCCGAACGTCAGTCCGCGCGCCGTTCGCTCGGCAGGCGCGACCGAGTCAGCAACCCAGCGCCAAGCATCGCGACGAGCGGTACGGCGACCAGCGCGACGGCGAAGTTCAGCCAGGGCACGGTGATCGGGTAGTACGCCCGGCGTGGCCACACTTGTGCCCATTGGCGGTCCATCGCGATCAGTACCGCCACCGACATGCCGAAGCCGGCCAGCACGCCGATCAGGCTGCCGGTGCCGGAGATCACCGCGGCCTGCGCGAGCGACAGCATCCGGCGTACCCGTGGCGTCGCACCAACCGCGCCGAGCGTGATCAGGTCTCGTCGGGAGTCCGTGGCGGCGAGACCGGTCGCGATCGCGGCCGCGCCAAGCGCGATGACCGCGGCGGCCAGCGAAAGTAGGAGCGCGACCGACGGGTCGTGCCCCGTGACGTGGCCGCGCTCCACGTAGATGTTGATGTCCGACGCGGCGTCGAGCGTCAGCGCGTTGAGCGCGTCCTCGGCGGCCTGGGTCGGAATGCCGCGCGGCGTGGCCAGGATGCCGGTCTGCACCGCCGTGTTGTGTGTGACGTTGAGGAGATTCGGGCTGTACACCGGTTGGAACCACCGCACGCCGGTCTGCACGGCGTAAGCCGGCACCCGCATCGTGTGCGTCGATCCGTCCTCGGCCGCGAGGTCGAGCGTTGCGAAACCGTGCTCGACGTAGGAGGTGTCGGAGACCAGGATCCCGCCGGCACGAAGCGTCGCGGTCGCGGCATCGAGTTTGCCGGCGGTCAGTCCGGACACCGCGGCCACCACGCCGGGGGAGTCGGTGACGACGGTCTGCGTATAGCCGAAGACCTCATTGGTCGACGTGTTGCAGCGCGGATCGGCGAGCGCCTCGCGAGTCTGCGCTTTGGTCAACGAGGGGAACGCCTCGAACGGGCACTTCCGGTCGACCGGCAGGACGAGTTGCGCGCCGCACAGCCCGGACGGTTGCGGACCGTTCGGGGCGTACGGGCAACTGAGCACCTGGAACGGCACGACCGTCGCACCGGGCAGCGCCGAGTGCGCGGCGGTCGTCAAGGCCGTCACCGGACCGGTCACGTAGTTCCCGGTGCTGGGCTGCATCGCCCATACCGTCACCGTGCCGAGCGGCGTGCCGAATGCGTACGTCTCGACGTTCGCGGCGCGCTGCGCCGATACGTACACCGTGATCGCGACGCTGCCGGCGACGGCCGCCATCACCGCGGCGATCGCCGGAGCGGTCGCTGATCGGCGGCGGGCGGCGTCGCGCAGCGCGAGCCGCGGCGCGAGCGGCAGGAAGCGGCCGAGCCCGGCGATCAGCCCGACCAGCGCGGGCGTGCACATGACGAGTCCGAACTCGACGAGCGCGAGCCCAGCGAGCACCGGACCGGACCGTACCGCCGTGGCACCGTACCCGGTCAGCACCGCACCGAGCACGATCAGCGTCACACCGCCGATCACCCATCGCCGCCGTACCCGGGTCACGCCGCGGCGACCGGACAGCGACGCAACGATGTCCTGCCGACCCGCACTCACCGCGGGAAGCAGCGCTCCGAGCAGCCCGATGCCCACCGAGACGACGATCACGCCCGCGACCGCCCACGGGAAGACGCGGTAGCCACCGAGGTCCGAGTCGAAGAAGTGGCTCTCCACGAACGACCGGCCGCCGAATGCCAGCCCGAGCCCAAGCGCCAAGCCGCTGGCCGCCGCGATCGCGCCGCACACGACGCCGTCGGCAAGCATGATGCGTCGCAGCGTCGACGGCGGTCCGCCGCCCGCGGCGATCAACGCGAGGTCGTGCTGCCGGCGCCGCGCGCCGACCGCGAACGCGGGACCGGCCAGCAGCACCACCTCAAGAACCGCGAGGCCGACTAGCAGTGTGCCGATACCAAAATTCTGCACATCGTCGCCGCTGGGTCCATGGAACGCCGGCGTCGGCGGCGGGCGCAGCACGAGCTGGCGCGAGACGACGAGGAACCCCTTGGCGTTGAGCGACTCGATCTCGTGCCCGACCACCGGCGTACGTTGGCCGACCAGCCAACTTGACCGGTACGCGCCAGTCTGCGTGGCCGGTCGCGCGGACGGTTCGAACAGCAGCGTCTGATCGTGCTGACCGCCGATCTCTACGATGCCGACGATCGTGTACGAGTCGTTCGAGCCCAGCGCTCGTACCGTTTCGCCGACTCGTGCGCCGAGTCGCGCGAGTGCGGCTGGCGACGCGGCGACCTCGTCAATGGACCGCGGAACACGGCCGGCGAGGACCCGCACGATGCCACGCGTGAGCGGGTTCGCCGCGTCGATGCCCTGGGCGCTCACTGCGCCGACGCCGCCCGCGGTGCGCACCGCGATCCGCGCGGACCAGACCTGGGTCGCGGTGCTGCCGGCCGGGAGCAGCGCGACCAAATCTGCGGATGACGGAGCGCCGGTGAGCGGGCCGCCGGCACCGATGCTGCTCGCGTCTCCGACCTCGGCCGGGACTTGCCGTATCTGGTCGGGTGTCCATCGGACGGCCGCCGCGGCGGCGCCCATCTGGCGCGTGACCTGCTCGCTCGGCGTGAGCCGTGCCATGTCGATGACGGCCGCGGCGAGGCTGAGCACGGCGATCGGCAGCCCGATCATCGCGACGACAAGCGCGGTACGTCCCTTGGCGCGCCGTGCCTCGCGGCGGGCAATGCGTAGCGCTACGAACCATGTCCGCACGTTGACCGCTCCTTAGCCGCGCGTGATCAACAAATCGTCCGGGGTGGACAGCGGTCCCGACGCGTCGACGACGACACCGTCCCGCAGGAACACGACGCGATCCGCCCAACCGGCGTGCCGCGCCTCGTGCGTGACGATCAATCCGGCGGCCCCGGCGTCCACGCGGCCACGTAGCAGGCGCAGCACTGCTTCGCCAGTGACCGAGTCCAGCGCGCCGGTCGGCTCGTCGGCGAGCACGAGGCGGCGTCGGCCGATCAACGCGCGCGCGATCGCGACGCGCTGCTGCTGGCCGCCGGACATGTCGTCAGGGAACCGCCCAGCCAGCGCCTCGAGGTCCACCTCGGCGAGCGCCGCCATCGCCGCGCGACGCGCTCGTCGTAGGCCGACGCCGTCGAGTTCGAGCGGCAGCGCCACGTTCTCCGCCGCGGTCAGGCTCGGTACGAGATTCAGGTCCTGGAAGACGTACCCCACGTGCCGGCGTCGAAGGGCGGCGAGCGCGCTGCGGCTCAAGTCGCCGAGCCGCTTACCCTCGACGGATACCTCTCCGCTTGTCGGACGGTCCAGGCCGCCGGCGATGTTGAGCAACGTCGACTTGCCGGACCCGGACGGTCCCATCACGGCGACGAGTTCGCCCGGCTCGACGGTCAGGTCGACGCCGGCGAGCGCGTGTACGGCGGCGGCGCCGTGGCCGTGTGTGCGGTGCACCGACCGCATCTCGAGCAAGCTCATGGCGAACCCACTCCCCGCTTGTGGTCGGCGGATGCTTTGCGGTCGGCTTTCTGGTCGGTTTTGTGGTCGCCGGACTCAGTGCCAGCAACTGGCGTCGTCGAACCGTCCGGCTTCGGCATGACGGGTGTCGTCGAGGCGTCCGGCGTCGGCGTGACCGATGGTGCATGCCGGACCAGCGCGGTCTCGCAATGGTCCAACCATCGCGTCTCGGCCTCGGCGTGGAACAACATCGCCTCCAAGCTGAGCCGCCACGGCAGGTCGTCCGGCTGGTCGGCGCGCGCTTTGAGCCGCGTGTACTCCTGGAGCGTGCGGATCGTCGCGGTCCGCTGTGCCTGGAGCACGGCTCGTACGTCGACGCCGGGTGTCGTGATCGCGAGCGCGATCTTGATGGCGAGCTCGTCTCGTGGCCGATCGGTGCGCTCCACCGGCGTGGCGAACCAGGTGGCCAGCTCGGCGCGTCCGGCCGCGGTGATCTCGTAGGACCGTTGCCCCCCGTCCTGCTCGGGCAGCGGGCTCACGAACGCGTCACGTTCGAGCCGGTTCAACGTTGTGTAGACCTGACCGATGTTCAGAGGCCAGGCGCCGCCGGTGGACGCTTCGAACGCCACCCGGAGCTGGTAGCCGTACATCGGGCCGCGCTCGAGAAGCGCCAGCAGGCCGTACTTGACCGACATGGTTACTGAGTATGCATACGCAGTATGCAGTCATTCAAGATGCGCCGCCGTAGCTGGCACGGACGCGTCGCTACCTGCGCTTCCCGGGCAGGCGCAGTGCTGCCACGCCGGTCAGGCGGGCGAGGAGACTGCGGGCGGTCACGCGGGAACGGCGGGCGGCCAAGCCCGTCAGGCGGTCAGGCGGCCAAGCCCGTCAGGCAGTCAGGCCCGGGAACGGAACGGTTCCCGGTACGGCGCCACCGGCGCGCCGCAGTGCCGCGGCTCGAAGCGCGGTGTCGGTGAGCACGGTCAGCGGGGACCGGCGATTCGCACCGCTCGACGCGACCACGACCGCGCGCCAGAGCACGGCGCACCGATCCTCGATGTAGACCGCGAGCGCGATGGCGCTGGGTGCGTCGTTGACCGGAAACGGCAGCGCGTAGATGGCCTCCGCGGCCGGCGGCGACGTCAGCGTCACCAGTAGCGAGTCGCGCTGCGTACGGTGCGCCGCCTCGTACTGCAGCGCCAGTGCCCGCGCCGGCCCGACCAACCGGGGGCCGACCACGGCGTACGCGAAGATCGCCGCGTACTCGCCGCGCAACGCATCGCCAAGGGCGCTCTCCAACGGGGTGGTCATCGCAATGCCGCCACATGGGTTGCTCGGCTGGCGGCGATCGACGCGAGGACGGCGACGCGATCCGACGGTGCCGTGACGCACGCGGCGACCGCGTTCGTCTGTGCGGACTTCTCCGCCGTCGACAACGCCGCCCGGGTCGCCGCGGCGGCGTCCGCACTGGTCGACGGCGACGCGGACGTGCCGCCCGAAACCGAGCCGGACGGCGCGACGCTGGACGGGCCTTCCGGCGACGTGGAACTCCCGGCGGCCGGACTCGACTCAACGGGATTCGTCGGCGACTGCGATCCGGCCGGCGGAGTTGCCGGCCGACCGCTGGCCGGGACCGGCAGTGGAATGCCGCTCGGATTCGGCCCAGCGGCGACCGACGGCGTGGGGATGCCGATCATGGACGCGATCGCGATCAGGTGCCGGCGGTTCTCTTCACGCAACGGGCCGAGCAGACCATTCAGCGTGGGCGCGGCCGTCATCGCCTCGTCGTAGCGCGAGATCAGGAGCCTCGTCTCGTTGTAGAGCGGGCCGAGCGGGTCGGATGCGATGAGTTCGGCGGCCGACTCGGTGGCCGGCTGCGACGTACATCCGGCGAACGCAAGCCCCGCGGCGCCGAGCGCGGCAAGCCCGACCATGCCCGCGATCGCGTGTCGCCGGCTCAGTCGCCGCTCGTCCGGCACTGGCTGGCGCAGGTTTGCGAGGCCGAACGGCGTCCGTTGCGCGGGCACCGGGCAATCCAACACCATCGACGCGAGCCGCCGAAACCCGAGGTACCGACATTTCGGTTCAACGCGCGCCGGAGTCGGCGGCGACCGAGTCGGAGTGTCGATATTGCGGCGTTGACGCGCGCCGATCTGACGTGCGGCGACGCGGCGGGTTACGCTTCTATGCCCACCGCCGTGCGCTCCGTTCGCCCGGCGGAAGGGTCGTATGTAGCTATTTCGCCTCGGGAGGTGGATGGCATGGCGACACGTGGCCGTGCCTCCGGTCGGTCCGGCCGCCCGGCCGGTCACGGCTCGCGCCCGGCTGGCGACGTCACTCGCCCGGCAACTGGGGGTCCGACGAGCGGCGACCTTGCCGCCTACAAGCTTCGCCTGCGCGAGGTGGTCGGCCCGGTCGCCGGGTCCGCGGGCTACGACCTTGAAGACCTTGCGGTGGTACGGATGGGCCGCCGCTACGTGATCCGCGTGACGGTCGACCGCGACGGCGGCGTCGGCTTGGACGCGGTCGCCGAACTGTCGCGTGACATCTCGAACCGGCTGGACGCCGCCGAGGCCACCGATGGCGAGTTCATCGCCGGCGAATACCAGCTCGAGGTGTCGTCGCCGGGTACCGACCGACCGCTGCGCCTGCCACGGCACTGGCGGCGCAACGTCGGGCGGCTGGTCACCGTACGACTCGACGGGCACCTCGTAACCGGCCGGGTCGTCGCGGCCGACGACGACACCGCAACGCTGTCCGTGGACGGCGACGAGACCACGCGGCCGTACGAGGAACTCGGTCGTGGCCGCGTCGAAGTGGAGTTCAGTCGGCTCGACGACGTGGACGACGACGACATGATCACGTTCGGGGAGGACGACGAGGACGGCGAGGACGACGACTTCGACGCGCTCGCGTCGCACGTCGCGGGCGCGTCCGGCCACGATGTCCGCGCGGACCGGCGCGCGATGCACGACGATGATCTCAAGTCCGGCGATGTCCGGTCCCGAGATGGCCGCTCCCGTGATGACGACCAGATCCGCGACGCCCGCAGTCCGCACGCCGAAAGGCAGTCCGCACGCCGAAAGGAGGCCGAACAATGAATCTTGACCTGGCCGTCCTTCGCGCGCTGGAACGGGAGCGCGAGATCCCGCTGGAGACCATCATCTCCGCGATCGAGACCGCGTTGCTGACCGCGTACCGGCACACCGAGGGCGCGTACACGCACGCGCGTGTGGAGATCGACCGTAAGTCCGGCGCAGTAAGTGTGTTGGCCGCGGAGGTGGACGAGGAAGGCGCCGTCGTCCGGGAGTTCGACGACACGCCGAACGACTTCGGCCGGATCGCGACGATGACCGCGAAGCAGGTCATCCTCCAACGGCTGCGGGAGGCGACCGACGAGGCGCACTTCGGCGAGTACGCGGGCCGCGACGGCGACCTGGTGACCGGCGTCATCCAGGCGCACGAGGGGCGCGCCGAGAAGGGCATCGTGAGCGTCGACCTCGGCAAGATCGAGGCGATGTTGCCGCCGAGCGAGCAGGTGCCGGGCGAGTTGTACGAGCACGGCAACCGGATCAAGTGCGTGGTGCTGCACGTGACACGTGGCTTCCGCGGTCCGCAGGTCACGCTGTCCCGGACGGATCCGCACCTCGTCCAGCGCCTCTTCGAACTCGAGGTGCCGGAGATCGCGGACGGCACCGTACAGATCACGAAGATCGCCCGGGAGGCCGGCCACCGGTCGAAGATCGCGGTGCGGTCGACCGTACAAGGGGTCAACGCCAAGGGCGCATGCATCGGTCCGATGGGGCAGCGAGTGCGCGCGGTGATGAGCGAGCTGAACGGCGAGAAGATCGACATCATCGACTGGTCGGATGACCCTGCGACGTTCGTGGGCAACGCGTTGTCGCCGGCCAAGGCGTTGCACGTCGACATCATCGACGAGATGCGGGCGCGCGTGATCGTGCCGGACTATCAGCTTTCGCTCGCGATCGGCCGTGAGGGACAGAACGCACGACTCGCCGCGAAACTCACAAACTGGAAGATTGATATCCATTCCGACGCCGATCAAACCGATCACGCCGGTGGTACCACAGAGCAGCCGGAGGGGTAGACTTTTCCGTGGTACGTCGTGCGTATCCGGTGCGCACCTGTGTGGGTTGCCGGACACGTGCGCCAGCCTCCGAGTTGCTGCGGGTTGTCGCCGTCACTGGTGACACCGAGGGCGGCGCCGGTCCGGACGGTACGACTGACGATGCAACGACGTCAGCCACCGGGCGGTTCGACATCGTCCCCGATCCGACCCGCAGGCGCCCCGGTCGGGGCGCACACCTGCATTTCGATCCCGCCTGCCTAGCTCTAGCGGCCAGACGCCGTGCGTTCGGGCGTGCGCTGCGGATCGAGGGTGCCATTCGGACCGACGCCGTCGCGGAGTTCCTCCGCGATCACGCCGAGCACGATGGCTAGACACGCACGATGGCTAGAGCACGACCGATGGTGGAGCGACCAGGCCCCACCCCGGACAGCGAAGTAGGACGACCGACATGAGCACACGATGAAGCTGCAGAAATGACCAGGCTTCTAGTGGACAACTGAGGTCGGTGCGGGCCCGCCCGCACGGCCTCACAAGTGAGGAGTGCAGTGGCAGGCAAGGCCCGCGTACACGAGCTGGCGAAGGAACTCGGGGTCGAGAGCAAGACCGTACTCGCGAAGCTGCAAGAGATCGGCGAGTACGTGAAGTCAGCGTCGAGCACGGTCGAGGCGCCGGTGGCGCGTCGACTCCGTGAGGCGATGGCGGCATCCACCCCCACCGCGGCGGCACCGGCCGCAGCGAACAACGCGGCGAAAGCCGCGGCGAAGCCCGCGCCGCCCGCGAAGGCGGCCGCGCGGCGCAGTCCGCCGCCCGCCGCACCGAGCCCATTGAAGCCGGCGAGCGCGCATGACATCGAAGTGGCGGCGGCCGAGGCCCGCGCCTCCGCGCTGAAGGCCGAGCAGGAGGCCGCGGTCCGTGCGGCGCAGGCGGCCAAGCGGCAGGGGACCGACGGCGGCTCACTGCTGCCACCGCCCCCGAAGCCCGGGCCGGCGGCGCCTGGCACGTCGCGACCGACGCCCGGCGCGATGCCGGCACGTCCCGGCACGCGCCCGACGTCGCGCAGCGCCGGCAACAACCCATTCGGATTCACCCCGCCGGGCGGGGCACGCCCGGGCGCCGGCCCGCGCGCCGGCGCAGGTCCGGCCGGTATGCCGCGACCGAACCCGGCGTCCATGCCGCCGCGGCCGAACCCGTCGCAGATGCCGACCCAACGTCCGACTCGTTCTGGCTATGGTCCACCCGGTGCGCAGCGGCCCGCCGGTCCTGGCGCGCCGAGTGGTCCCGGCGGTCCCGGTGGATACCGCGGCGGACCCGGCGGGCGACCGGCCGGCCCGGGTGGCGGCTTCCGCCCCGGCGGACCGGGTGGCGGTGGCGGCGGCGGTTATCGCGGCGGTCCCGGCGGTGGCCCGGGCGGTGGCCCTGGCGGCGGATACCGTGGCGGTCCCGGCGGTGCACCGACTGGCGCTGGCGCGCCCGGGCGTCCGGGCGGCGGCGGCCGAGGACGCGGCGGCGGTGCGGCCGGCGCATTCGGGCGCCCCGGCGGCAAGCCGACCCGTGGTCGGAAGTCGAAGAAGCAGCGCAGACAAGAGTTCGACAATCTCTCCGCGCCGCAGATGAGTTCGGGCGCGCCGCGCGGTGCGGGCCAGGTCGTCCGGTTGCCGCGTGGAGCGTCGCTGTCCGACTTTGCGGATCGGATCAACGCCAACCCGGGCTCGCTCGTCCAGGAGATGTTCAACCTCGGCGAGATGGTCACTGCGACGCAGTCCTGCTCGGACGACACGTTGCTGCTGCTCGGTGAGCACCTCGGGTTCGAGGTCCAGATCGTCACGCGCGAGGAGGAGGACCGCGAGCTGCTGGCCCGGTTCGACATCGACCTCGACGCTGACGTCGACGACGAGCGACTCGTCACGCGGCCACCCGTGGTCACCGTGATGGGCCACGTCGACCACGGCAAGACGAAGCTGCTCGACGCGATCCGACAGACCAACATGGTCGCCCGCGAGGCAGGCGGCATCACGCAGCACATCGGTGCCTACCAGGTCCAGGTCGAGCACGATGGTTCGGAACGAGCGATCACGTTCATCGACACCCCGGGCCACGAGGCGTTCACCGCCATGCGTGCCCGTGGTGCTCAGGCCACCGACATCGTGGTGCTGGTGGTAGCCGCGGATGATGGCGTGATGCCGCAGACCATCGAGGCGCTGAACCACGCGAAGGCGGCCGATGTGCCGATCGTGGTGGCGGTCAACAAGGTTGACAAGCCGGAGGCCAACCCGGACAAGGTGCGCCAGCAGCTCACCGAATACGGTCTGGTCGCCGAGGAGTATGGCGGCGACACCATGTTCGTCGACGTGTCCGCGAAGAACCGGCTCAACATCGACGGTCTGCTGGAATCCGTACTGCTGACCGCGGATGCGTCGCTGGAGTTGCGCGCACCGATCGACGGCCAGGCGCAGGGCATCGCGATCGAGGCGCACCTCGACCGCGGTCGTGGGCCGGTCGCCACGGTGCTCGTCCAGCGCGGCACGTTGCGGGTCGGCGAGGCGATCGTGGCCGGCGACGCGTACGGCCGCGTGCGCGCCATGCTCGACGAGAACGCTGAGCCGGTCGCGGAGGCCGGTCCGGCACGTCCGGTCATGGTGCTCGGCCTGACGTCCGTACCAGGCGCTGGCGACTCGTTCCTGTCGGTGGCCGAGGACCGCACCGCGCGGCAGATCGCCGAGCAGCGATCGGCTCGCGACCGTGCGGCGCAGATCGCCAACCGCGGCGGACGGGTGACGCTCGAGAACCTTCTCGATCGCATCAAGGAGGGCGACAAGACCTCGCTGGCGCTCATCCTCAAGGGCGACGTGTCCGGCTCCGTCGAGGCGCTGGAAGACGCGTTGGTGAAGATCGAGGTCTCGGACGAGGTCCAGCTGAAGATCATCCACCGCGGCGTCGGCGGCGTCACGCAGGACGACGTGAACCTGGCGAGCGCTTCGGACGCGATCATCATCGGCTTCAACGTGCGCGCCGAGGGCAAGGTCCGCGAGCACGCCGACCGCCTGGGCGTGGAGATCCGCTACTACACGGTGATCTACCAGGCCATCGAAGAGGTCGAGGCGGCGCTCAAGGGCATGCTCAAGCCCGAATACGAAGAGGTCGAGCTCGGCTCTGCGGAGATTCGCGAGTTGTTCCGCTCGTCGAAGATCGGCCTCATCGCGGGCTGCATCGTGCGCACCGGCCTGATCCGGCGCAACGCGAAGGCGCGGCTGTTGCGAGACGGCGCGGTGATCGCGGACAACGTGACGATCTCGTCGCTGCGACGGTTCAAGGACGATGCCACCGAGGTGCGCGAGGGCTTCGAATGCGGCTTGACCCTCGGGACGTATAACGATCTGCGGGTCGGCGACGTCATCGAGACGTTCGAGATGCGCGAGAAGCCGCGCGCCTGATCACCGAAGTGTGTTGGGGGCCCGACCGCCGAAGGCGGTCGGGCCCCCAACACTTGTCGCGGCTGCACTCCCGCGTCGCCGTAGAGTGATCCGGTGGCCCGCTACGCGATGTTGATCGCGCCGTCAACGAACCGGGTGTACGCGGACGCGGCGCCGCGGCTGGCGGCGGCCGAACTCGCGGTGTTCGCCGCCACGGTGCTCCGGGCCAAGGTCGCGGGCGCCGAGCCGACCCGCATCGGTGGCGTTGCCTACCTCGCGTTCGACACCGACGCGACGTTGGACGAACGTGACATCGCCTACCTGTCGAACCTGTCGTCGGCGTACGCACTCTTCGAACACCTCGACGGCGATCTGCTGCGACCGGTCCGGCTCGATCCGCTGGCCCACTTCGACGACGATCTGCTCACCATCCAGAAGTACGCCGGCAAGACCAACGAGCAGTTCACCAAGTTGCTGCTCAACGTCGCGTTGCTGGCGTCGACGTACGCCGACCGCATGCTCGACCGTCGGCTCACCGTGCTGGATCCGTTGTGCGGCCGGGGTACGACGCTGGACCAAGCACTCATGTACGGCTACCACGCGATCGGCATCGACACCGACGGCAAGGACTTCGACGCGTACGCGGCGTTCATCCGTACCTGGCTGAAGCGCAAGCGCATCAAGCACCGCGCGGAGATCACGCCGGTACGCAAGGATCGCCGTACGCTCGCGCGGCGGCTCGCCGTCACGATCGCGGGCGAGCAGTCGCTGACCATGTTCCACGCCGACGCCGTCGAAGCGCGCGAGTTCCTGAAGGGCGGCGTCGCGGACGTCATCGTCGCGGATCTGCCCTACGGCGTCGCGCACGGCAGCCGTACCCACCATGGTCTGTCCCGCAGCCCGGTGCAGTTGCTCGCCGCCGCGATTCCGGTGTGGACACAGCTCATCCAGCCGGGCGGGACGATGAGCATTTCGCTGAACACTCACGTGATCGGGCGCGAGGCGGCCGCCGAGATCCTGGAGCAGCACGGCCTTCGGGTGATGCGCGGTGCTGGGTACGACGATTTCGCGCACTGGGTCGACCAGTCCATCAACCGCGACGTGCTCGTCGCTCGGAAGCATTAGCGCCCTCACAGCGCCCTGAGAAGTGCGTGTGCATTGGCGTTGTTTGGGTCATTTACCGACGCGGGCGCCGAGCGTACCCTCGATGCTGACATGGCCGAGTATTGGTGGTCGATCGAGGTTCTCGACGCCGAGTTGCCGGCGAGCCGGTGGCGCGACGCCTATGCGGCTGCGCTCATCGAGGCGGCAATCTCGCACGGCGCGAAGGACTGGAACTGGAACCATTTCGACTGGGGCGTGATCTTCGAGGTCGCGTTCGAGGACTGGGACGCCTGGACGACGTACCGTCACCTGCCGGCCGTAATCGCGGCGTTGGATGCGACGCCGGATCCGATCAACGGCCTGTTGATTTATCCGGGCCGGGGTGGCAGCGCGGGTGACCGCTCGCCGCGCAAGCCGCGGCCGCAAGCCGGTGCCGGCGCAGCACCGTTGCCGGAGAGCCCTCCTCCGCGCAGCAGCCGCTACCTCGAGGACGTCATCGAACGCTGGTTGGACGAACCGCCGGCTACACCGCCGGGCCATCCGGAATACGTCGAGCCGATCGGCCCGTGGCGTCGGCACCGCGCCGCCTGACAGCCACCTCCTTCCTGGCGGTACGCTCACGCGTTGTGTTCACCGCGACCGCCGTGTTTGACCTGCTGTTGCCGGACGATTCGCGGTCGTTGAAGATCAAGCGCTCGTACGTGCGGCCGATCGTTGCCGCGTTGCGCAAGTTCGAGGTCGCGGTCGCCGAGGTCGGCGCGCTCGAGTTGCACGGTCGCACCGAGATCGGTGTCGCCGCGGTCGCCGACAGCGCGGAGCACGCGCGCGAGGTGGTGGCGTCCTGCGAGCATCTGATCGCCGGACGACCGGAGGTGGACATCCTGTCCGTGCGGCATCGGCTCTACGGCGCGGACGACTGACCGCGCACGATTGAGATCTCGGTGTCCCGTTGCTGGGACACGTGTTCGATGACGTCACGCGGCCGACTGTTCCGGTGGCGCGGACCAGGGGTGCATGCGCGAGCCAGGTAGAGTCACGAAGGGTCCCCACCGAGTCACGACGGCCCGTCGTCGCGGCGCAGCGACGAGCCCGACCGGCACGCGACATGTCTCGCGGCGAGCCTCGCGACGAACACTGCGGAGGTGCGTCATGACGGATCCGGCGAGGGTTCGCAAGCATTCTGAACGGGTTCGGGAGCTCGTTGCTTCCGCGGTTCGTACCCAGGTGAAGGACCCGCGACTCGGGATGATCACGATCACCGATGCGCGGATGACCGGCGATCTGCGCGAGGCGACGGTGTTCTACACCGTGCTCGGCGACGCGAGTGCGAAGGCTGACACGGCGACCGCGCTGGACAGCGCGAAGGGCTTGCTGCGCAGCACCGTCGGGCGTGCACTTGGCCTGCGCCACGCGCCGTCGCTCGCGTTCGTCCTCGACGAGGTCCCCGACCACGCGAAGCAGATCGACGAGCTGCTTGCCGTTGCACAGCACGCGGATGCCGAGGTGCAGCGGCGGGCCGCCGGTGCGCAGTTCGCTGGCGATCCCCAGCCGTACAAGGTGGAGCGCACCGACCTCGAGGATGCCGCAGACATCGATGCAGACATAGATGCGGACATCGATGACATCGACCCGGGCGACGACGACTAGCCGAAGGTGGGTTGGGCCCGCACGCCCCTGAGCTCGGTTGACCGAACTCGGCGGATCGGCTGCGGCCGAATGCTGGGCGCCGGCTGAGTCGGCCAGGTCCGCCTCAGGGGAGTAGCCGCGACGGATCTTCCGGTCCTGCGTCCGGTTGGCGACAATCGAGGCATGGAGCCGCGGCCGGACTATGCCTTCGAGCTGGAGGCCGTTGAACTCGAGGCGATCGAGGGCATCGAGCGCGAGACATCGTGGGCGCGCCCGCTCGTTCTCGTGCCGGCATTTGCCACGCTCGCGTTGATCGGCGGGTTGTTTCCGTCGTTCTCGGTTGCGGCGAACCTCTATGTCCTCGTGGTCGGCGCGGCGCTGATGTGGCTCGGGCTCGCGAATCGGACCGCGAAGCGGGCATCCCCGTGGCGCCTCGGCCGTGCCGCGCGATGGTGGCTGCTGCCGGCCGGCATCTTCGTGGCGATCGAGCTGACCAACTTCCTTTACGGCTCGACGTATGCCCATCCGACGTTCTCGGTGCTCGTCGCCGAGCCACTCGCGCACTATCCGGTGCGGAGCCTCGCGTATTTCGTGTGGCTCGGCGGCTTCTGGGGCCTGGTGCGGCGATGAGCGTCACCCGCATCGTCGCGATCGGCGCCTTCGCCATGATCACCGTGTTTGGTTCGGCGATCGAGATCGTCGCGCGACGGCCAGGTTCGAAGGTGCCGACGCTGGCGGACATCGCCGGCTTCGTGATGCGCTATCAGGCCGGCCGCATTCCGGTCGGGCGCATCGCCGTCTGCGGCTTCTGGTGGTGGCTCGGCTGGCACTTCTTCGCGCGCTGAGCGGCTGACGCGCCGGCCGCCGTTGCGCATCGTGGAACCGATCGCCACGCTGTGTCCACCATGCGGGAAACCGTCGCAAGATGTGGTACCTGAACGATAGTTTGATGGGGTGATACCGGGGCCTAACCAGGCTCGGTAGCCCACGACCACCCAATTCCGGCGATCCCGGACGGCGGTCGCGACGGCATTTCGAGCAACACGTCGCAGACGCACGCCTGTTCAGGAGATCTTGCCATGCCTACGAATCGCAAGCGTAAGCACACGCCCACGATGCCCGCGCCGGCCGAAGAGGCCCGCCGCGCGCTGCAGGTGTCGATGGACACCCGGCAGTAGCCGGACCCCGCAGTAACGAGACACCCGCAGTAACGACACCCGGCAATAGCGCCGGCGAGCGCACGTAAGTCATCACGCGGCGGCGACTTCCCGACAACCTCCCCGATCGCCGCCATCGACGGCACGAAACGTCGAAGCCTGGGCGCCCGTCCCGGCCGGTCCCGCGGCCGACGGGCGTCCAGTCTGTGCGGTCGGCCAAATAGGCACCGCCAACCCGTCTGGCAGGATCTGACCTCGTGAGTGAACCGGCCGGCGGCGGCATCGTCGAAGACACGCTCGCCGTTGCGCCGGCGGAGTCGCCCGACGAGATCCGAACCGACGCGGGTCGCATTGCCGCCCTCGCGCTGCCCGCGCTCGTCGTGTTGGCCGCCGAGCCGCTCTACGTGCTCGTCGACACGGCGGTCGTCGGGCATCTGGGCGGTACGGCACTCGCGAGCCTCGCGGTCGGCGGCACCGTCATCTCGTTCTGTGCATTCCTCGGGTCAGTCCTCGCCTACGGGACGACCGGGCGCGCCGCACGGCGGTACGGCGCCGGAGACCGCGCCGCCGCGGTCTCGGAGGGCGTCCAGGCGTCGTGGCTGGCGTTTGCCGCGGGCATGGTGATTCTCGTCGGCGCCCAGTTTGCGGCCGGCCCGGTGGTGCGTACCCTCGGCGGGTCGAACCCCGACGTGACGCACGGCGCGATCGTCTGGCTGCGCATCGCGGCGCTGGGCGCGCCCGGACTGCTGCTGGCCACCGCCGGCAACGGCTGGATGCGCGGCGTGCAGGACACTCGGCGGCCGCTCTACTACGTGCTCGGCGCAAACCTGTTCTCCGCGGCGCTCTCGCCGGTGCTCGTCTACGGCGCGGGGCTCGGCCTAGCTGGTTCCGCCGTTGCGAACGTGGCGGCGCAGACCACAGTCGGCGTGTTGTTCGTGACCGCGTTGTTGCGGGAGCGCGTGCCGCTCATGCCGCACGCCGGGCTGCTGCGCGCGCAACTCAGCGGCGGCCGCGATCTGCTCATCCGAGGCAGCGCGTTCCAGGTCTGTTTCGTGTCAATGACGGCTGTCGCGTCGCGCTTCGGGGCGGCTTCGCTCGGCGCACATCAGATCGCGTGGGAGCTATGGCTGTTCTGCTCGTTGTTGCTGGACGCGATCGCGATCGCCGCGCAGGCGTTGGTCGGTGCCGTGCTCGGTGCGTCCCAAGCTGATCAGGCGCGGGCGTTGGCCCGCCGATTCGTCCGCGTCGGCCTGGTCTGCGGGTTGGGGCTCGGGGCGCTGATCGCGGCCGGCGAGCCCTTCGTGCCGCACCTGTTCTCCGGCGATCCGCACGTGATCGCGCAGGCGCATGTGGTGTGGCCGTGGTTCGCCGCGATGCAGCCGATGGCCGCGATCGTGTTCGCGCTCGACGGTGTGCTGATCGGCGCCGGCGATCTCGCGTTCCTGCGCAACGTCACGTTGGTGGCCGGCTTCGGCGCGTTCCTGCCGGCGATCTGGCTCGCACTCGCCTTGCACTGGGGGCTCACCGGCATCTGGTTCGGCCTGACCCTCTTCGTCGTCGTCCGACTCGTCGGCAACGGCGCGCGCGTGCACCGCGGGCGGTGGGCCGTGACTGGGGCGGTGCGGACCTGACAGGCTGGCGTGCATGACCGTCGAGCAGGATTCCGGACCGGTCGGGCTCGTCATCGTGGACAAGCCCGCCGGCATGACGTCGCACGACGTGGTGTCCCGGATTCGGCGCCTCGCCCGGACCCGCCGGGTCGGGCACGGCGGCACGCTCGACCCGATGGCGACCGGACTACTCGTGATCGGCGTCGGTCGTGCGACGCGTCTGCTGACCTATGTGATCGGCGCGGACAAGCGGTATCTCGCCACGATCCGGCTCGGCGAGTCGACCATCACTGACGATGCCGAGGGCGACGTCGTCGCGCGCGCGTCGGCGGCCGCCGTCATGGACGCCGAGATCCGGGCCGGCCTTGCCGCACAGACCGGCCCGATCGACCAGGTGCCGTCCGCGGTGAGCGCTATCAAGATCAAGGGCCAGCGGGCGTACGCAAAGGTGCGCGCCGGCGAATCCGTGGAGCTGGCGGCACGTACCGTGACGATCTCTGCGATCGACGTACTGGAGATCCGACGGTCGGGCGAGTCTGCCGTTGTCGATGTGGACGTGGACGTGGCGTGTTCGACCGGTACGTACGTGCGCGCGATCGCCCGTGATCTCGGCGCCGCACTCGGGGTCGGCGGTCACCTGAGGGCGTTACGCAGGACGGCGGTCGGCGGCTTCACGCTGGCCGAAGCGAGCACGCTCGAGGAGTTGACCGCGCGGGTCGAGTCCGGCGGTACGCCTATCGGGCTGACGCTGGACGAGGCAGCGACACGGTTCTTCGTACGTCGGGATGCCAGTCCGGACGAAGCGGCCACACTGTCGCATGGTGTGCCGCTGTCGACGGTAGGGATCGACGGGCCGTACGCGGTGTTCGCGCCCAGCGGATCCGTGATCGCGGTGGTCGCCGAGCGGGACGGCAAGGCACGTGCCGAGGTGGTTTTCGCGCCGGCCTAACGGTTGGTGTGTGTCTAGGCAGCGCTACGCGCTCTGCAGATACTTGAGTACCGCCAGCACGCGCCGGTGATCGACGTCGGTCGGCGGAAGATCGAGCTTCGCGAAGATGTTCGTTACGTATTTCTCGACTGCGCTAGGGCTCACGCCAAGCGCCTCGACAATGCCGTGGTTCGACCGTCCTTCGGCCATGAGCCGCAGCACCTCGGATTCTCGCGGCGTCAGCCGGTCCATCGGATCCTTGCGATGCCGCACCATCAGCTGTGCGACGACCTCCGGGTCGAGCGCCGTCCCGCCGGCCGCCACTCGGCGCAGCGCATCCAGAAAGTCGGTCACGTGCGCGACGCGGTCCTTCAACAAGTACCCGACCGAACTCGTGGCGGCCGACAGGAGGTCGGTGGCGTAGCGCTCCTCGACGTATTGCGAGAGCACCATCAAGGCGACGCTCGAGTGCTGACGGCGGATTACCAGCGCGGCGCGGATGCCCTCGTCGGTGTGCGTCGGCGGCATGCGTACGTCGATCAGAGCAAGGTCCGGCATGTGTGCAGTGACCGATCGGAGGAGCGCTTCCGCGTCGGGTACCGCGTCGACGACCTCGAACCCGCCCTCGGTGAGCAGCTTGGTCAGCCCGGCACGCAGGAGCACGGAGTCTTCCGCGATCACGACTCGCATGGCAGCTCCGCGGTGATCGTGGTAGGTCCGCCAGCCGGGCTGTCGATGATGAGAGTGCCGTCCACCGAAGCGGCACGCTGCGCGAGGCCGCGAAGTCCGCTGCCGTCGGTCGTCGGTGTGGCACCGCCGTGGCCGTCGTCGGCGACGACGATGCGCAGTTGGTTGCCGTCGCGCGTCACGGTCACTTCGGCGCGGCTCGCCGACGCGTGCTTGGCAACATTCGTCAGCGCCTCGGCGACGATGAAGTAGGCGATCGCTTCGACGCTCGGCGAGCAGCGCGACGGTACGTCGACGGTGAGCCGGACCGGCACCGGTGTCCGCGCGACGAGTCCGGACAGCGCGGCGTCGAGCCCGCGGTCGCTCAGTACGGCCGGGTGCAGCCCGCGTACCAGCGCTCGCATCTCGGATAGCGCGAGCAGCGCCTCATCTTGCGCCTCCGCGATGGCCTGACGCGCGGGTTCGTCGGATGTCGTGGTGTGCGCGATGCCGAGGTTCATGGCAAGCGAAACAAGCCGTTGCTGCGCGCCGTCATGCAGGTCGCGTTCGATGCGGCGACGCTCGGCATCGGTCGCCTCGATGACGTCCGCGCGGCTTTGCGCGAGCGTCTCGACCCGCCGAGCGAGTTCC
>DASTMZ010000078.1:0-82468 GCA_035713725.1 Micromonosporaceae bacterium
CACGTCCGGGTTCGCGCGAGCCTGCTCAACCGTTGCGGGATCGTCTGGCCAGTCCGGTGTCAGCGGTGCGTAACCGGCCTGCCGGAAGAAGTCCACCCAGTTGGCCCAACTGCTCGGCAGCAGCCAGAGGCCGTGGATGAAGACGACCGGAGTGTTGCCGGAGGCGTTGGCCGCCTCGATCTCCCGGTTCTCGCGCTCAGAAATGGGCGCCATGCTGACCCCCTTCGGCCGTATACGTCAATCCGACCCTATCGAAATGATTGAGTCGCCAACGCGAATCCTGCCAGAGGATGTGACGCCGGGCCCGGTTGGAGGTGCGGGCCGGCTCAGTGCCCAGGCGGCGGGCCGAGCAGTTCGATGGCGTGTCGGGTCGCGGCGTGGCCAACGACTGCGGGATCGATCGGCCCGGGCGCCGGTAGCGTGCGCGCGAGCGCGGGCCCGCCAGCCTCGGCGGCAAACTCCTCGAAGCCCGACGGCGTCGTGATCTGCAAGGTCCGCAGAGGTTCATCGGTGCCGACAATGAACGTGTGCGCCAGTCCCTGCGGAAGCAGGACGAAGTCGCCGGGTCCAGCAGAGAATGTCGTCTCGTCGCAGTGAAACTCGGCCGTGCCGGACAGCACGTAGAACATCTCGTCTTCCTCGAGATGCCGGTGCAGCGGCGGCGCGAACCCGGGCGGGTTGACGAATTCGACAACGGTGACGCGCCCCTTGGTCTCGGCGCCAGTCGCCTTGATGGTCACCAGGCTGCCCAGAAACCACAAAGCGTCGCCATCGCCGTCGTGCCTCACGTACGGACGACCCGATGCACTGTCCACAACGGCTTCCTCTCATTTCACCATACTATAGTCTAGTGAATATCTTGCTAGTATGGCGGAACTATGAGTGATGTCAACAAGGCAGAACCACGGCGGCGCTACCAATCATCAGTGCGCGCAGAGGGCGCCATGCGTACCAGGCAAGCGATCGTGTCCACGGCGACCAGGCTTTTCGTCGAGCGTGGCTACGCCGCAACCTCGCTGGCCGACATCGCTGCCGCGGCCGGCGTTGCCCGGCCGACCGTCTTCGCTGCATTCGGCTCGAAGGCCGCGCTGCTGCGCCAGGTTCTCGACGAGGCGCTCGCCGGCGATGATGCACCCGTACCGGTCGCGCAACGGCCGTGGTTCCGACCAGTGTGGGACGCGGCCTCACCAGGTGCGGTGCTGGACGCCTATGCCGGCGTTTGTCTCATCATTGCCCGGCGATCGGCACTTCTCTTTGAGACGGTGCGACGAGCAACCGACGACGCCGCGGAATCCGCCGAGATGTGGAAGACCCTTCAGCACAATCGACGTTTGGGCGCCAAGATGGTCATCGAGCAGGTGCTGAAGGTTGGCCGGCTTAAACGTGGTCTTGAACGGGAGACCGCCGTCGACATTTTATGGATCTTCAACGATCCGGCTCACTACACGTCGTTGGTGTTAGACCGCGGTTGGAGTGAGCGCAAGTTCCGCCGCTGGCTCGCATCCACGATGGGAGCCGCGCTGATAGACGCGTGACAGATGGCGGCTGACCCGTTGTCGGTCTAGCAGCGCGGCAACCGTCCCGTTCGGTCGGACAGCCGACACACAGGTGGCATGGATCCGGGTAGCGTGTGCGGCTGTGCCACTCGTCCGCCGTTCCACACTCACCAGCGCGCCCGGCCAGACCGGCTACGTCGCGTCCGGTGTCGCCGCCGTGCCGCGGCAGCCCGGCGAGGCGCCGGCTGGACCTGGCGCGCCGTTCGGACCCGGTCAGGAGCAGGCCGCCGCGACGCCAGCACTGCCGGCGAGCATTGGCGCGATTCTCACCTCGTTGCTCGTCGTGGCGATCGCTGGCGGCGTCGCATGGATGCTGCCCAAAGCGACCACCTTCCACGTCGGTACGGCGACCGCCGCCTACGGCGTTGTCTTCGTCTTCGCCGCCGCCGTCGAGCGGCTGCTCGAGCCGTTGTCCCACTGGCTGCCTGGCCGTGGCGCCCGAAACGCCTACGACGCAACGGTCGCCGCGATGATGAACGGCCACCCCGCCGCCGACCTCACCGCCGTTGCCCGGAGCAAGGCCGCGTTCGACCGGTCGGTGGCTAACCGCGCGATTGTCTTGTGGGGCGTCGCGACCGCCGTGGCCACGGTCGTATCGGCGGCGAGCGGCGTATACCTGCTGCACATGGTCGCGTCGGACTCGTGGAACCCGGCAGCGATCCCGGGCTGGATCGATGCAATCGTGACCGGCCTTGTGGTCGGCAGTGGCACCAAGCCACTGCACGACGTCATCACGAAGGTGCAGACCACCAGGGGCACCGAGGGCGGCGCCTGACCGCCAAGCCGGCGCCGACAGTCCATCAAGTTCCGTCGGCATGGATTGCGAACAAAGCTAGGGCTGCAGAACGAACTTCGTACCTGCGGCACGCCCATCGACGATGCGGGCGTACGCGTCGGGACCCTGGTCGAGCGGCATCACTGTCGGCTCAAGTGTGATGCGGCCGTCGGCCAGCGACTGTGCGAGGTCGGCGAGTTGTTCTGCGTCGGGGCGAACGTAGAGTGTGGTCGCGCTGATGCCGCGCTGTTCCACCAATGGATCCGACACCAACGCCACGAGCCGCCCACCGTCGCGTACGCAACGCGTCGCGTCGGAAGCCGTACCCGGTGCGGACACGACCGCGGCATCGAATACGCCCTCGACGGCGGCCGGCCAATCGGCGTCGTGATAATCGATCACGTCTGCCGCCCCGGCGGATCGCAGCCACTCGGCTGACGACGGTGACGCGGTCGTGGTCACGGCCAGCCCGGCGAGTGCCGCCACCTGAACGACTATCGAGCCGGTCGTGCCGCCGCCGCCCGTGACGAGTACGCGTTGACCTGACTCGAGACCCAGCGCGTCAACGGCCTGGCGGGCGGTCAGACCACTGACCGGCAATGCTCCCGCCGAGGCGATGTCCAGATTGGGCGGACACGGCGTGGCATGCATTGCGTCAAGCAACACCCGCTCGGCCCAGAATCCGCTGCCGCCGGGCAGCGGTGCCTCGTGCGCCAGTACGACGTCGCCGACCGCAAATTCGGTCACGCCGGCGCCAACATCGACCACGACGCCGGCACCCTCAACACCCATCGCGGCCGGCGGACGCAGTCCTACGTCCCAATCGGCGCCGGGCAGCAGCGGGTCCCACGCACCCACGCCGGCGGACTCAACCGCGACCACGATCTGACCAGGCCCAGCGACCGGATCAGTGAGGTCAAGCAACTTGACCGGACCACCGAGTCGGTCTACACCGCATCCACGCAACTTGATCCTCCTCCCATCGACTAAAACCTCAGCGTATCGTCGCTGCACCCAGCCCAACGGCAGCGTCGGCGACATAGCTCCGGCGCCATCGTGGCTGCCGACGGGGTCTTTACATCGCCATCCCCATTCGGCATACTCCGCCGTGTACGCGCATACAGTAAGCGCGTACACGGCGAGGTCGGGAGTCCCCTGTGCGTACGGTGCCCACTGTGTACGAGGTCGCCCGGCACGCCCAAGTCTCGACCGCCACCGTGTCCCGGGTGCTGTCGGGCAACGATCGAGTCCGCCCGGAGTATCGCGAGCGGGTGTTTGCGGCGGTTGCCGAACTTGGCTACGTACCCAGCGGCGCCGCGCGCGACCTGGCCGCCAGGCGTGCCGGAGTGCTCGGCTTGTGCTTCCCGGATTTGGTCGGGGACCAGGACATCGAGTCGGACGCAATGTTCTGGTACGACGAAATCATTCGCGGAATGGAGCGGGCGGCGCGACGTCGCGGATATGCGCTACTCATCGCGGCGTGCCACGACACCGATGATGTCGATCTCGTGACGACCGTCGCCGGTCGGTGCGACGGCTTGGTCGTGCTGGCCCGCACGGTGCCGGCGCCGGTGTTGGAACGAATCGCCGGCCGGATCCCGGTGGTGATGCTGGCCGGGACTCGTACGCCGGACGAGGTCGCGCGGGTCGTTGACCACCTCGTGGTCGCCAACCGCGCGGGTGCGCGTGAGGTGACTGGGCATCTTCTGGACGTGCATGGGTATACCGACGTGTGGTTCATAGCGGGGCCGGACTCGCCGGACTCCGCGGCCCGATTCGAGGGGTACCAGTCGGCACTTACCGAACGGGGACTACCGGTCCCGCAACATCCCCACGCGACCGGCGACTTCACCACCGCGGGTGGCCGGCGGGCGGTCGCTGCGCTCCTGTCCGAAGGGCACCGTCCGCGGGCGTTGGTATGCGCCAACGACCAGACCGCGCTCGGCGCGTTGACCGCGTTGGCCGGAGAAGGGCTACGGGTCCCGCAGGACGTGGCGGTGACCGGCTTTGACGGCATCCAACTTGGCCAGCACGTACGGCCCGCCCTCACCACGGTCGCGCAGCCGATGCGTCAGCTGGGCGAGACAGCCGTGAGCATGCTCGAGGAACGCCTGGCCGATTCGGCACTCGCGGCCCGCCTGGTCGAAATGCCGGTGCGGGTCGACATCCGCGACAGCTGTGGCTGTTCCGCCGTCCCCTAACACGGCCAGGTCTCGTTCGAACGCCCCCTGTCACCCGCCGATGCCCATTCGCCGCCGGCTGGATCCGCAAGGAGTTAGACATTGCATTCCGTTCACGTCACTGCGATCCGCCGGTATCCACGCGACGTCGAGGAATCATCGTTACGTGTCGGGGGTGCGCGATGACGGCATCCGACGCGCGCGCCGACTTCGAGACCCGCATTTACCGGCGATTGACCAACACTGCTGGCGTCGACGAGGGCACCCGACTGCCGGCGCCGACCGACCTTCGGGCCGACGCCAGAACCGGGCACATCAGGCTCTCGTGGGCGCCCGTCGCAGGTGCTGCCGGCTATGTCATCGAACGTAGCGAGGCTGGCCGGGCGCCGGTCATCGTCGACCACGGTGGCTCCGACGTGCCAGCGGTGCCGCAGTCCGCTTTCGCCGACACCGGACTGACCGACGGCAACACGTACACATATCGGGTCGGTGCGGTGGCGGGCGCCGACTACCCGGTGTGGGCGTGGTCAGAACCGGCATTCGCGCAAGCCTCGAGCGACGGCGGCGAGCCGCCCGTCGTCACCGTGACTGTGACGGCGACCAGCGTCATCGGCGAACTGCGCCATGTCTGGGAGTTGATCGGTGCGGAGCGACTGTCCCAGCTCCTGCTCGACGGCGACGAAAAGTGGATCGCCGAGGAGTTTGCCGCCGCGCTGCGCCGTGTCCGCGATGACCTCGGCGTCGAACGCGTCCGGGCGCACGCCATCCTCCACGACGACAACGAGGTGGTGCGGGTCGCCGACGACGGCACGATGACGTACAACTTCGATCGCGTCAACGCGATCTACGATCACCTTCTCGAGATCGGGATCAGGCCGGTCGTCGAGCTTTCGTTCATGCCGGCCGCTCTGGCGCGCGACCCACAACAGACCGTCTTCACGTACCGAGGCATCATCTCGCCGCCGCGCGACTGGGCAGCGTGGGGGGCGCTGATCGGCGCGCTCGCCCGGCACCTGATCGACCGGTACGGCATCCACGAAGTCGCACGCTGGCCGTTCGAGGTGTGGAACGAGCCGAACCTGGTGGTGTTCTGGACCGGCACCGTCGACGAATACCTGCGGCTCTACCACGAATCTGCGCAGGCACTCAAGGCAGTCGATGCCCGGCTCCAGGTTGGTGGCCCGGCCACGGCTGCCGCCGAATGGGTGGAGCGGCTCGCGGCGTACGCGGAGCAGTCCGGCGCGCCGCTCGACTTCGTCACGAGCCACACGTACGGCAACCTCCCGCTGGACGTACGGCCGGCACTCGCGCGCCACGGCTTCGAGGGCACGCCGGTGTGGTGGACCGAATGGGGAGTTGGCTCGACGCATTTCGGCCCGATTCACGACACCGCGTTCGGGGCGCCGTTCGTGCTCAGCGGCTACGCCAATGCGCAGCACCACCCCGACGCGCTCGCATATTGGGTCGCGAGTGACCACTTCGAGGAGCTCGGGCGGCCGGACCGCCTGTTCCACAACGGATTCGGGCTCCTCACCGTCGGCAATCTGGCAAAGCCACGCTACTGGGCCGCGCACCTTGCCGCGCACCAAGGCGACGAGTTGCTCGACAGCACCGTCGCCGGGGACGGCGCAGACATTCTGGTTGCGACCTCGGCGACTCGCCACCGGGACGGCACGATCGACGTTCTGGTCTGGAACGGCACAATCAACGCCGCACTCGTGTCCGGCGATGCGCGTCTCGACCGCCGGATCCAGCTGACCATCAATGGCGTCGACCCGGATGCCGACTATGAAACGACCATCGCTCGGATCGACACCGAGCACTCCAACATCGCGGCGCTATGCCCGCCGGGCGTCGGCTGGCCGGACGACCAACTGTGGTCACACCTGCGCGCCAACGACATCCTGGCCACCGCGCCGATGAACCGGAGCGAATCCGGATCCATCGCCGCGTTCGACTTTCCCCTGCCCATGCCGGGCGTGGCGCGCATTAGGTTGCGCCCCTCCGGGTCTACCCCCCAGGACGCCGCAACACCCATCGCGGCGGACGGACCGACCGATCCAAGGAGACAAGCATGAAACCTCGCTCACCAATGCTGCTGTGCGCCGCGGTCACCGCGGTGGCATTGTTCGGGACGGCGGCCTGTGGCGGCTCGGACGTCAAGACAACCTCGTCATCGGGCAAGGGCGGCGGCACGCTCACCATTCAGGGCGACGCCGGCAACCCGACGCTCATCGAGAACTTCAACCCATTTGCTAGTTCGGCCCTGCATGGCCAATTGCTCATGTACGAGCCGCTCGAGATCCCGAGCCCGATCGACGGGACGTACACGCCGTTCCTCGCGACTGGCTACAAGTTCACGAGTCCCACGACGCTCGTCTACACGTTGCGTCAGAACGTGAAGTGGAGCGACGGACAGGCGTTCTCGGTCGACGACGTGACGTTCACGTTCAATCTGCTCAAGAAGTTCCCGGCGCTCGACACGCGCGGCATCTGGGCACAACTCGAGAGCGTCAGCGGCTCGGGCGACACGTTCACCGTGACGTTCAAGCAGCCGAACGTTCCGTTTGCGGCTCAGGTGGCGCAGGTGCCGATTGTGCCGGAGCACGTTTGGTCGTCGGTTGCCGACCCGGTCAAGTACACCGACACAAATCCGGTGGTGACCGGTCCGTTCACGCTCGACACTTTCGCGCCGACCCAGTACAAGCTCAAGAAGAATCCGAATTACTGGCAGGCGAGCAAGATCTCGCCGTCCGAGGTTGTGTTCCCCGCACAGGCCAGCAACCAGACCACGAACCAGCTCGACGTGACAAGTGGCAAGTTCGATTGGGCTTACACGTTCATCCCGGATGTGAAGAACACGTACGTCAACCACGACTCGGCGCACAACGTCTATTGGTTCCCGCCGGGCGGCACGATTGGGCTGTTCCTCAATCTCACAAAAGCGCCGTATAGCGACGCGGACTTCCGCAAGGGCGTATCCGAGTCATTGAACCGGACGACGATCGCGCAGAAGGCCGTTAACGGCTATCTCGATCAGGCGAGCCTGTCCGGCCTGATCCTGCCGAACCTGCAGAAGTGGCTCGACCCGAGCATTCCGAACGGCGGAAACATCACACAGAGCAATTCACAAGCACAGCAAGACTTCACGGCTGCCGGATACCACCTCAGCGGCGGGAAGCTGGTCGGATCGAACGGCAAGCAGGCCACCATGTCGATCGTGCTGCCCGGCAACTTCAGCGACTGGGTCGCGGCGGCGAAAGAGGTCGCCACTGAGCTCGGTCAGGCCGGTATCAAGGTCAACCTAGACCTGCCCCAGTACGCGCAGTATGCGACCGCAACACAGGGCGGCACGTTCGACGCGGCGTTCGGCGGGTTCGGTGGCACCGGTGACCCGTACACCGACTTCAACAACGCGTTGAACAGCTCGTTCGCCACGGCGGTGAACACGCCGACGGTGAACAACTTCGAGCGCTTCAAGGACCCGACAGTCGATCAGGCGCTGCAGACACTCGCGGCGGCGACCGACCCGACGGCACAGAAGAACGCGACGTTCACGCTCGAACAGACGATGTACAACCAGGTGCCGATCGTCCTGCTGTACTACGGCGGCAGCTGGGGTCTGTTCCGGACCGCGCACTTCACCGGCTGGCCGTCGGCTCAGGACCCGTACACGCTGCCGACCAACTACACCAATGCGATGCTCGTGGTCGTAACGCACCTGAAGCCGGTCTCGTAGGTTCCGATGCGCTACATCATCCGGAAGGTGACGCTATTCCTCGTCACGCTGTGGGCGGCGATCACGCTGAACTTCGCACTCCCACGGTTAATGCCGGGCTCCCCGGTCGACGCGGCGCTGGCCAAGTTCGCGTCGACCGGGCAGCAGATCACGGATGCACAGCGACAAGCGATCGAGGTGCAACTCGGCGTCCCACACTCCAATGTGTTCAGTCAGTACGCGCAGTATTGGAAGAGCATCTTCACACTGAACTTCGGTAGCTCATATTCGTTTCCGACCGAGACGGTCGCCCACACGATCGGCAAGGCGCTGCCCTGGACGATCCTATTGGTCGGCAGTACCACGGTCATCGCGTTCACCATCGGAACACTGCTAGGTGTCTACGCGGGCTGGCGGCGTGGTACGAAGGCCGACTCGTCGGTGACCATCGGCGCTACGTTCTTCGCCGCATTCCCGCCGTTCTGGCTCGGCCTGCTGCTCCTCTACCTGCTGGCCTTCAAGTTCGACATCTTTCCGCTCAAGGGCGGCTACAACGAGGGCGCGACGCCGTCGTTCACGTGGCCGTTCATCCGGGACGCCATCGTGCACAGCATCCTGCCCGCCGCGACGCTTGCCATCACGTCGTTGTCGGGCTGGGTGTTCGGCATGCGTAACAACATGATCAACACGCTGGGCGAGGACTATGTGACGTTCGCCGAGGCGAACGGCCTCCGCTCGCGTACCGTCGCGTTGCTCTACGCCGCCCGCAATGCGTTGCTGCCCAACGTGACCGCGTTCGGGCTGTCGCTTGGCGCGGTGGTCGGTGGTTCGGTCCTCGTCGAGGGCGTCTACAGCTATCCCGGCCTCGGCAACCTGCTCTACATCGCGGTGTCCAACCACGACTTCCCGTTGATGCAGGCCCTCTTCCTGGTCATCACGGTGAGCATGCTCGTCGCGATCTTCCTCGTCGACCTGCTCTACGTACGACTCGATCCGAGGGTGCGTACCTCATGAGCATTCTGGCCACCACTTCCACTCCACCCCCCGAAGTGCCCGGGGCCGCCGTGGCGCTCACGGTTGGCGGTGAGAGTCGTGTGCCCGGCCCGCTGCGGTTCGTCGGCCGAGCACTGCGCACGCTGTGGAGCAACGGCAAGGCTCGCATCGGGCTCACCATCATCGCGTTGATGATCCTGATCGCGATCTTTGCTCCGCTGATCGCCAATCACTCGCCGACGGCGACGACGTTCCGGCCGTACCAGAATCCGAGCGGCTCGAATTGGTTCGGCACGACCGGCAACGGCCAGGACGTGTTCTCCCAGATGGTGTACGGCGCCCGAGTCTCGCTGTTCGTCGGCTTGCTATCCGGGGCCGGCGCGACGGTGGTGGCGGTCACGCTCGGGCTCGTCTCCGGCTATCGGCCGGGACCGGTCGACGAGGTGATCAGCTTCGTCACCAGTCTCGCGTTGGTGATCCCCGGCCTGCCCCTCATGATCATCTTGGCCGCGTACCTGAACAGCCGATCGAAGTGGACGATCATCCTCGTCGTCGCGTTTACCAGTTGGGCGACCGGCGCACGGGTGATCCGCAGCCAGGCATCGACGCTGCGTACGCGCGACTTCATTGCGTCTGCGCAGTTCTCCGGCGAGCGCCTCTACCGTGTGGTGTTCCGGGAAATTCTGCCGAACATGACCTCACTCGTCGCCGCCAGCTTCTTCGCGGCGGCCAACGCAGCCGTGATGGCCGAGGCGAGTCTCGAGTTCATCGGCCTCGGCGATCCGAACACGGTCAGCTGGGGAACGATCCTCTACTACGCCCAGCAGCAAAACTCGTTGCTGACCGGCCAGTGGTTGCTCGTCTTCGCGCCGGGTCTCGCGATTGCGCTGCTCGCCACCGCCTTCACGCTCGTCAACTTCGGCGTCGACGCGCTCTCGAATCCGCGGCTGAGGGAGAAATGATGGCCACGACCACCGGGCCCACGCTGCTGGAGGCGACGGGCATCAACGTCGTTTACGAACCGGCGCGTGGCGTGCACATCTGGTCGGTCCGCGACGTCAACCTGACGCTGCGGCCGGGCGAATTCGTCGGCCTGGTCGGCGAGTCCGGATGCGGCAAGTCGACGCTCGGCTTTGCGCTCACGCGTTTGCTAGCGCCGCCGGCAAAACTTCAGTCCGGCCAGATTCTGTTCGACGGCACCGATATCTCGTTGCTGAGCGGCGAGGACCTACGTCGGCAGCGGCGCGGCGGCTTCGCGATCGTGCTGCAGAGCGGCATGAACGCCCTCAATCCAGTTCGTACGATCGCGCATCACTTCGGCGACATCCTCAGGGCGCATGAGCGCGGTCGTGAAGAGTCCAGCAAGCACGAAGTCCGGCGTCGCGGCATCGAGCTGCTCGGTAAGGTGCATCTCGACGAGTCGGTCCTGAACCGATATCCACATGAACTGTCGGGTGGCATGCGGCAGCGGGTGTCCATCGCCCTTGCCCTCGCACTCGAACCGCGCATGATCGTGTTTGACGAGCCAACCACTGCGCTGGACGTGATCGCGCAGAAGGCGGTCATGCGCACCATCAAGGAGCTGCAGCGGGAAAACGGCTTCACGGCCATTCTCATCAGCCACGACCTCGGCATTGTGCTGGAGGCGACGGACCGAGTGATCGTGATGTACGCCGGCGAAGTCGTCGAGGACCAGCCATCCCGGGCGCTCGGCAGCGGATTGCACCACCCGTACACCGAAGCGCTCTTGCGCTGTTATGCCGATCCGCGCGCGGACGAGATCCACCTCGGCGGCATTCCCGGCACGCCGCCCGACCTGTCGCTGTCGCTGGCAGGCTGTCCGTTCGCACCGCGGTGTCCGCTCGCCGAGGACATCTGCCGACGCGAAGATCCGCCATTGACGCCGCTGGGCGACGGGCTCGCGGCCTGCCACGTCCGCGCGCGCGAGGCCAGCTCCGGCCCTGAAGACATTGCCACGGTACGGCAGCCACAAACGCCGTTCACACCGGACACGGCCGACTCGACGGAGGTCTCGCATGGCCAGTGATCCGACCGAGAAGCAGCCCCCCACGGTCGTCACGCAGAGAACGGACGCACCGAGAGTGCGCCGTTCCGTCGTTCCCGCGCTCGCTGTCGCGCACGCAACGAAGATCTACAAGGCGCGCGGCCAGGGCCGCGGTGCGACAGTTACGGCCGTCGACGATGTGTCATTCACGATCGAGCCAGGCGCGGCGATCGGCTTGGTCGGAGCGAGCGGCAGTGGTAAGAGCACGTTGGCCAAGCTGATCACCGCATCGGAGCGGCCGACGAGCGGGACGATCCGGTTCGGCGACATCGAGGTCGACCGCCTGCGCTCGGGCGGACGGCGCGCCTATCACCGCCGGGTGCAGATGGTGTTCCAGGACCCGTACGGTGCGCTCAATCCGTTGCACACGGTGGAGTACACGGTGATGCGGCCGTGTCAGAACATCCTCGGCATGTCTGCGCGTGAGGCGTCGCGACGCGTACACGAATTGCTGGAAACCGTCGGGCTCAACCCGGCCGCGCAGTACGCATCGAAGCTGCCGCACCAGCTCTCTGGCGGGCAGCGCCAGCGGGTGGTCGTTGCCCGGGCGCTGGCGTGCGATCCGGACGTGATCGTTGCCGACGAACCGGTGTCGATGCTCGATGTGTCGTTGCGCGCGGGCGTCCTGTCGCTGTTGGGCCGACTCCGGGACGAACGCGGACTGAGCTTGCTCTACATCACGCATGACTTGCTCAGCGCCCGCGTCGTCACCGACCAGATCCTGGTCCTCAACGGCGGCCGCGTAGTGGAAAGCGGTGTGACGAAACAGGTTCTGCAGCATCCGCAGGACGAATACACGAAGCGGCTGCTCGACGCCGTCGCGACGCCGTTCCCAACGAATCGCTCGTCGATCGCTGCTTGATCGTCGCCGTTCGGTGGTCGCGCGTGCGTCGTCGTCGAAGACACGAGAAGGGTTTGGGGAGATGACAACAAGGCAATCCACGATCGCGCAACGGTGTTGTGCGTTCGCTGGGGTACTCGTGCTCGCGGTGTTCGGGGTGGCGCAGTCCGCCACGGCCGACGCGAGCTCGAACCACCCGCCGTCCGGGAAGTCAGTAAAGAACTACGGCGGGCTGACACCCGCCCAGCGGGCAGGGCTGATGGGAATCGCGCGGGACACCTGGAAGTTCTTCGCCGCCGATGTCGACCCCACGACGCACCTACCGATGGACAACATCACGTACGCCGGTGGTTCGGCGACGCCGACGTCGACCGGCCAGTACACCGGCGCTTCGAACATCGGCGTTTACCTATGGTCGGTCGTCTCGGCCGAAGACCTCGGTCTAGTGTCGCGGTCGACGGCGATCGCGATGATCTCCGCAACGCTTACCGAGGTCAGTCAGCTCGACCGGTCGAACGGCTTCCTCTACCAGTGGTACGACACCACCAACGGCAAGGTGCTGTTGAATCCCGGACAGGGCGATTGCCCGAGCGTCGGCAACACGTTCGACAACTGCTCGTTCCTATCAAACGTCGACAACGGTTGGTACGCCTCGGCTCTGATCGTCGTACGTCAGGCGCTGCCCGAGTTGGCGCCGATGGCCGATGCGTTGCTGAACCAGATGAACTTCGGCATCTTCTACGACGATCGTGCCGAGACGCACTGCAACGTCAACCCGGCGATTGCCGGCAACCAGCCGACCGGCCAGATGTACGGCGGCTACTACGTCGGGTCGCCGCCGGACGTGGGCGACAACTGGACGCACTATTACCACAACGGTGCGCTCTACAGCGATCCACGGATCTCGGCCTACATCGGCATGGGACTGCACCAGATGCCCGGCAACGTGTGGTGGCGGAGCTGGCGTGAATTGCCGCCGCCGGCGCCGTTCGCCGACTGTGCGACGAGCGACCCAGACTTCTCCTGGCAAGGACAGTGGCCGATGGGCGGGCAGTGGAAGACCATCACCGACCCGGTATCGCACCAAAGGTTCCCGGTCTGGGAGGGGCATTACACGTATCCGAACTCGAACCTCTCGTTCATGCCGACGTGGGCCGGCGGGATGTTCGAGGGCCTCATGCCCAACGAGGTCGTACCCGAGACGAGCTGGGGTCCGTCCAGCTTCGGTCTGGCCGACGCCCGGACCGCTCAAGTCCAGATCAAGTACGCCACACAATCGCTCGGCTACTCGGTCTGGGGGATGTCGCCGTCGTCCACCGCCGACGACACCGGAAACTACGGGGGCTTCGGCGTCGAAGGGCTGACATTCCCGTACCACGGCGGTGGCGCGACCGCGGCCGACCCGAACCTCGCGCTGTCGCAGTGCTACGCCTGTGCGTCCGAGGACACCGTGACACCACACGCGTCGTTCCTCGCGCTCGATGTCGCACCACAGCAGGCGTACGCGAACATCCAGAAGTTGCGCACGCTCTACCCCGGTGTATACGGCGCCAATGGGTTCTTCGACGCGGTGAACCCGACGACCGGATCTGTCGGGCACCGAATCCTGGTACTCGATCAGTCCATGATCATGGCCTCGCTGGACAATGCCTTGCACAACCGTGCATTGCAACGCGACTTCGCGAGCGATCCGGTCTCATGGGCGGCGCAGGCGTACCTGGCGGCCGAGCACATGACGCTCGGCAACTGACGCAAGTCGATAGTGGTATCCGGCCCGCGGTGCACTGGCACCGCGGGCCGGACCCTTCCACCACCGCGCGCGTGACGAGCCGATGCGGTCGCCGCCCGGAATGCTCGACACGGTTGTGCCGGCGAGACAGGATCGAGGCATGGGCTCCAACAACCTCGCTCGCAACGAGGTGCTGCGGACTGCGCGGCTGTCGCTGCGCCGACCGACCAGCGCTGACATCGACGCCATCTACCGCATTCACAGCGATCCGAGGACATACGCTCACAACCCTGGTGACGCGCTTTCCACCCGCGAGGAAGCGGAGAGTCTTTACCAACGCTGGAACGAGCACTGGCAACAGCACGGCTTCGGCTACTGGACCATCCATGGTCGCGCCAGCCTGCCAACCGACCAGCGGCTCGGCTTCTGCGGCGTAAAGCTGATGCAACTGCACGGCCGTACGACTCTCAACCTCTTCTACCGACTCGACCCGCTGGTCTGGGGCAAGGGAATAGCCACCGAAGCAGCCACCGCGGTCGTCGAGTGGGCGTCTGCAAACCAGCCCAACCAGCCGCTCGTCGCCCGAGTTCGTCCCGGCAACGCAGCGTCGCTGAAGGTCGCTGCGCGCACCGGCCTGCGTCGCACTCCCCAGCTGGACACCGACGGCTACGACGGCTTTGACTGGATTTTCACGTCGAACTGGCCGGACGACACCGAGTCAGCCGACGACACGGAGCCAGCGCAGAACCCGCGCCCATGAGTTCACATGGAGCTTCGGAATCCCTTACCGCAGACCGCGACGTGGACATCACAGAGCTACACGTTGTTGGCGAGCGCCGTCAACGTCGCTGCCTGGCTGCTGGTCAGCCATTGTCCGGCCACGAGCGCTTGGACTGTCTGCCCGTACACCCGAAGTAGCGCGGCCCTCGCGGCCGGCGTCGCCGCGTGCGCTGCCTCGAGGATCGCGGTGGTCGCGACGGCAACAACCGCCGAAACGACCAAGCGCGCGACGGGGCCGGCGGTGCGGTATCGGTCGGAGCCCTGCACAAACTGGGTGGTTAGCGCGCCGAGGTCCGCCGCCCTGACTGTCACCGTGAACGTCGTCGATCCGGAGCCGACGTTGCCGGCCTTGTCGGTGGCTTGCGCCGACAGCGTGTGCTCGCCGGCGCCGAAGGACCAAGCGGGACCGTTTGCCCCGGCACACGTCGAGCTGTCGATCCCGGACAGAGAGTCGCTGGCCGTGCACGAGATGGCGACGTTGTTCAGAACGCCGTACGTGCCGGCGTTGCCTGTGTACGTGACCGTCGGCGCAGCGGTGTCGATGAGCGCCGGGTAGCTCGCGCTGGCGGTGTTACCAGCCTTGTCGACACAGGTGCCGGTCGCGGTACCGCTGACGGTCAGTACGTCGTCGGCTAGGTCGCTCGCCGAAGCATCGACACCGGATCCGGCGTCGGTGCACGTGTATGAGACAGTCACCGACGTGTTATTCCAGCCGTTCGCGTTCGCGGCCGGGCTAGCGTTCGCGACGATCGTCGGCGGCGTACGGTCCACACCGTCGGGCGAACCGATGCCGGCGCCGTCAGCGGCCAGGAATGCACCGTTGACACCGACCACGCTCAGCGTCGACACGACCGGCAACGGCAATGTGGTAGAGCCGAGACCGACGGTGTTGTCGAAAGTCGCGAACGGCGTTGATGTCGGCGACGCAGCGAATGCGATGCCGGTCACCCGGTTGCCCATCGCGTCGAACAGGTTTATCGCGTCGCCGCCGGTCGACAGGCCGACGCCGGAGCCGCCGTAGTGACCAATCAGGAATCCGGACGGCAGGGTGGCCGAACCGAACCACGCCTGCGCGAACGCCGCGGTCACTGCTGCGTCGTCCAAACCGCCGGTGTCCTCGAAGAACACTGCCGACTCGCCGGCCGGCAGCGACGACACGCCAAGCAGCGGTACGGCGTTGGCGAACTGGTTCGAGTTGTCGTCCATCTTCCAGCCGGCCAGATCCACCGCGGTCGAACCGGTGTTGGTGAGCTCGAACCAGTCCACGGCGTAGGTAGAGTTCCCGCTGCCCCACGGTGCCGCCTCGGAAACGATGACCGGTGGGGGTGGGGGAGCCGTGACAGTGGCGGCCCCTGGGGAGCCGATCTCGTTACCGTCGGCGGCGAGGAACGCGCCGTTGGAGCCGACCGCACTTAGCGCGGACACGACGGGTAGCGGCTGCGTTGTGGAGCCGAGTCCTGCCGTGTTGTCGAACGTCGCAAACGGCGCCGACGAAGGCGAGGCGCCGAACGCGATGCCGGTGACCGGGTCGCCCGACGCAGCGAACAGCGTCACTGCGTCGCCGCCTGTCGACAGGCCGACGCCGGAGCCGCCGTAGTGGCCGATGAGGAAACCGGCCGGCAGGGTCGACGTACCGAACCAGGCCTGCGCGAAGGCAGCGGTAACGGTGGCGTCGTCCAGGCCGCCGGTGTCCTCGAAGAACACCGTCGACCTGCCAGCCGGCAGCGTCGACACGCCGAGCATCGCTACCGCGGTAGCGATGTTGTCCGAGCTGTCGTCCATCTTCCAGCCGGTGAGGTCCACCGCCGAGCCGCCGGTGTTGGTGACCTCGAACCAGTCCACCGCGTACGGGCTGTTTCCGCTGCCCCACGGCGCGACCTCGGACACGGTCACCGACGTCGGCGGGGGAGGCGGTGGAGTCGTCGCGGTGACGTCGCCGGGGGAGCCGATCTCGGCGCCATCGGCCGCGAGGAACGCGCCGTTCACGTTGGCCACACTCACCCGCGACACCACCGGTGCCACCAGGTTTCCGCTGCTGCTCAGGCCGCCACGGTTGTCGAACGTCGCCAGCGGCGGCGTGGACGGCGACGCACCGAAGCTGACGCCAGTCACACGGTTTCCGGCAGCGTCGAACACGTTGATCCCGTCACCGCTGGTCGACAGGCCGACCCCGGAGCCGCCGTAATGCCCGATTAGGAATCCGGACGGTGGTGTGGCGGAGCCGAACCACGCTTGTGAGAACGCGGCCGTCACGGTGGCGTCGTCCAGACCGGTGTCCTCGAAGAACACCGCGGACTTGCCGGCCGGCAGCGTCGACACACCGGCCAGGGGCACGGCGTTGGCGAACTGGTTCGAGCTGTCGTCCATCTTCCAGCCGGTCAGGTCTACCGGTGACGAGCTGTCGTTGGTCAGCTCGAACCAGTCGGCGCCGTACCCGGCCGTGCCACTGCCCCATGGCGCCGCCTCGGAGATGGTCATCCGCGGCACGGTGGGTTGGACGGACGGCGGCGCGTACACCCACAACTGTGGGTGGTCCGCGTCACCGCCACCGTCCTCGTTGACCGTGTACAGGTAGCCGTCGCGGTCCATCGTCAGACCCTCGTGCGTCTCCTCGGGTACCGAGATCCCGCTCGTCGGGTCACTGATGGTCAGCGAGCTCTCGACGTGTCCGGAGCGGTCGATGTTCTCGATCTTGCCCGACTCCTGGCTGATGATCAGCAGGTGAGTCGTGTCCGGGCCGGTGAGGTTGGGCAGATTCGACAGCGCAAAGACATCGGAGAAATCGTTCAGTGAAGCGAGCGAGGGGTCGAAGAGGTCGGTCGACTCGTCGGTGGTGGGTGAGCCGTTCGTTGCGGTGCCGTCCGCGAAGTCGATGTTGGTCTGGAAGATGCTCTCCGGAGTCATCTCCTTGACGACGATGAAGCCCGGCGAGTCGGGGGTAGACGTCTGTGGGTCGTACGAGATTCCTTCGATGCCAACGTTTCCGATCGTGGTACCGAGCTTGACGGTTTGGACGTCGGCTCTGGTCAGGACGGCTCCGGCTACGTAGGTGAACAGGTTGACCTGGCGGTCGCGTTCCTCGCCGAGGACGAACTTGCCACCGCCGACGTACGTGATGGCCTCGGTGTCGAAGAACGTTGTGCCCTGCGGGCTGTCGCCCGGCGCCAGCGTCATCGAGTCGATCAGCTGCCCGGACTTCGAGACCTGCACGACTGACGTACCACCGTCGCCGACGACGAAGAGCGTGTCGGTATCCCAGTCGTACGTTACCGAGGACGCCTCCTGAGCCAGCAAGCTATTGACCGGTGGTGCAGTGCGGGTCGGCTCCGGCAGGTCGTAGCGACCGACAAGCTGGTACTGCGAAAGGTCGACACCGGTGCTCGGCACGTCCGCCGGCGCGGCATCCGGCACGACGAGAAGAAGCGTCCCGACCAGCGCCGCCGCCACACCGCACATGCCGACCCGCTTGCGAACCGCTGCAGTCACGAGATCTCCCGCTCTCTAACACCCAAACAACCCACAGGCGCGCTGACAAAGGCGAGCTTGCCGAGGGAGCAAACGAACATGCGGCAGCCGCGGTGATCGTGAGCCTAAGGTCGCTGGACACTCGTACGGTTGACGCCGCGGCGTCGGAATCGGGTACGGAAGGTGAACATGTCACGACCCGCGGGTGCTCGCGTGTTCGACGGAGTGGTCGATTCACCGGCTGACCGTCCGGCGATGTGGGGCGATACTCGACCTTGTGCAGGACGTTGAGAAGGTGCGTGCGGCGTTTGTTGCGCCGAAGGAGTTTTGGAGTTCGCCGCTGTACCGGCACCTGTCGTCGGTGGTGGCGGGCGATCCGTTCTTGGTTGACGTGGCGGCGTCGGCGCGTTCGGGGCAGCATCCAACGTTCGCGTTCTTCGGCGCGATCCACGCCTTGCTGCTAAGCGGAGTCGAGCACGAGCTCGCCGACTACTACCCCTCGGTGCGCGGTGCGGCCGCGCTCTCGCCTGAAAGTGCGGGCGCGGCACTGAGAGCTTTCGTCGACACGTACCAGGAGCCGATTCGGCACACGTTGCAGACGCGACTGGTGCAGACGAACCACGTACAGCGGGCATTGGGGTTGCGTCTATCGCTGGCCGCGATCCGGTCGCGTGTCGGTAGCGCGCCGGTGCATGTGCTGGAGGTTGGCTGCAGCGCCGGACTGCTGTTGCGGCAGGCGGCGTACGGCTACACGCTGGGCGGTCGACAGTTCGGGCAGCGTGATTCGCGCGTCCAACTTGCCGCCGAGTGGTTCAGCGAGACTGCGGTGCCGGATCTAGACGCATTGCCCGCCGTCGCGTCGGTGACCGGGATAGATCTCAACCCGCTCGACCCGACAAGCGACGGCGACCGCTTGTGGCTGCAGGCATTGGTGTGGCCCGAAGATACCCGCAAAGCCGAGCTGCTGCGTGCCGCGCTTGGGATCGCGGTGCGAAACCCGGCGATAGTGCTAGCTGGTGACGCAATCGATCTATGTCCAAAGTGGGCGGAAGAGATTCCGTCAGGGGCGGTGCGGGTGGTATTCCATTGCGCCACACGCATGCATGTGCCGACGGAGCGGCGCGCACGTTTCGACGCCGCGATCGAGGGCGTCGGTCACGCCGGACCGCTGTATCGCGTCGCCATCGAGGTCGACGGCCCGATGCGAACCGACCCGCACGGAACACCCATGTACGGTCTTCAGGTCACCGATCCGATCGGCACCACGACTGTTCCCTATTACGTCGAGGGCCACCTCGGCTCGGTGCTGCCGACGCTAGATTGACTGCGCCGCCGGGCAGGCTCGTCGGCGGAGTGCCATCGTATCGCGGGCCTACAGTCGCATCATGCTCCGCCGGATGCGCGGCTCGTGGTCAACTCTTCTTTAGTTCCTCGGCGAGCATCACGATGATGCCGCTCGGGCCGCGGACATAGGTCAGCTTGTAGACGTCCTGGTAGGTCGCCACGCCGCGCAGCGGGTGGCAGCCGTGCCTCGCGGCGATCTCGAGGGCCTCGTCGATGTTGTCGACAGAGAAGGCGACACGGTGCATGCCGATCTCGTTTGGTCTGGTCGGGTTCGTCTCGACAGCATTTGGGTGGATGTACTCGAACAGCTCGAGGCGACCGTTGCCATCTGGCGTCGCAAGCATGGCGATGTTGGCGTGGTTGCCGTCGAGGCCGACGGCGGTGTCGGTCCAGTCGCCGCTGACCGTGTCGCGGCCAAGGACGGTAAGACCGAGGTCGGTGAAAAATGCGATCGTCGCTTCGAGATCTCGAACGGCGATGCCGACGTTCTCGAGCTTAATGGGCATACGTCAACTATTCCCCGTCAGCTTCCAGCCCGTCGTCGCGGCTCGACGGTAAATCCGAGTCTTCCGAGGACCGCGACCGCTCCGGTCTTGCCGCCCTCGAAGTCACCAGAGGCAAGGCGCTGACCCGTGGCCAACTCGTACGCCGTGCCGAGGATCGCCTTCGGCGGGTAGCGGCGTTCGTCCAGCACCAGATCGTAGGTCGTGGTCGGAGCGAATCCATGCTTCGAGAAGAACGCGTCCGGCCCCAGCCGGTCATACTCCTTCGTCGCGCGTACGACATGGGTACGCGTCACGGGGTCCCACGTCACCATCACGTCAATCCTCTCTGGGTCGTCGCGACATCATCATTGGAAACGCGCACTTGAATCTTGCGAACGCACGTCAGTGCGGAATCTCTGCGGACTTCGCCAGACGTCGTAGATCGCGTTGCCAGCACCAGACACCCGATTGTAGTTGGAGCGCGTGCGAATTTTGGCCGTCTGCGCGGGCATCGCGATCACGTCACCCTTGCAGGTGAGACGGGCCGCTATGCAGAAGCGAGCAGCGGGCCGAGGAAGGCCGGGTTGAAGAAGTCGGCCGGTGAGACGGTGGCGGCGTTGACGCTGACGAATGCGTCCATGGCGGCCTGATTGCCGTGAATCTGGGCGATCAGCTGCTGCATTTCTGGCGGTGGCGGTTCGAGCATCGCCATGTCCGAGGTGAATTCGTAGATCGGCATCACCTGCGCGTCGCGGCGTGTGTGGTGCGCGGCCATGGCGGCGTCGAACGTCTGTCGGCTCGACCACACATCGTTCAACGCCTTGGAGACCGACTCGGCGTCGCGGAACGCGTCGAGGATGCCTTGGGCGGTGATCGGATCCTTGTTGTAGCCCGCGTCGCCGACGAGGACCCATCCAGGCCCGTACGGCTGTCGTAGGTAGCCGGGCAAGCCCGCTCCGGTGAGCCGTTCGACGCGGGTGGCGGATCGTGCCCGCTCGGCGAACTCGGGTGCCAGCTCGAGGGTGGCGAGCATGTTTTCCCATGGGTCGGCCTTGAAGGCTTCGGCTTCTGCGTGCGGCCAGCCCATGACGAGCATGGTCAGGCCGTCGTTGGTTGCGCAGGCGCCCCAGCCGCGGTACGGCCGGATGTAGATCTCGAATCCGTCGACCGGTAGATCGCGGAAGTAGGTGTAGTAGGCCCATTGCGCCTTCGGGCGGTCGGCGTATTGCTTGGCACCGACAGTTCGAGCGAGTTGCGAGTTGCGTCCGTCGGCGCCGATCACGACGCGAGTACGTTCGACGACGGCGGCACCGGATTGGTCGTGACCGCGGATACCGACGACCGCGCCGTCCTCAATGAGGTATTCGTCAACGCTGAAGCGTTCGCGGAGTTCGGCGCCGGCACGGACCGCGGCGTCGACGAGGATCTTGTCCAACACGGTACGGCGCGGCGCGTACGCCGACGAGAGGCCGTCCGCGGGGCGTGGCGTGCCGGTGATGGTGGCGGGCCCGAAGTCGAACGAATACGTCTCAATCGCCGGCGCCCCGGATGCGATCACCTCGTCCAACAGGCCCCACCGATGCAGCGCGGCAACGGCCGGCGCCTGTACGACGTGGGTGGATACGGTGTCGCTGGGGAACTCGGCCCGGTCGACGAGCAGCACTCGGTACCCCTGTCGGGCGAGCAGCATTGCGGTCGGTGAACCGGCGCAGCGAGCTCCGACGATGATCGCGTCATACATCGCGACTCCCAGTGAGCGTAGGGCGAAACGGATCGCCCGACGATCGCGCGTGATGTCGGCGCGGGGATCGGGGAACTCCCCTATTTACGGTCTTGTTGAGGGACACGTGCCGCGTACGCGGCGGCCTCGGCCCGGCTGTGCAGGCCGAGCTTGCCCAGTATGTTGCCGACGTGGTGCTCGACGGTCTTTCGGCTGATGAACAGCCGCTCGGCGATTTGCGGGTTGGACAGGCCGTGCCCCAACAGGTTCAGCACCTCGGACTCGCGGCTGGTCAACACCCGGCCGGCGCGTACCGACGTGCTGACCCGTACGCCGAGCGAACGCAGCAGCGCGGTGGCCGCGTCAACATGTCGCGCGGCTCGCAGCCGTTGGAAACCGTCGAGCGCCGAGCGTGCCTCCGCCAGTGCCACCTCCGGTCGATCGGACGCGAGGGCGGTGGCCAGTTCCAGCCTCGTGCGAGCCAACTCCAGCGGCAGGTCGGCGCCGTCGAAGCCGGCAATCGCCTCATGCAGACACGACCACGCTTCGTTCGGGTGGCCTTCGGCGAGCCGGACGACGCCACGGGCTAACGCGGCCGACGCTGTCAGGTACATGCTGCGGTGGCGGGCTGCGGTGGTAGCCAGACGCTCGGCGGTTGCGCCAGCATCGGCCAACCGGCCTTCGGCCAGCTGAACGTCGACGAGCAACGCGAGCAGGCCACCGGCGGCCGCGCTTTCTGGGGGAAGTTCGGCCAGCCCGCGTGCAAGGGCATCGTCGGCGCGCGCCGTTTGTCCACGCGCCAGGTAAATGGCCGCGAATGATTGCGCCGTTTCGGCATCGACGCTCTGGTCCGCCAGGAGTTGCTCGGCCTCCTCGATGCGTCCCTGCCGTACCCGCAGGTCGGCAAGCCGCACGATCGCACCGCGGCGCAACGCCGAACGCCGGCCCAACCCCCACAGCTGGACCGCCGTGGTGAGCGCCGCGTCCGCCTCGGGCCACCGACCGGCCGCGGTCAGTACGGCGCCGTAGTGGGTGTGGCAGAACGCCGAGACGGCGGGCAGTCGGCGGCGAGCGGCAACTGCCTCGCCGACTCGGATCCATTCGTCTGCTCGTCGTACGTCGTGCGCGTGCTCGCAAGCGGAAAACAGCTGACAGAAGATTTCCTCGACGGCGCACACGTCGTCGACTTCGTCACCCGCGACCGCGGCCAGTGCCTCGTCGAGGAGGGTCATGCCGTCCTCGGTGCGGTCCTCGTGCACGAGGCTCGCGCCGAGATAGGCCAGGGCGGTGAACTCGAGATCGGTGTCGCGACAGCGTCGCGCAACATCAATCGCGTCATGGAGCAGGGCGTGTTTGCGCGCGCGGTCGGCTTCGAACATGCCGCAATTGAGAGATACCCAGCCGGCCTCCGCCGAGTCGTCGGCGTTTCCGAGCAGTGTCTTGGCCCTCGCAAGCCAGCCGCTCATCACCGCCATATCGCCTGAGATCTGCCCGTGCATCCCGCCCAGTGTTCGCGCCATCCGCGCCGCGCCCGCTGCGTCGCCCTGCGACCTGCAGGCGGCATAGGCGCGCTCCCAGGCCGCGAGCGCGGCCGGGAAATCCGAGTCGAAGTAGCGCGCCCGCGCCTCTGCCTCCATGGCCGCGGCCGCCCCGACAAGCTGCATACCAATAGCATCCTCGCCCTGCACCGGCGCGGTCACTACCGGGTGCGGCGGGCGGCCCGACCAACACGGGCAATGACGCCGCAGACAAGCGAAGGAACGCCACGAATAATGGGGGCCATGTTCGAGTCGATGCGTCGGTTGGATCCGGATATCCAGCGGGCGTATCTCGCTCGTCTCGGTGTCGATGCGGCGCCACCTTCGGTAGCAGGCATGCAATTGCTGGTACAGCGGCACGCTGAACGGGTGCCGTACGAAACCTTGTGGATCCACTCCGGCGAGGGCTGGAACATCGACCCGTACGAGGCCGCGACGCGTATCGCTCTCAACGGCCGCGGCGGCTACTGCTATCACATGAACGGAGCGCTGGGGCTGTTGCTCACATCGCTCGGCTACGCGGTGCGCGGCCACGTCGGAGGAGTGCACGGCCCGGAAGGCCCCAACGCCACCGTGATGGGGAACCATTTGGTCTTGACCGTCGAGCGGTCGCCGAGCGACGCAAACCCCGGCGGAGTCTGGTACGTAGACGCCGGGTTGGGCGACGCGCTCCACGGCCCTCTGCCGTTGGTGGCAGGAAAGTACCATCAGCCACCGTTTCGACTCTCCCTCGAGCGGGTCGACAAGTCGCAATGGCATCTCACTCACGACCCTGCCGGCGGGTTCGCCGGAATGACCTGGACGTCGACCAGCGCGCGCCTGGCCGACTTCGTACCCATGCATCATTGGTTGTCGACGTCGCCGGAGTCCGGGTTCGTCAAGGTGGCGATGGCCGAACGCCGCGACGCCACTGGCGTAGATGTCATCCGCGGCCTGACGTTGAGCCGGGTCGGCACCGGCGCCCACACCGCTGAGCCCGTCACTCGGCGCGCAGACTGGTTCGACCTGCTCGCCGACAAGTTCGATCTGCGGCTGCCAAACATGACCTCGGCGACGCGCGACCGACTCTGGGCAAACGTCCTCGAAGCACACCGCCGGTGGCAAGAGTCGCAAGCCGATTAGCGCCGCTCCCGCTCGACCAACGCACCGGCGTGTGGTGCCTTGTGCAACAGCGCCGGTCTTAATCGGTTGTGGCCGGTCGGCTCGGTGACGACGATTTGGTGGCCCCAGGCGTGCGGTAAACGAGCACAGCCTCGATCGGTTTGTGGATTCGGCGACCGGCGGGAAGGAGACGGAGCGTGGGCGCGAGCCCTGTCGATGAGTCGACCGGCACAGCGGAAATCGCAACGGAAGCGGCGTATCTGGCTGCTGCCAGAGCAGCACTACGGCGGATGCATGAGGACGTTCTGGCCACTGAGACACCGAAGCTGGTGTCCGGCACAGACGAGGTGTGGTTCAACACGATGTACCGCATGGCCCGGTCCCAGCGTGCGCGAGACCTCGTGGACATGCCGGAGATCCCATTGTTCTTCGGCCGGCTCGACTACGAGCGCGGCATCATCAGCGAACTGGGTTCGGGCGGAGGCCGCGTCGACCAGGTGTACGTGGGCCGGCGGCACGTACGCGACAACGATGGCACGCCGCTAGTCGTGGACTGGCGCGCACCAGTGTCCGCGCCGTTCTATCAGGCCACGTTTGATCACCCCAATGGAGTACGCCGGCGCCGCCGGTACGGGTTCTCCGACGCTGGGCAACTGACCGCCTACGAAGATGAGTCGCTCACGACTGGGCCGGTGGACGGGTCAAGTGCGCTGCTGACGGCGGAGATCGAACGGCCGCGCTCCGGGCCGATGCGCGACATCGTCGCGACGATCCAACCCGAGCAGGACGCTCTGGTACGTGCGCCGTTGCAACCGAGCATCTGCGTGCAGGGCGCGCCAGGCACCGGCAAGACGGCGGTGGGGCTGCATCGACTGGCGTACCTGCTCTACACCGAGCCTCGGCGACTCGGCGCCGGTGTCACGGTCGTGGGTCCGAACCGATCATTTCTCGCGTACATCAGGCACGTACTACCCACTCTCGGCGAGGTCTCGGTTGTGCAGGAGACCGTTGACGAACTCATCGACCGCCCAGTGACCGGCGCCGACCCCGAAGACACCGCCCGGCTCAAGGGCGACGTGCGGATGGCCGAGGTGCTACGCCACGCCCTATGGAGCCACGTCCGTGCGCCCGATAGTGACCTGGTCTACATCCGCGGCGCGACTCGCTACCGAGTCGCCCGCGGCGCGGTTTCCCGGGTCGTGAATGACCTGCGTGCCGCCAGCCGCTACGCACCGGGTCGCGATGGCGTAGCGCAGCGGCTCGCCAGTCTTGTTCTCATGCAGATGGAACGGCGCGGAGCCACGCCCGACGATCGCGATCTGAGCACGGTGGCCCGCTCAGCACCGGTCAAACAACTACTCGACACGATATGGCCCAAACTCTCGCCCGAGCAGGTGCTGTTCCGGCTGCTGTCCGATGCAGACTTTCTGGCCGCCTCGGCAGTTGACCGGTTCACCCCGGCAGAACAAGCGGCCTTGATGTGGCCGAAGCCGTACCGGTCGACGAAGTCTGCCAGGTGGACCACGGCGGACGTGGCGTTGCTCGACGAGCTCGCCAACCTTCTCGACCACACGCCGTCATTGAGCCACATCGTGGTCGACGAGGCGCAGGATCTCAGCCCGATGCAGTGTCGGGCGCTCGGCCGTCGGTGCGTCAGCGGATCCCTCACCGTCCTCGGCGACATCGCGCAAGGCACGAGCCCGTGGGCGATTGACGACTGGCCGACGTTGCTGGCGCATCTCGGCAAGCCGGACACCCAGCTGGTCGTACTGGACCGCGGCTTTCGCGTGCCAGCACAGATCATCGACTACGCAGCCCGCCTTCTCCCAGACATCGCACCGGGTCTGGCACCGCCGAGCTCAGTACGCCAGTCACCGGGAGCGCTGCAGATAAGCCGCGCCACCGCGGAGTCCCTACCGGACGTTGTCATTCGGGCCTGCCATCAACATCTGGCCGGGCCGGGCTCGATCGGACTCATCGCTTCTGATGTCGACATCGCTACCTTGAACGAGCGCGTACGGTCCGCAGGCATCGAGAGCGCACTACTAGGCCACGACGAGGACGCGCTTGAGTCAACGCGCCTGGTATGCGTACCGGCGAACCTCGCCAAGGGACTCGAGTTCGACGCGGTTATCGTCGTGGAGCCCAGCCGCATCGTTGCCGCGGAGACCAGAGGTCTCCACCGTTTGTACGTCGCGTTCACCCGTGCCGTCAGCACACTGCACGTGATTCACGCCGATCCGCTACCCCCGGCCCTGGCGTAGCACACAGAGGGTAGGTCTGCAGTTCCGACGGGAGCGACGGGCGGGCAGGATAGGACACATGCGACTGCTGGTACTAGGCGGCACGGCCTTCCTTGGCCGGGCGTTCGCGAGCGCCGCGCTCGAATCCGGGCACCACGTCACCTGCGCCGCGCGCGGAGTCACGGGCCGACCGCCGGACGGCGTCCATCTCGTACGGGTCGACCGGAACGCGCCGGACGCTTACGGCCAGATAGGCGGCGACTTCGATGCCGTGGTGGACGTGTCCAATCGCCCGTCGCACGTGCGCGCGGCCGTGTCCGCGCTAGCCGACCGTGTCGACCACTGGATGTACGTATCCAGCATCTCGGTCTACTCGGACTACGCCACCCCGGGTCAGCGCACGACCGCGCCGACGGTGCCGGCTGCGCCACCGGACGTGGACGACCCGGAAGCCGACGGGTACGCGCAGTACCGTCCCTGCAAGATGGCCTGCGAGGAGGCGGTACGAGAAGCGGTCGCGGAGACGCGCGCGTTCATCTGTCGGCCCGGAATGATCGCGGGCGCCGGGGATGTGACCGGGCGGTTCACGTACTGGGTGGCGCGCCTTTCCCGCGGCGGCGAGGTACTGGTGCCGGGCGGGCCGGACGACGCGGTGCAGTGGGTCGACGTGCGGGACCTAGCCGAGTGGCTGGTACGGGTGGCCGCCAGCCGTACCAGTGGGGTGTACGACGGCATCGGCGTGCCCGTACCGCGCACCGAGTTCCTGGCCGGCATTGCCGAAGGTGTGGGCGTGCAGGCCGACTGCACATACGTGTCGCACGACTTTCTGACCGGACGGGGAATCAATCTCTGGGGCGGCCCGCGCTCTCTGCCGTTCTGGTTCCCGCTTCCCGAGTACGCCGGAGTCCTGTCCCGGGACACCGCGGACACGCTGGCGGCGGGCCTGACCCTCCGGCCGCTCGCAGACACCGCCCGCTTCACGCACGATTGGTGGCGCTCCCAGCTACCCGCCGACGGGCGGTTAGGAGCCGGCCTCACTGCGCCGGAGGAGGCGGAAATCCTCGAGGCATGGCGCGTCACCCGGCATTGATTTCATTCCTGGAGACCTCAATCCTGGAGACCTCAATCCTGGAGACCCGGACGGATCACACCAGTCTCGTACGCCAGCACGACGGCCTGCACGCGGTCGCGTAGGCCTAGTTTGCCGAGCAGGTGGCTGACGTGCGTCTTTACTGTTCCTTCCGAAAGGAACAGGTGGTCTGCGATTTCGGCGTTGGACAGGCCGCGTGCCATGAGTGCCAGCACCTCACGTTCCCGCTCGGTGAGTCCGGCGAGTCGCCGCGTGGTGTCCCGGCCGGGCTGCCGGCCGGAGTTGAGGAACCGTTCGATGAGGCGGCGGGTGGCGCTGGGCGCGACAACAGCATCGCCGGCGACAACGGCCCGAATCGCCGATACGAGGTCGGCGGCGAGCACGTCTTTGAGCAGGAATCCGCTGGCGCCGGCACGCAGTCCGGCGTACACGTACTCGTCGAGGTCAAAGGTGGTGAGCATGAGCACCCGTGGTGGATTCGGCTGGGCGCGGGTGCGTCGCGTCGCCTCGATCCCGTCGACGTTAGGCATCCGTACGTCCATTAGCACCACATCCGGGCGCAATTCCGCGCAGCGGGCCACCGCCTCGGCCCCGTCGCTCGCCTCGCCGACCACGGTGAAGCCGTCGGCGTCTTCGAGGATGGTACGCAGCCCTGTGCGCACCAGCACCTGGTCGTCGGCGAGCAAGACCCGGATCATGCCGGCTCGGCCAGCCGCTGCGCGGGAATGTCGGTCAGTGGCAGCTCTGCGTACACCTGGAAGCCGCCGTCAGGCGCGTCGCCAACCGTAACGGTGCCGCCGAGTATGGCGACTCGCTCGCGCATGCCGCGCAGCCCGTTGCCCCGATGCTCGTACGGCTGCCGGCCGGCGCCGCACCCGGTATCTCGTACCGTCAATTCGATCTGATCCGGTCCACAGTGGACAGCGACGTCGGCCGTGGCGCCGGGACCGGCATGCCGGAGCGTGTTGGTCAGCGCTTCTTGAGCGATCCGATAGGCGCATAGCCCGAACGTGGTCGGCACCGCATCGGTGTCGCCGTCGACCCGCAGCGATACCTTCAGCCCAGCGCCGCGTACCCGCTCGACCAAGGCGGGCAGGTCACCCAGTGCGGGCAGCGGCGCCAGATCAGGCCCATCCGGCCGAGTCAGCCCGAGCAGTCGGCGCATCTCAGCCAGCGAGTCCCGCCCGGTGGCAACGATCGAGGCGAGTGCGACCCGCGCGGTTGCCGGCCGCTTGTCCATCGCACCGGCCGCGGCCTGTGCCTGGATGACCACAATGGACAGTCCATGCGCGACCGCGTCGTGCAGGTCCCGCGCGATGCGGGCCCGTTCGGCCGCCGCGACAAGCTCGGCCTGCCGGTCCCGGTCACGTTCCAGATCCCGGGCGCGGGCGCTGACCTGCTCCATGTAGAGCCGCTGGGTGCGCGCGCGGTCCCCGAGCAGCCAGGCCACCGCCATGGCCACCGCTGGGGCGAGTGACCAGGTCCACGAGCCGAAGTGGGCGCCGCGCAGCGTCAGCAGCCTGGGTAGCAGCGCGCAGCAAACTGATGCGGCCAGCGCCGCGTAGGAGACCGAGCGGCGCAGTGGTGCGCTCGCCGCGCTGTAGAGCGCGATCGGCGCCGCAGCGTCCAACGGTGTCACGCCGGGGCGCTCCGAAGTGAAGTGCGCCAGCGCCATCGCGGCGGTGCCGGCAAGCGCGGCCAACGGGACGCGGCGACGCAGCAGCAACGCCGACATGCCAACGACCGTGGCCGCCCACCACCGCACCAGGTCTGCATGCCAGGCCGCCGCACCGTACTTGATCAGCAGCTTCGGATTGGCATCAAACATCGATCTGGAAATCAGATACGTGGCCAAGCCGAGCGCCGCGATGATGCCGGCGTCCGCGCTCACTCGGCGCAGGGTCATGACCGCAGGGTACGGGCAGTGGTCCGTTCGGTCATCTGCCCGGCGGGGTAGCCGTGCTCCACCGCGCGGGGTATCCCGCACACATCTGGCGGCAGAAGACAGCTTGCTGCTGTGCCGGTGACCGTAACGACATGACGACGCCAGGCTTCCTGCGGGCCACGACAGTGCTGCTCGCCGCCGCGATGCTGGCCATGGCCGGCTGCACCAGCAACGCGGCAGGATCGGCCGCATCAGCCAATCGTGTGCCGGCAACTTCCGCATCCACGAAGGCAGGTGCCGGGCCCAGCGCGAGCGGCAGCTATCAAGACCAGCTGATGGCTTGGGGTCGGCGGTTCGCCGCCTGCGCTCGGTCGAACGGCAGCCCGAACTTCCCCGACCCCGTGTATCCGGACAACGCACAGCCGTCCGGAGCGTTGTGGGGCTTTGCGCTGTTCGCCACCGTGGACAAGACCGCGCTAGGTCGAGCGGCCAACGGCGCCTGCGCCGACGTCGCCCGCCAGATGCCATCGGCGCCGGATTCCAACCCGCCGCCGAGCGCCGCAACGCTGGCTTCGATGCGCCAGTACGCCCAGTGCATGCGTCACCATGGCATGTCCGACTTCCCGGACCCGAAGGCCGACGGCACGTTCCCGATCCTGAACACGCGGTACGCGGGGCTGTCCGACCAGTCGCCGGAGCATCCCTCGAACGCGGTCGCAGACGCCGACCACGCGTGCCGCGAAGACCAGGACGACTGGGCCATGCAGGCGTCATGATCAAAGCACGGGTCGTCACGGCGGGCGCCAGCGTAGTGGTGATTGCGGCGGCCGGATGGCTGGCGCTCAACTCCTGCAGCCAACCGGCGGCACCGGCCGCGCCAACGGTCGTCACCACCACCGCGCCAGTCACTCGAGGTGACGTCTCGGATCGGGTCGAGATCAGCGGCACCCTCGGCTATGCCGGCAACTACGACGTGCGCAACCAGCTCCCATCGGGGATCCTCACCGCGGTCGCCGGGCCTGGCGCGGTAGTCTCCCGCGGCGGGCAGCTATTCGCCGTGTCAGGCGCCGCTGTCCTCCTGCTCTACGGCGACGTACCGGCCTACCGCGACTTCAGCGTCGGCATGACCGACGGACCCGACGTGCGGGAACTGAAGCAGAACCTGACTGCGCTCGGCTTCCGCCCGGGCGCGCTCGACAACCACTTCGGCGCAACAACCGCCGCCGCGATACGTCGCTGGCAGACCGCGCGCGGGGTACCGGCCGCCGAGCGCACGGGCCACCTGCGACTAGGGGAGGTGGCGTTTCTTCCGTCAGCGCTTCGGGTTACTCAGGACACCGGGCTGCCAGGCGGCCGGGTCGGTCCGGGCGCACCGGTGCTCGGCGGCACCACCACAACCCAGGTGGTCACCGCTCCAGTTGACACGGATCAGCGTTACCTGGTGCACGCAGGCGACCAGGTGCAGGTTTCGTTTCCTAGCGGTGCGACGGTGCCAGGCACCATCGTGCGCATCGGCCAGGTAGCGACCACACCGCAGAGCGACGGCGGCCCGGCCACGGTAACGGTCACCGTCGCGGTCCGCCTTCCGCGCGACGCCGGCGACTTGGACCAGGCGCCCGTCCAGGTGTCGATCACTGTCGCGGTACACCACGGCGTGCTACAGGTACCCGTCACCGCCCTGCTGGCCAAACCCGGCGGTGGCTACCAAGTGCGGGTCCGTACCGGCGATGTCAGCCGGCTGGTCGACGTACGGCCCGGGCTCTACGACGACAGCACGGGTGACGTCGAAGTCAGCGGTGCCGGACTTTCCGAGGGCATGACCGTAGAGGTACCGGCGACATGACCGCCGTTCTGGAACTGGCCAGTGTCGCGAAAACCTACCCAGGCACGCCGCCGGTGCCGTCGCTGCGCGGCATCGACCTCACGATCGATAGTGGCGAGTTGGTCGCGATTGTCGGGCCGTCTGGCTCGGGCAAGACGACCATGCTCAACCTCGCCGCTGGCTTGGACCGACCCAGCACAGGCAGCGTGCGCATTGCCGGCCATGCGGTCGAGAACCTGTCCGATCGTCGTCTAGCGGGCCTGCGTGCCCACTACCTCGGCATGGTCTTTCAGCAATTCTTCCTGCTCGATCATCTGTCCACTGTGGATAACGTGGCGACTGGGCTACTGTACCGGGGCATACCGGGGCCACGCCGCCGGCACGCCGCGGCGGCGGTGCTGGAGCGTGTTGGACTCGGCGATCGGTTGGGACACAAGGCCGGCCGACTCTCCGGCGGGGAACGTCAGCGGGTGGCCATTGCCCGAGCCTTGGTCGGCCGGCCCGCCATCGTCCTCGCCGACGAGCCGACCGGCAACCTGGACACCGAAACCAGCGAGTCGATCCTGGCGCTGCTGCGTGACCTGAACACCGAGGGAACCACGATCGTGGTGGTCACCCACGACGCGTGGGTGGCCACTGCCACGCGGCGGCACGTCGAGCTGCGCGACGGCCGGGTCGTGCGCGACGGCACTGCGGTGACGCGTGGCTAGCCCGCCGCCGTATCCACGGCTTCGCAGCGCCGACATCCTGCCGCTGGCCACGGTCGGACTCCGCACCAGACGACTACGGGCGGCGCTGTCCGTGCTGGGCATCGCGATCGGCATCGCCGCGATTGTCGCCGTCCTCGGCATCACCCGGTCCAGCCAGTCGGATCTGCTGGCCCGCATCGACAGGTTGGGCACGAATCTGCTCACCGTCGCCGCCGGCCGCCAACCCAGTGGCGAACCAGCCCAACTGCCGCCGACCGCCGCTGCCACCATTTCACGTACTCCCGGAGTGCAACACGTGGCGCCGACCGCGGTGCTCAACGACGTGCAGGTCTACCGCACCGACCAGGTCCCGGTCTACCGCAACTCGGGCCTGGGTGTGCTCGCCTGCGACGCGAACCTGCTATCCACACTGCACGCCCAACTTGCCAGCGGCGTGTTCCTCAGCATCGCCACCGCGAATTACCCCACCGCTGTGCTCGGCCACGACGCCGCGCAGCAACTCGGCATGGCCCGCCCCGGCAGCAGGATCTGGCTCGGCAACCAATGGTTCCTCGTGGTCGGAATCCTGCAACCGGTCGACCTCGCATCGGAGATCAACCAGGCGGCGCTGATCGGGTTCCCGGTGGCCGGCCAGCTGTTCCACTACCAGGGGCACCCCACCCGCGTGTACGTGCGAACCGAGACGGACCAGACCGCCGCCGTCGCCACGCTTCTGGCCGCCGCGACCAACCCGATAGATCCGGAGACCGTCGCGGTCAGCCGTCCCTCGGACGCGCTGGCTGCGCGGTTGGCGGTTGCTAGCGCCACCACCACGCTGCTGCTCGGCCTCGGCACGGTGGCACTTTTGGTCGGCGGTATCGGAATCGGCAACGTGATGGTCATCTCCGCACTCGAACGGCGCGGCGAGATCGGGCTACGTCGCGCACTCGGCGCCGCCCGCCGACACGTCGCCGCACAGTTCCTCATCGAGTCCCTGCTACTCGCCGCTGCCGGTGCTACAGCAGGCATCCTGGTCGGTGTGGCCATCACCTACAGCCTGGCCCGGCTACGCCATTGGCATCCACTAATCCCCGGTACCGCGATCGGCGGGGCGCTGGCCGCGGCACTGGTCATCGGCGCCATCGCCGGGCTGTATCCGGCAAGCCGGGCCGCCCACCTCTCTCCGACCGACGCGCTGCGCACTGCATAACCACGCAGCCGCGGCCATACCCGACCATGCGTGGACCGACGCCAGTGTGGGAACCGGCCTTAGGTGTTCCTTCGGATGACGTCCGGCTGCGGCAGCCGATTCACAGTCGACAGACACAACAGAGCCGTCAGAAGCACGGGTCGGAGCGCGCCGCCTTCCGGAACTCCTCCAGGGACGCGACAACCGTGCGGTACTGCGTCTCCTGCCCGCCGCAGTAGAGGACTTCGCCGGGTGCCAGCCGATTGATGTCGTCAATCCGAAATTTGACACGGCCGGTCACCCACCAATGATCTCGAGTAGTACTGACTGCCGCGTACGTCAGCGAAGGGTCCAGCGGTTGCATCGTCTGCCGTACGGTCCAACCGGCCGACGGATGCACGACGTCGACGGTCATGGTCTTCACTGCGCCGGCTACCGTACCGGTCGCGTTGGTCGCCGGCGCGTCGAGCTCGGCGTCCGTGACGTTTTGATTCTCCAGGTCGTGCTTAATCAGCACGATGTCCGGCCGGTGGGAGGACCAGGCCACCACAATCAACCAATTTCCGCTGCCGTCGACCGAGATGCCTGTCAGCCCATCGTGTTGCGGGCCGCAGCCCGATAGTGCGAGCACACTAACCACGCCGGCCAGCGACGCCAACCAGCCACCTACCTTCCGCCGCGCCATGGTGCTCCCCCTTCCACGCGTCCTCAAAGCAAGTGATTCACGCGCTGATGGAGCTGTGGCATCGGTCGGATCACAACAAGTCGACGATGATTTGCCAGCAGGTCGGATGTTGTGAACGGATGGCTTAGTAGGTCACCGCGGATTGCCAGCGAGTCACTGCGCACGAGGCGGCTAGGTTGACAGGCTAGGAGCCCGTCGACCGCCACGTTTCGTGACGGCTTGCGATCAGCTCACCAGAGCGACGCACGTGGGCGCGCGCAGCTTGTCGGGCTGCCACCGGATCACCGGCCTCAATCGCCGCAAGGATGGCGTCGTGTTCGCCGACATTGTGGCGCAGCAGGCTTGAACTCTGGCTGATCGCAGACCATGTCAGGTTTCGGGGAAAGCTCGAGTGCAGTTGCAGCACGGTCTTGCGTAGCCGATCGTTTCCAGATGCTGCGAGGATGCCCTCGTGGAATTGGTCGTTCGCGGCTGACCACAGTGGCTCGGAGGCCGGCAGCGAGGACCGCGAAGTGCCGCAGACAAACTCCTCGACGCAGGAGCGAAAGAGATCTGCGGCGGTGCGCAGCGCTCTGAGATCGTCGTCCGGGATCTGCTGCGCGGCGAGCTCGGCAGCCAGTCCTTCAAGTTCTGCCCGCACGACGTACGCCTCGCGGATGTCGTGCGGGCTGGGGCCTCGCACGAAGGCGCCGCGCCGCGGAATTGTCTCGAGCAGGCCCTTGGAATGCAACACGAGCAGCGCGGCGCGGACCGGCATCCGGCTCACGCCGAACTCGTCGGCCAACAGCTCCTGTCGCAGCCGTGTGCCGGGCGGATAGTCGCCAACGAGGATTCGCCGCTGTAGCTCGATTACGAGCCCATCGGTGGCAGCTGACGGCGTGGCAGCTAACGGAGTGGCAGCTAACGGCGTGGCAGCGGTCGGCGTGGCAGCTGACGGCGTGGCGGCGACGGCCACGGCTGGCTCTTCACTCGGATGCTCCGAGCTCGGTTCGCGGTTCATGGCCTGTCGGCCCGGCGACCTTGCCGTGTGGAGTCGAGCAATGCGACGGTGGCATGTACGGCGCGCAGGTTCGGTGCCTCGGCACCGACCATGTCGGCGATCTCGACAACTGCGCCGAGCAGGGCGTCAACCTCGAGAGGTTTGCCAGCGTCCAAATCTTGAAGCATGGATGTCTTGTGATGCCCGACCCGCTCGGCGCCGGCGAGCCGGCGTTCGATCGTTATCGACGACGGCGGAGGGTCGCCAATCGCGGCCGCAATCTCCGCGATCTCTTCCATCAGACGCACGACCAGAGCGCGCGACGCCGGGTGGGCGGAGATTTCGGCCATCGTCGAGTGCGTCAGAGCGCTGATCGGGTTGAAGGCGGCGTTGCCCATCAGCTTGAGCCAGATCTGCGGTCGAATGTCGGTCACCGGTGATCGGAAGCCCGCAGCCGTCATCGCCTCGGCGAACTGCCGGCATCGGTCACTCTTCGAACGATCGGTCTCGCCCAGCGGGAACTGCATCCCCTCTAGGTGTCGAATCACCCCCGGTGCGACGATCTCGGCGGCCGGATAGGGCACGCAGCCGATGGCGCGTTCGGGCGCGATGACGGCCGATACCGCGCCGTCTGGGTCGACAGACTGGATACGGCGACCATCGAACGGGCCGCCCTGGCGGTGGAAGTACCACCAAGGAATGCCGTTCTGTGCGGCCACGACGCTCGTCTCAGGTCCGAGCAACGGGGCGAGCAGCGGTCCACATGATGCGTACGAGTAAGCCTTCAGGCCGAGCAGCACCACGTCGACGACCCCGATGACACCGGGATCGTCGGTGGCCGCAACATCGATAACCATGTCGCGGCCATCAACGAGGAGTCGCAACCCGTCGCGCCGGATCGCGGCCAGATGTTCGCCCCGCGCGATTAGCGTCACGTCCGTTCCGCTGCGAGCCAGCATCGAGCCGACGAACCCGCCGATCGCCCCAGCACCGAGGACCGCGACTCGCATCAGGCATCCAATGCTTTGGCAAGCATGCTGCGCTGGACTTTGCCGGTCGGCCCCTTCGGGATCGAGTCGGCGATATGGATCCGCCGCGGGATCTTGAAAGGCGCGAGTTGACCGCTGCAGTGCTCGATTAGTTCCTTAGGCCCGACGCCGCCGCGCGTCACCACTACGGCGTGGACCACTTCGCCGTACTTCTCGTCCGGCGCCGCATATGTTGCCGCCTCCACGACGCTCGGATGCGTCAGCAGTGCCTCGTCGACCTCCCGGGGCGAGATCTTTTCGCCACCACGGTTGATCATCTCTTTGATCCGTCCGACAAGGCGTACGTAACCGGTGTCTGATACCTGCCCTAGATCACCGGTACGGAACCAACCATCGCGAAACGAAGCTGCGTTTGCCGCCGGATTGTCGAGGTAGCCGCTAGTGATCGACGCACCACGCACAACCACCTCGCCAGTCTCACCGGGCGGCAGATGAGACCAGTCCGAATCCACAATCGAAATCTCGGTACCGGTGGCAACCCCGACACTCCCCGGAACGCGTGCCTTCGGTGGTAGCGGATTCGACGCCAACTGATGCGTTGCCTCGGTCATCCCGTACGCCTCGAGCACCGGCACACCGGTGTCGCTCTCGAGCCGGGCAGCGAGGGTCGGAGGCAGGGATGACGACGCCGAGCGAATGAACCGCAAACGATGCTCGCGCTGCGGTCCTTTGGGGATGCTGGCCAGCATCGTAGGAACTGCCGAAACCCACGTGATCTCGTGCTCGGCCATGAGTTCCCAAAACGCGCTCATGCGCACTCGGGACGGCATCATGACGGTACCCCCGCTGGCCAACGTGGTGAGCGCGACGCCGACCAGCCCGTGCACGTGGAACAACGGCATCATGCAGAACGCGGTATCGCCCGGACCGCACTCGTAGGTGGCGGCGATCGTGGCGGTGCTCGCCGCGACATTCGCTTGCGAGAGTGGAACGCTCTTCGGGCCGCCGGTCGTGCCACTGGTCTGCAAGATCAGCGCAATTGCGTCGTCACGCATTGGCGGAAGGGAACTGTTGGCAGCGATCGCGTCCGCGGGCGAGCTGTCAATGTCGATGCCGGAGACCGGCACACCCATCGCCTCGTAGGCCGACCGCGGCCCGTCGGCTTGGTGCACCAGCGCGTGGCTCGGATGCAGATCGCGCGCATGGCGCTCCAACTCCGACGACGTCAGCGCCGCGCTGACGGGCAGCGCCGTCGCCCCAGCACGAAGGATGCAGAGAAAGCCGACCGTGGATTCGATGCCGGTCCACGCAGTGACGACGACCCGGTCGCCAGGCCGTATCCCTGCCTGGACCAGTCGGCTGGCGCCCGTGTCGACGATTCGTCGCAGTTCGCCGTAACTGATCGAAATGTTGCGCAGCGGATCGAGTAGCGCGGTCTTGGCGTCGTTTCCGGACCACAATTCATAAACACCCACCGCGGGAGTGTATCCACGATGGCTCAGAATCGGCAGTCTTGGATCCCAGATGCTAGCTTGCTGGCGTGAGATGGATCCGCTTTGAAGACCGTAGTGGTCATGTCGGCTTCGGCGCCATGGACGCGGACGACAGCCCGGCGACGATCGCCGTCCATCACGGCGATCTGTTCGGTCAGACCACGTCGACCGGGCAACGGTTCGACCTGACTGAGGTCACCGTCCTTCCCCCGTGTCAACCCTCGAAGATGATCGGGCTGTGGAACAACTCCCACAGCGTCGCTGCGAAGAACGGCTGGCCGACACCAACCGAGCCGCTGTACTTCTTCAAGCCCCCATCGTCATTCATCGGCGATCGCGGACCGATCCGCCGGCCCGCGTCATACGACGGGCACATCGTCTACGAGGGCGAACTTGGTGTGGTGATCGGAACGACTTGCACGGACGTCGCCCTTGCTGACGTCGATGAGGTGGTATGTGGCTATACGTGCGTCAACGACATCACCGCGCTCGGACTGGTCAACGGGGACGCACAGTTCGCACAATGGTCTCGAGCCAAGGGTTTTGACACCTTCGGTGCGTTTGGGCCAGTCATTTCAACCGACCTCGACCCGGATCACGTGCAAATCCGCACGATCGTGGGCGGCAAGGTCCGCCAGGATTACAGCTCGGCCGACCTGATCTTCTCGCCACGGCAACTCGTCAGTCTCATCTCGCGCGACATGACCTTGTGCCCAGGGGATGTCATCGCATGCGGTACGTCGACGGGCGTCCTAGCCATGCGACCCGGCGTACCAGTAGACGTGTGTATCGAAGGCATCGGCGAGCTCACGAACGCGCTGCAGCTGTGATCCCGTACACACGCTACCCGCCGTCAACCGCACCGTTGTTGCCCGAACCGAGCGCTGCGGGACCCGTTTGGGTATCGCCAGTGGCAGTCGACGGCGTCTGCGGCCCGGCGGTGCTTGTCGTGCCCACCGCAGAACGGGTGAGCGGTAACCGGCTCATCGCCGCTCTCCGCGTCGCTGCCGAGGTGTGGGGCTGGGGAACTGGTCGGAGCCGAGAACACGGACCCGCCGCAACGGCAAGTGGTGGGAAACTTGAAAAGGTCTTGGCCGGGGTGTCGTATCGACAGGATCGCGTTCGTAGAGACGGTGAGTGGCAGTCATGCGGGCTGCCGGTGACCGGAGGAGCTTGACATGGCGCTGTACCTGATCGCCTTCAACGACGAGTGGGCGCCCGACCTCACGTTGGAGGAACTGCGCGAGACGGCGGCGCGCGACCGGGTCGTGACCGAGGAGATGATGGCGGCCGGTGTCTTCGTTTTCAGCGACGGCGGTCTGGGCGCGTCGACCGCCGTGTGCAGCGTAGACCCTAGCAACGGCTCGCCGGTGTTCACCGACGGGCCGTACGTCGAGACCAAGGAGCACCTCGGCGGTTTCACGGTCGTCGATGTGCCCGACGAAGCCGCGGCGCGGTATTGGGCTGGCCGGATCGCGGTTGCGGTCGGCTGGCCGCAGGAGTTGCACAAGTTCCCGCATCGCGCCGCGTTGCGCTGACACTCAGTCTGGCGCCTTGTCGTAACCGCGAAGGCCAGGAGCTAGCTGGATCGGCCAATGCACGTGAGCCTGCGGGACGGCGCGGGACGGGTGCGGGCCGCTCGGGCATGCTAAGTGTTACACCGCGCAGTAGCGGGCAGGTCTGCGCCTTGCTGTGCTCCCACTCTGCTCCCGGATTTCGGCAGACCTCAACTGGCCACTGTGGACGAACTGGCCGCTACGGCGTCTACAGATGTGTCGCACCCAGATAAACGTGGCGGCGGCGCCGCAGCGATCGCGGGCCGCGCTGTGTCACTAGGACGGCGGGTTTATTGTCGAGGCGGCGGCCGCAATCGATTTGTCCGGCTATCGCCTCGACACCCACCTGACTTGCCCACTCGGGGCTCGGGATTTCGGCCGGACGGTCCCGCTACCGCGTGCTACGTCGTCATACGAGCGAGAAGCCAAGACTCTACGCGGATTGGAAGGGATCGGTAGCAATGCCTACGCAACGTGAAGTAGACGAAGCCAAGATCAGGCAGCAGATCGACAAGATTGTCGAAGGTATCCGGGCCAAGGATCTCGAGGGCCTACGGCAACTCTACGCAAACGACGTCGTGTCCTTCGACGTCGAGCCTCCGCTGCAGCACGTAGGGATAGCGGCGAAGTTGACGAACTGGGCCAACGTGTTCACGTTGTTCCAGGATGCGAATTATGAGGTGCGTGACCTGACCCTGACCGTGGGCGATGACGTGGCGTTCGGGCACGGCTTCGGTCGTCTCGGCGGCACCCTGAAGAACGGCGCGGGGACGAGCGGGATGTGGGTCCGCGCTACCTTCTGCTTCCGAAAGCTCGACGGCAATTGGTTGATAGTGCACGACCAGGTCTCCGTACCGTTCGACATTGCCACCGGCAAGGGAGTGACCGACCTCGAACCCTGACGAGTCGCATGAAGGTTCGGGGCAGCGATCCGGCGGTCCACGAGCGGCTTGGCCTTCCGGTACCTGCGATGCCGACCCAGGCGTACGAGAGCCGGGGGAACCGTCACCGGGCGATACCACCCGGAACCGTCGACGATCGGTTAACGCCACAACCCTGCGCTGGCTGTGGCAGCGGGCCGGTGCACGCAGATCCGGGATCGGCTTGGTCGGTCGTCGTCGTTACGCGGAGGGCGACGGCCCGAGCGGGGCGTGGCCGGCGATGGCGCGGGTCCATTCGTCGATCACCATGTACCCGATCTTCCCGGATGCGCAGTCGATGCCGACCTTGCCCCAGAAGTGGGGCCCGTTGGAATAGAAGGCCACGCTGCTGCCCGCCGGTCGGTCGTGTCCCTCGGTGTCCGGGGGTTCGTATTCCGCGGCCTCGAAGGTGACAGTGGCCGGCAGTCGCACGCCTAGGTCATACAGCGACGCGAGGTGGTCGTGGATTTCGCCCAGGGTCAGCACCTCGGGGTCAGACGGATCCTTCCACGTGAATTCGTGGTGCCCGCCGAACTGGTCGACCGCAAGCGCCAGGTCATGCCGGTTGAACGCGGAGGCGAACTGGGGGTACCGGTCGGTTCGCTGGCTGCCGTCGCAGTGCGGCGTCGCGGATACGACCGAGGCTGGGTGGCTCGTCGCGCTCGCCGCAGCGGTCGTCTTGGCGCCGGAGGTGCATCCGACGAGAGCGAGGACAAGGCCCGCCATAACGCAACCGCGGACGAACTTTGACATGTCCGATCACGTCTCCTGGTGACGTCTGCGACGCCCGACCGTGGCTGGACATCCACCGCAGATCAGCGTCGGACCGCACGCGCACACCGGTCAGTGCCTGAGCGGCGGTCGTCGCCGAATCCGCGCTCAATCGTTGCCGCGGTGTGATGCGCGGGCGTTCAGGTGCTGCCAGTTGACATGGCGTTCGGCATCGTCGCTGCTTGGCGCTCGACGGGTTCGGCCGTCCGGAGCGTTCATTGATCAGTCTCTGCAGCTCCTCGTTGTTGACCGTTACCGCGTCGATGTCGGCGCCAGCCGCCGCTGTGACGGACCCCGGCGGATGAAACAGGGCGCTTGAACGCCTCTGACGCCCGCCGCCGTCATCCGGGCAGGTCTTCGGGTCGCTTCTCGGCGAGCTGGCCATGGAGCACCCCGGTAGCCTGGCCGACTTCGATCATGTAGCCGTCGGGATCGCGGATGTAGCAGCGGATCTCTGCACCACGATCGATTGGCGGTGTGATGAACTCGGCGCCCTTGGCGCTCCACTCCTCATAGCAAGCCTGGATGTCGGCCACCCGCAGGTTCATGAAGCTCGAGACCGTGTTCCCGGCTTCATAGTTGACAACCGAGATGTCGGGCTTGTCGGGGGTAGGGGGACCGCCGGGGTTCATCAGTACCCACGCATTTGAGAGCTTGACCACACACGGGTTCTCCTCCATCACGACCTGGCCGCCGAGGACCTCGGAGTAGAACGCGCGAGACCGGGCCACGCTCCGGACGGTGAGGAACAGAGTGACGGCGAAGCCCTCCCTCGGCGCTGGCAGGTTCTCGAAGTCGATGAACGGCGTGTTCTCGCTCATGGCTCTGCACTCCTCTCTATCAGCCAGCGAGGATGATCGGCACTGTTCCGACCGGCCGGCTCGCGTTACGCCGCGTCCCGCGGGCCGGCCTCGCAGCGCGTGGACAGCCTCGCTGGCTATCCAAATGTGAACACGGAGGCTTCGGCACCGGCCTGGTGAAACGTGATGTTAAGCCTGCGCTCCCGAACGGCGCCCTGCTGGCGAACGAGATGAAAGGACTCAGTTCCGTGCGGAGCCCGTTCCCGTCATCGTGGACATGGGCCTGGTTCGGTCAACATGGCGCGCGCCAGTTGCGGCGCGGCAATCGTCGGGTAACGGTCGAGATGCTCAGGCTCGGGATCGCGCGGACACCGTTGGGCGGTCCGCGTGCGGGATGGCGCCGTGACTGCCGGGTGACTCTCATGGACGCCGCACCTGATGTGGTCGTCGCGTCCTGTCTGATCTGACGCGGCCCGTTCGTGGAAGGGTGGAAAGTTCGGCAGGGGTCGGGCCAGAGGGAAGGATCATCACCCATGACTGCTTCATCGACAGACGCGGCCAGGCCGTTGCGGTTCGGAGTGGTGGCTCCGATCACTACCGACGTACCGACCTGGCGCGACCAGTTGCGTAGTCTGGCCGACAGCGGCTACTCGACAGTCTTGATGCCCGACGTGCCGCAATGGCAGCCTGCACCGGGTCCTGCGCTGGCCGTCGCGGCAACGATCACTGATATGCGAGTAGGCACGTGGGTGTACGCGTCCCCCGTGCGGCCGCCATGGAGCACCGCGTGGGAAGCGCATTCGCTGTCCGTGCTCACGGACGGCCGTTTCGAGATGGGCATCGGCACCGGCCGCCCGGGAATCGCAGCGCAGCTCCGTGAGCTGGGGTTGCCCGTGGTGCCGGCGAGCCAGCGGTCTGGCAAGGTGCGTGAGGTCGTCGCGGTGCTACGAGAACTCGACGGCCCAGACCTACACACACCGGTGGTGATGGCCGTGGGTGGCCCGAAGGCGCAAGCGCTCGCGGCCGAGCTTGCCGACACGGTGACCTTCGTGATGCCGCAGATCGAGACGCGGGCCGAGACTATGCAGCGGGTGCGCGAATTCGACAACGGTCGTGACGTCGAACTCGCGTTGCACGTGCCAGTGATCGGCGACAAAGTCGCTGCATTCATGGCAGCGCCTGACACGGATCCTGTCGCCATCCGTGCCGCCGATTCGCTGGCCTTCCTCCCGAGCGATGCCGCGGCGGCGGCCGAGGAAATTCAACGGCGACGCGAAGAGATCGGCTTCTCCTACTTCGTGTTCGGAGCTGCCGTCGCTGACGTTCTCGCTCCAGTCATCGCCGAGTTGGCTGGACAGTAGTTCACTGCTGAACCGCGCTTCAGCTACCGAGCGACAGACGCGGTCCGGCGAAGCCCGTCGGTTTGACCGAAGGATAATGAGGATCCCGCACACCGTCCCGTCGCCAGCCGGCGGCCCGGACTAAGTAGTGCGAGAGCGGCGCGCCGTTGACCCGTGGTCAGCACCTCCGACAGCCTCGGTCCCGGATGACTCCATCCACGAGTGAACGCTGCGGGTGGAGACGATGGCTAGCTGAGAGCGTCCCAGGTTGCGCAGCAATGTCCGTCTACATTGACGGGTGTGTACCCCGATCCGTCGCACGACCCGGATACTCCGTACGTGTTCTTCGGCAGCCGGACCACAGCCGTCCACGGCAAGGCCGTCCGTTGGCCGATGAAGAAGCAGATGCTCAGGCGAAGTGTTCGCGCGGCGACACGAAGACGCCACACCCGACCAGTTGGTGGGCGACCGGTAGGGGGCGAACTGCATGTCTGGCAGTAAGTGGCAAGACGTACTTCAGTGGCGAGGCACGCTCACTCCGGAGGAGTTCTTCCACCTCCGGACCACACGCGCGTACCGCAAGTCCATCTTGTGGGGCCGCATGACAGCCGCGATGACGGTCGCCCTTATCAGCGACGCGCTTTACACGGCAAGTCACGACACCTTCGCCAACGAAGGTATCGCGAGCGTGCTCCTCCTCGTATCGATATTCGTGATGACCAAGATGGTCATCTGGGTCTTCCGGGCCGGGCTCGGGCAGATGTTCACCATCGTTCTGTACGTCCCACTCCGTAGTGCTATGGCCCAGCCACCCCCTCGATTCACTCGCGCTATGAGCAAACAGTGGCGCCGAGATGTATGGATACCGGGACAGCTCCGCAGAGACATCGGTCCGCCTGTGCAGGACACGGCCACCTCCGACCTGTAGCGAGGCGCTCGAGATCCGCCGCCCTCGCCATAGCCGCCTGCAGCGTGCGACCTGCCAAAGGTGATTAGCAGCTTCGTGAGAAAGTCCCACTCAGCTTCGTTCACGTCGTGTTCGGCGGTCGCCGGGTCAGTCGCATCTGGTTCTGCCGGCCCTGCGCCTCAAGCTGGCCAACTGTGCGGTGCACGCGTGCCGTGCTGCGTGCCGACTGATTCGGTCGCATGGGCTGCCGCGTCGTGTGACGCGGGCGAGGCCCCGACGGGCGGCCGAGGCAATTAGTTGCCGTCCGGCCTGGCGCGAATCCAGGCAAGGAGGTCCGGCCCGGACATCGGGTGGCCGAAGTGCCAACCTTGCCCGATGATTGGGCCGATCTGGCCAAGCAGATGGGCGGTGCGCGCATCCTCGACGCCTTCGGCGACGACCCGCAAACCAAGTTGCAACGCGAGCTGGCTGATTGTGGTGACCATGGCCCGATCGGGCAGGCTCGCGGTCATGGCGGCTACGTAAGACCTATCGATTTTAAGTTCGTGCAGTGGGTAGCGCCGGATCTGTTGGAGTGATGCGAAACCGGTCCCGAAGTCGTCCAGGGACAACTCGACGCCCATGGCCGCCAGGTCCGCAACAGTCCGGTCCACGCTCGGGCTCGGGGTGACTAGAGCGCTTTCGGTGATTTCGAGCTCGAGCTGCTCGGGCGCGACCGAGTGCCCGGTCAGGCGCAGGCGAACCTGATCCGCGAACTGTGTCGAGGCGAAGTCCTTCGCGCTGACGTTCACAGACACGCGCAGCTGCAGACCGGCAGCCTTCCACGCTTCAAGTTGTGACAAGACGTCGTCGAGAACTCGCAGCGTAAGCAGCTGAATGACACCGCTGGCTTCGGCAGTCAGGATCATGTCGGCGGTGTCGACCGTGCCGCGCTCGGGGTGTCGCCACCGAACCAGCGCCTCCACGCCGACGACTTGCCCGTCCTCGATACGAACCTGCGGCTGGTAGAGCACGAACAGCTCGTCGGTGTGTCCGGGCTGCTGGATGGAGGCGCGAAGGTCGGTCAGTAGCGCGAGGTGACGGCGTGCTTCGGTGTCGTCGCCGGCGGGGATGGTTCGGACCATTGCGCCCGTCCGTCGGGCGTCCATGATGGCCCTCTCGGCCTGCGCGGTCAGCGCGCCGAGTTCCGTCCCGTCGGCCGGCGCCGTCGCTATGCCGACGATCGGCCGGACCAGGAATACGACGCCATCCACGTCGATCGGTGCCGTTAGGGTCTGGGCAATCCGGTCGGCGGCGCGCTCGATATGGCCGATGTCGGCGTTGGGCAGAAGCACCACAACGTCGGCCGACGCGATCCGGCCGATGATCGCGTCGCTTGACATGTCGGCGGTGAGGAGCGCGCCGACTCGATCAACGAGATGGTCTGAGACCAACCGGCCAAAGGAGTTCGTGACATCGCCTACGCCACTCAACCGCACCAGCAGCAGGCCGAGACGTGGTGTGGGGTACGTTGACGATCCCGGGGCGAGGAGCTGGTCCACCGACACCGCGAGGCCACGCATGTTGCGCAGCTGTGATGACGGATCGCGGTTGAGATTCCGCTCCTGGACGCGCAGCACGCGAGCTACCAGGCCGAACAGGGCGAGTGGGACGGCGAACAGGGCCACCGCCCACCCGGTCGGCGCAATGATGAGCGTGGGAGCGAGCATCAGCAGGCCCGCGGTCGCGATCTGGTAGTAGTACAACGGCGGCCCCGCCCACCTGCGCCAGACCGCCCGTCCGGCCGCGGTCAACATGACCGCGATGACGCCGTTGTCCACGAGGAACCAGACGAGCGGCACCAATACCACGGTCGCCCCGCCGAACTCGTCGATGTCCATGCCGAGCCTCGGCTCTCCGACGATCCGACTCTCGACCCAGCCTGCCACCAAGAACGCCAAGCTGAATCGGGCGACGTCGAACGCGACGTCGGTCAGCGGTCGGCGTTCTCGCAGCGCGGCCACACCGATGGCCAACGTCTGCACGACGATGGCCACCGCCGACCCCCACAACAGCATGATCGCGAAGGTCAGGCACAGCGAAACGGCCACCCGGGTTGGAGATCGCTGGTCATGCGGAATGGTCAGCGGTCTTAGCTCCACCACCAGCGCGATGATCGCTAACAGCCAGAACTCGAGTGGCGCATGAGCCAGGAAACGAGACGCTCCGACGATAGAGCGGACTACCAGCACAGCACCGGTCGCAACGATGACCGAGTACGTGCCCCAGACGCCGAGAACCTGCCATGAGGCCGCCCTGGGGCGGATCACTCCATTTCCCCCATGCGCTCTAAACCCACTGGCCGCACCAGATCCCGTCGGTCTTCAACGAACTGTATCGCGATCGTGGTGGTCCGGGACTATTACCAGCGCAAACGAGCCGCCGGCAAAGACCCACAAGGACGCCATGCGCCGCCGAGGCGACACCACGCCCGATGTCGTCTACCGCACCATGCTCCACAGCACGCAGACCTCTCTGCCGGCCATGGCATGACAAAGTGGTGCCGTTAGCGAGATAGGCCCAACAGCGTCTGGTGGCGCACCGCAGTGAATCTGACACGCGCGCGGCGGGAGTGACAGCCTGCGACGGTTATCAGTTCCTCCAATTCGGCCCCGGGATCACCGCGGGTGGTATCGACGCGGCGCGACACGTTGCCGCGCCTGTCGGCCGTAGAGTCGTGATTCGGAGGAACAGCGGTGAATGACAAGAGTCCTCGTGTCTGGATCATCACGGGAGCGACTTCGGGTTTCGGGCGAGCGTTGACCGAGGCGGTGCTCGGACGCGGCGACATCGTCGCTGGCGCTGCGCGGACGCCGAAACGGCTCGATGACCTAACGGCCGCCTTTCCTGACCGGCTCTGGTCCCTCGCCCTGGACGTAACTGACACGGCCGCCTGCGTCGCGGCCGTTGACGAGGTCGTCGATCGATTCGGGCACGTCGACGTTCTGGTCAATAACGCCGGGCGTACGCAGATCGGCGCTCTCGAGGAGACCACAGAGGAGGAGCTGCGCTACCTGTTCGACTTGCACTTCTTCGGTCCAGCAGCCCTGACCGGCGCCGTACTGCCGCACATGCGGCGTGCCGGCGGCGGCGCCATCGTACAGATGTCGAGCACCGGCGGACAGATCAGCGCTGCCGGGTTCGGGGCATACTCCGCGACCAAGCACGCGTTGGAGGGCCTAACCGAGGCCCTGCGCGAAGAGGTCACGTTCGGAGTCAACTTCCTGATTGTCGAACCTGGCTCCTTCCGTACCGGCCTGTTCGGGCCGGAGTCCGCGTATGTCTCCACTCCCATCGCGGATTACAACGCCACAGTAGGCCGAACGCGGGCAGCCCTGCGGATGCACGGCAGCCAGGCCGGCGACCCAGCCAAGGCGGCTCAAGCCATCCTCACCGCTCTCGACGCACCGGAGCCACCGCTACGTCTAGCACTCGGCGCGGACGCGGTCGCCAGCATCCGCGGGAAGCTCGAATCGATGCTGGCCGAACTGTCCGAATGGGAATCGCTGAGCGACGGCACCGCCTTCGACTCCCAACCCTGACGCGGCGCGGGATGCCGCCGAGCAGGCCGGGATGGCCCTGCCACGGCCGGGTTGCGAAGAGACATCCCGACGTGCCGGCGCCGCTCGAGCGATCGGGCAGCAAGCTCCGCTCGACGATGCAGGTGCTCGGCCCGAACAGTTGGTCCAGTTGCGGTGAGAGCATGAGCGTTGGTCGGGCCTCGGCGTGGCCGTGAGGAACGGCCGATTGCGCCGGGAGCGGAACGGCGCGGCCCGGGACACGTGCTAGTGCCAGGATGACTGCATGGCGGATGTTCTCCCGTTCCAAAACAAGCGCACTTCCACGTCGGATCGTGAGCCGGGGCCGTTATGGCGTGAGGTACTCGGCCGGAGCCTGCGAGCGATCAGGGAGGAGCAGGGCGTCCGCCTGGTCGACATCGCCGGACGGGCCGGCATCTCGCCGCAGTACCTGTCGGAGATCGAACGAGGTCGCAAGGAGCCGTCCAGTGAGATGATCGCCGCGATCACCGGCGCGCTCGGCGTGGACCTTGCCGACCTACTTGGCAGCATCGCGGTCGCAGTTCGGCAGCACCATACAACGAGTTTCACGGTCGGGCGGGGTAGCGCGACACCAGTACTTATGGCGGCCTGAGGCTTACCGTTTCAGGCTCGACGGGAAAGGACGTGGTCCGCGAGCCCATAGGTGACCGCGCCGTGCGCGTCGAACACGCGATCGCGGTCGGTGTCGTGCCGCAGGTTCGCGACATCGCGTCCGGTGTGCGTTGAGAGGATCTCCTCCAGCTGGGTACGCACCCGTACGACTTCATCTGCCTGGAGGATGAGGTCGGGGATTGCGCCGCGGCCCTGTGCGGCGGGCTGATGCAGCACCACACGGGTGTGAGGCAACACGAAGCGGTGCCCGGCTTCGCCTGCGGCCAGCAGCACCGCGCCGGCCGCAACTGCCTGGCCGACGCATGTCGTCGCGACCGGCGCCTTTATGAAGCACATCGTGTCGTACAACGCCAGCATCGCTGACGGGTCACCACCCTCGGAGTTGATGTATAGGTTGATCTCCCGTTCTGGGTTGTCCGCTTCCAGGTGCAGTAACTGGGCGATCAACGCGTTGGCCACGCCGGAGTCGATCGCGGTGCCGAGATAGACGATCCGCTCCGACAGCAGGTGTGAGTAGACGTCCATGATCCGCTCGCCGTCGCTACGGCGTGTGATGACGTTAGGGATGGTGTATGTGCTCATGTGCGCGGTCCTGTCTCCATGCCAAGCCCCAGCGTGTGGGTGCGCACAGGTACGACCTGACTGAGATCGCTGACGATGTGGTCGATGAAGCCGTAGTCGCGTGCTTGCTCGGTGGTGAACCATCGGTCGTGCCGCGAGTCGGCGAAGATCCGGTCGATCGACTGTCCGGTGTCCTCTGCGATGATCCCGAGCACTGTGTCGCGGGTATGTCGCAGATCGTCAGCCTGCACCTCGACCTCGACCGCCGATCCGCTGATCCCCGCCGAGCCCTGGTGCATCAGGATGCGCGCGTGCGCGAGGCCGAAGCGTTTGCCGGGCGTGCCTGCGGACAGCAGGAACTGCCCCGCACTGCATGCCAGTCCGAGCGCGAGCGTGGCCACATCGCACGGCACGAGCCGCATCACATCGCGGATGGCCAACATCGCCGGCACCGAGCCGCCTGGGGAGTGAATCCACAACGCGATGTCTTTCTTCGGATCCTCGCTCGCCAACGACAGCAGCTGGGTCGCGAGCACCGTGCCGTTGTCGTCATCAAGTACGCCGTCGAGGACCAGCACCCGCTGGGCGAAGAACCGTTCTCGGAGCCGGAAGTCGAACAACGGCTGCTTCTCGTCGTTGGTCATGCTCCGACAATGCCGCCGTCCAGCGCCCGGCGACGTGTTCTCCGCCGTGAGCAGATCAGCCTCAGGCAGCCTGACCCGAACGCCATTCCATTATGGACGTTGGTGCCACAATCGCGACTGCATGATCGTCCCGCGCACCGACCACACGGCTCGAGTCGTCATCGCCAGGCCCGCCGAGGCAGCTAAACCGGGTGCACCAGGCTCGTACGTAGCGGCGTTCGCGCCCTTCCCGGCGACCGACAAATTCAGGTCTCCACACTTTCAGGGGAACCCTGCATCGCCTCCGGTGCCGCTTGCGGTGGTGGGCATTGGGTCTGCAAGAGCGGGTCGGGTATCCGGTCGCCGAGTCGCAGCAAGCCGGCTCCGACCAGTGCAACTGTCAAGGCGCCGCCCCACCAGATGGTGTCGGGCGAGGTTGCGAGCAGCGGGCCGGCGACCGCGGGGCCGAGAGCCACGCCTGCTATGAAGCTGAGGCCGTAGAGCGACATATAGCGGCCGAGCAGATGCGGCGGTGCGAGGTCGGCGACGATTGGGCCGAGCACGATGAACTGCGCGCACTCACCAATCGCGATCACGATCGCGACCCCGGCCAAGACGGTGGTAGCAGTGAGCGCCGAGTTCGTACGCGTTGCGAGCAGGACCGCGAGCAAGCCGACTGCGAATAGCGCGCTGGTCGCGGCAAGAGCGTGTGTGCGGCGCAGCCGCTTGACCACCCGCGTGGCTGGAACCTGCGCGACGACGATGAAGAAGGTGTTCATGAAAATGACGATGCCGATCTCGCCCGGCCCGACAGGCGTGTTTGCCTTCGCAAACGGCGCAAGGATGTTGGTGAAAAGCGCGCCGCCGGTCATCACGAGCACGACGTTGGCGGCGATCAGGATGAGGAAGAGCCGATCGTGAGCAACTGCTCGGAAGCCCGTTCTCCGGTCGCCCGCCGACGCAGCATTCGTAAGCCGAGGATTCGGGATGCCCACGAGCACAACCAGCGCGAAGACCGCGAAGGTGAGGCCGTCGAAGAGGTAGAGCGCCTGGAACGTACGGAGGTGACTGGCGGAAGCGACGACGAAGCCTGCAACCGTCGCACCGCTGCCGATACCGAAGTTGCCTGCGACTCGGCGCAGCGCGATCGAGGAGGCGCGCTGCTCCGTTGAGACCAGGGTCAGGGTCAGAACCTGGTTCGCGGTGTTCGCGACGCCGAACCCGGCGCCGCCGACGGCCGCGCAGACGAAGGCTTGCCAAGGACGGTCGACGAATGCGAAGGCCGCGTAGCCCAGTGCGCACGCGAGATTGCCGGTGATCAGGACCGGCTTCGCGCGGAAGCGGTCGAGCAGCGCACCCGAAGGCAGCGTTACGACCGCCGCCGTGGCCATGACCGCTGCCAGCACCAGCCCCGCAGTCGCTGTCGTGAAGCCGCGGCCCTGGTGCAGGTAGATGATCTCGAAGGGAAGGATCAGTCCAGTACCGAAATAGTTGACCGCGGTCCCAGCTTGAAGAACGATGACGGGCCCCGACAGGCCCGTCCGAAAGCCGGCGAACACACGAGCGAGCGTCCTGCTCACTTGCCTGCTGCGGTCGGCTGCTTTCCCGCGCATGACTGGGACTCGCGCGTTCATCGGCGCCCGCTGCGGCGGTGAACGAGAACGGCGGACGCCACGCGCCCGGCCGGTACGGACCATTCCATCGTCAATCTCCAGGGTCGTTTCCAGCTGCCGCGACACGATCCGGTAGGCGGATCGTCCGGGCGGTCGCTAGTGCATACACCGCGGCGCCGGGAAATTGGGCGCTCGCGAGCCGCCCAGTTCGTGCCGCGGGCGGTGTATATACCGGGCGGAGGTACGACGCGGTGCGGAGGAAAGGAGCGCGTGATGGTGACAGCCGATCTTGTGTCACGGGCGCGGGCAGGAGATGGCGAGGCGTTCCGGGAGCTGGCCGAGTCCCACCGGCGGGAGTTGCAGGTGCACTGCTACCGGATGCTCGGATCCTTCGCTGACGCCGAGGACGCCGTCCAGGAGACGATGCTGACCGCCTGGCAGGGCATCGGCGGGTTCACCGAGGAACGCGCCTCGCTGCGCACATGGCTGTACAAGATCGCCACCAGCCGGTGTCTCAACGCGCGCCGCGCAGCGAGCCGGCGCCCGGCCAGGGAGTGGGATATGTCGCGGTTCGAAGCGCCCGTGCCGACCCGCCGCGACGAGCCCGTCTGGCTGCAGCCGTTTCCTGACGCCTTCCTCGAGGGCGCCGTCGACCGGGCGCCCGGACCGGAGGCGCGCTACGAGCAAAGCGAAGCCATCTCGCTAGCCTTCGTGACCGCGCTGCAGCTGCTTTCGCCGCGTCAGCTCGCCGTCCTCATCCTGCGCGACGTCCTCGGATTCCCGGCCAGCGAGGCGGCCGGCATGCTGGAGGTCACCGTCGAATCGGTCAACAGCGCGCTCAAACGAGCCCGCGCCAGCCTCCAGCGCCGGCAGCAGGCCGCCGCCCGCCACCAACCGCCGCCCGTTGCCGGCTCACCCGCCGAGGATGCGATCACGGCCAAGTTCGCCCGCGCCTGGGAGGCGGCCGACCTCGACGCGCTGGTGGCCCTGCTGACCGACGATGTCTTCATCGCTATGCCTCCGGAGCCATTCGGCTACGAGGGACTAGACGCCGTGGCCCGCTACTGGGCGCGCCAGTTCGCCGCGGGCCGCAAGTTCGATCTCGTGCCCACCCGAGCCAACGGCCAGCCCGCGTTCGGAGCGTATCTGCGCGGCCCGGCCGGCGTCCGCCACGCGACCGGCTTCCACGTGCTGACCCTTGCCGGCGACCGGATCTGCGCCATGACCCGCTTCGAGGCCAGCGTGCTGCCGTGGTTCGGGCTACCGCGCTCACTCCCGAGCCGGTAGCCAGTACCGGGCTATCGAAAGGCTGCACCCGCCGAACGAGCTCTTCCGCATCCGCACGGCGCGCGTAGGGACGCGCAGGCAAGTCGGCCAGGATCCGGCGACCGGGCATTGGTCGCCGGCGACGTCACGGTCCGGCGCACCAGGCGCTCCGCAACCTGACCGCTGTCTTGGAGGCCGCCGGCAAGAAGCCTGGACGACGTGGTACGGATTGGTGTCTATCTCACTGACATGGGCGACCTCGCCGCGCGCGTATATGGCGAGGACCGCCGGCGTCGCTGCGGCGTAATCCGGGCGGATGAGCGATGCGTGTTGCAGGGGTCCGCGAACTCGCTGGAGACCAACCGCAGACTCGGTTCGCAGTGATCAGGCGGGATCTCCGCGGTCGGTACGCTGTCTGGCCATCTCTGTGCGGGCCTCGATGGCGTACAGCACTGCGGCCATGTCTGCGTCCCCGTGGCCCAGCGCGGCGGTCTCACCGTAGAGGGCATGGCAAACGTCCAGGAGGGGGGAGGCAAGGCTGCTGGACCGGGCCTGCTCGGCGATGAGGCAGTTGTTCTTCAGTACGTCCAGGATCGCTGCCTGCACGCTGAAATCGCCGGTCAGCAGCTTGGCCGCCTTCGTCCGGGAGACGGCGCTGGCCAGTGGCCCGGCATCGAGCACGTCCAGGAAGCGGTTACGGTCCAGGTCATGCCGGTCGGCGAAATGGAAGGCCTCGGCCAGGCCGGTGACCTGGGTGATCAGGAAGATGTTGACCGCGAGTTTCATCAGCAGCGCGCCAGGGACGGCGCCGCAGGCGAAGCTCTGGTGACACAGCGGCGCCAACAAGGGACGCACCTCGGCTACCGGTGCGTCCTGCCCGGCCAGCATGACTACCAGCCGCCCTTCCTCCGCGGGGCCGCGCGAGCCGGAGACCGGCGCCTCGACATAGCGTCCGCCGGCCCGATGTATGTCCGCTTCCAGTGCGCGGGAATAACCGGCCGCGGTGGTACCCATGTGGACGACCGTGCGCCCGGCCACCTGCTCGGCGAATCGTCGCGTCCCGCGACCCAATACGCCGTCGATCGCGGCGTCGTCGGCAAGCATGAGGACGACGATCCGGGCCCGCTGGAAGACCTCTGCGGGGGTGGCCGCGACCGACGCCCCGGCCTCGCGCAGTGCGTCGCACCGGGCGGCGGTGCGGTTCCACACGACCAGCGGCGTACCGGCACGCGCTAGGCGGAGAGCCATCGGCTGCCCCATGACACCCAGGCCGATGAATCCCGTCGACTCCTCGGCCACGGCGCACCACCTCCGGTTTATGATTATGACAGCGGTCATAGCACATCGCTATGACCGTGGTCATGATGAGGGGCAGGACGAGGGTCCGGAAGGCATGCCATGGTGGTAGCGGACAGAGGGCCGCGACAGCGGATGGTCTTCAGCGCGGCACAGCTCCTGCGGCGCGGTGGCGTTGCCGCCGTCGGCATGCGCGAGGTGGCCGTACAGGCGCGCGCGCCGCGCGGCTCGCTGCAGCATTACTTCCCCGGCGGCAAGGAGCAAGTGGTCAACGAGGCGGTCGCCTGGGCCGGGCAGTACGCCGCCGGGCAAGTATCGCGCTTCCTGGCGGCACTGAGCGAACCGGCGCCGAGCGCGCTGTTCGCCGCTATGGCGCGGCAGTGGACCGACGAGTTGTCGGCGACCGGCGTACTGGCGGGCTGCCCGGTCGCAGCGGCCACAGCCGACAGCGCCCAGACAGCGGAATCCACCAGAACCAACGCGGCCGAGGCATTCGCCTGCTGGCGGCGGCCGGTCGCAGAAACGCTCACCGGGATGGGAGTGCCGCCCGAACGCGCCAGCGCGCTGGCTACCCTGATGGTCAGCGCCCTAGAGGGAGCGATCCTCATCGCCCGGGCCGAACGCAGTTCAACGGCCCTGACGACGGTAGTGCGAGAACTCGCTCCGCTCCTTGACGGCGCCGTCGAGCGCACCCGTGGGGTTTCAAAACGGCGCTACGGTCGTTGACGTGGCATCGCGTACCCGGGGGATCGACGTCCCGGCATAGAGACTGAATACCGTCGGCAGGGCCAGCCAGAACGCCGCACCCGTGCACTCGGCACCAGAACTGTCCACTTCGGACACGCGTGATCCGCTCCGCCAGGACAAGCCGACCCAGCCTCTCGGACCACCACTCCACAAACAAGAATCGCGGACACGCCGCCCGTACCAAGGCAAGCGACGTCGCAGACACAGGGCTACCAGTGCTCGCCCGCCTTGAGACCACAGCCCCGACGATCGCAGCGACGGCGATGAGGCTGTATAGCAACGCCACCGCCCACCCGGCCGGGCCGGTGTAGACGTGCTGGTCGCGCATGGACAACCACACCGCGCCGTAACCGAACAGGAATACCCCCGCACCGAGGAGAGCCGCGAGTGGTGACGCGGGATCGAACTGGCGTCGAAGGTCTTCAGTCCCACGCGATGCCCGGTGCCCAACTCCACCGTGCCAGCTCGGGTATCCCAGTCCCGCCCGGCAACCGTTACGGCAGTCGACCGCTCGTCGCTGCGCACCCACATCATGTGGACGCGGATCGCGTGATCTAACGCAGCAGCGATCGGGCGGTGGGTGCGAGCCTTAGCCGTTGCGGTGTGTCGGTGATCATCGCCGACAGCCCGGGCAGCGTGTGATCCCGCCAGACCTCGGAGTGCTGCAGCCGATCGTCGAACGCGTCGGCGTGAGCGGGGCTGGAGAACCGTGCGAACCATACGAGGGCGTGCTCGCCTGTTCGGATCGGCAGGCCGGGGAACGTGTTCTCGGCGTACTCGGTCTGCAGGCACGCCAGCGGTTCGGCTCCGGCCGCGGCCAGCGCTGGGCGCACCTGAGTGTCGAAGAAGTCGAGGAACTCGTCGTCGAAGGGCCGGTCGCGGTAGTAGATGGTCGCTTGTACAAGCGACGGCTCTGGTTGCGGGTGTCCTGGAGGTGGTCGATGTGCGGTGGGGGCCGGGAAGGCGTCGCGGTTCGACGCCGGACGCAGTAGCAACACGTCGTCGGAGTCGATCATCGTTGCGTTCGCTGCGGCACTGTTGGCCCGCCACACCGGCCCGGTGTAGAACCTGTTCAGCGCCTCGGCCCGGCCGGGCATGGTGTCGAAGCCGCGCAGCCACACGAATCGATCGGGGTCGTCGAGGTCGCGGAACTGTCCCAGGATTGTCATTCCAAGTTGTTCTTGACTTTCGACGAATTCGCGGTCGAACAGGCTGATCAGGACGTCGCGTTGACCCGGGCGCAACGTGTATTGCCGCAGCTCAACGATCCGGCATTGCACGGCGGTCATCGAGGTACTCCCAGGGTCGATCGCAACACGTCGTCGATGGAGGTTCGGGCGAGCTCGCGTCGCAGGGTCTCATCGATGTTGCCGTAGACATAGCCGAGCACAGGTCGGATGCCGTAGCCGACCGGGCATTGCAGGTTCGGCTCGCTACGGTGCATCGCGAAGAGCGGCTCATGCTCAACCGCGTCGTACACGTCGAGCAGCGTGATCTCGCCTGGGTCGCGGGCCAGCCTCCAGCCCGCACCGGCGCCACGCCGCACGTCGACAAGGCCGGCCCGGCGCAGATCGCCCAGGCTGCGCCGAATAATCACCGGGTTGGTGTTGACGCTGGCGGCGACCTGCTCGGAGGTCATCAACTCCTGGCCGCGTTCTTGGGCTAGCGCCATCCACGCAAGCGCATGCGCCGCAATCGTCAGCCGGCTGTTGGCACTCATGATGTAACAGCATCTGTTACATCAATGAGCGTGTCAAGCGGACGGGCCGCGCCGACGTCCGCCGGGCGCCGCGTTCGTCCAACGGGACGTCGCCGCTGGACAACCAGTCGAACAGCGGTCCGGGCTGGTCATTCTCGTCCGCGATGAAGCCATCCAAAATTAGCGTGTCGTGAGCTGTCGGTCTGGCAGGAAATCGATCGGCCGGCCGCGGCCAGCCGCGCACGCGTGGCCGGGATGTTCGCGCAGGAACCGCCGCCGAACAGCGCGCGCACGTTTGGCGCAGCTCAGAAGTAGTCGGGCGGCGTTCAATGCACGGTCGTGCTCTCTTTCTGCTCCCATGGTCGTAGGTAGTGCCGCGGATGCCGTACCGCATGACCCGCTATGGAGGATGAACTATGACCGAGCTTTCGGGACCATTCTGGGATGCGATGCACGGACGGTCGCCGATGCCACCCGCCGCCGCCACACTTGGTTTCGAGTTCATCGAGGCGGATGTCGATGCCGGGACGATCGAACTCGCATTCACGGCCACCGAGGCGTTTGTCAACCCAGCGGGGAACGTGCTCGGTGCGTACATCGCCGCGATGTTGTACGACACGGTCGGTCCGGCTCTGTTGGCAACGGTACAGCCGCATCAATTCCAGTCCACATTGGAACTCAAGTCGAACTTTCTCCGGCCGGTACGGCCCGGACGACTCTTTGGCTCCTGACGAGTCGTGTACCGGTCGGGAGAGCTGGCGTACCTCGAGGCAACGCTACGAGACCAGAACGGCTCACTGGTCGCAACTGCGACCGCAACCGCGCGCGTCATCGAGATGGCTGATGCGGCAATGGCGGTGTGATCGAGCCCCAAAGCTGCCGGTGCCGCCCACGCGAACTGCCGTCGCTGCCGCCACGCCTAGCTGGTGGGGTTCACAACGCGGTGGTTTGTGCCGCGGCTGGTCGGCGCGGCGCCGTTTGGGGACCGATATACCGCCATGGCGTGCGTTCGGACGTCACGCTCGCGGTTGAGGTCGTCTGTGCGCGGTGATCATCAGAGTGCGACACGTCTGACGTAGGTGTGCGCTCCACGCTGTGCTGACGTCGGCGTGGGGTGCGCTTGCCTACGATTGGGGGCATGGTGCCCGGCTGGCCGGATCTGCGACGTGATATCGCTCCGACAGTCGTGCTCACGGTGCTCGTCGTTGGCGGCACAGTGCACATCGGCCACGCATCCGGACAGCACGGCATCGACACGCTGGCTTGGGTGTGCGTCGGTACGGCGTGCGCCGCGCAGCTGGTACGGCGCCGATGGCCTGCGACCGTGCTGCTGCTGACCGCCGCGGCGCTGCTCACGTATATCGTCCGTCAATACGACGGCGGCCCGATTTACGTGGCGGGTGCGCTTGCGTTGTACTCGTACACGGTCGCCGTCGACCGTTGGCGCGCCGCTGTCGTCGGTACCGTCCTGGCAACCGCGTTGTTTACGGCGCGCGCCGTCGTCTCCGACGAGCTCGCGGTTGGGCTGCTCAACTTCCTTTGGGCCGCGGTGGCGGTACTTGCTGCGGACGCGGTGCGTTCGGCGGGCGAACGTCGTCGACAGGCTCGGCAACAGCGGGAGGAGGAGACCCTTCGTAGGCTGGCGGAGGATCGGCTTCGCATCGCCCGTGACCTACACGACTCCGTCGCGCACGCGATGACGGCGATCAACGTTCAGGCCGGTGTTGCCGGACGCCTGCTGGAACGCGATCCGGCCGCGGCGGCGCCGGCGCTCGAGTCGATCCGGGTAGCCAGTCGCGACGTACTCGAGGAGCTGACCACGATGCTCGATGTGTTGCGCCACGGCGAGTTGGCGCCGTTGACGCCGGTACCCGAACTTGCCGACCTCGACGCCTTGGTTGCCAGTTCCGAGCGCGCCGGGTTGCGCGTCGATCTGCGCCGCAGCGGTGACGCGAGCCATGTCCCGTCGGCCGTGTCGACCGCTGCGTACCGCATCGTGCAGGAGGCGCTGACGAACATCGCCCGACACGCGGGCACGTCACACGCCGAGGTGACCGTCGCGGTGCAATCCGCCAACGGCCTCCTCGTAGAGGTCGTCGACGACGGGGTCGCGACGGCAGCCTCCTCCGCGTCGCTCGGCTCCGGGCGCGGGCTGCCGGGCATCCGCGAGCGCGTGGCGAACACCGGCGGGTCGGTCGAACTCGGTGCGCGACCCGCAGGCGGGTTCGCGGTGCGCGCCCGATGGCCGGGTGAGGTCGACGAGCATCCTGACGGGCGGCCGCGGTGATCCGCGTCGTACTCGCGGACGACCAGCAGCTGGTACGGGCCGGCTTCCGTTCACTGCTGGAGGGCGAGGACGGGATCGAGGTCATCGGCGAGGCGGCCGACGGCGTGCAGGCACTGGACCTAGTGCGCGCCGAGCACCCGGACATCGTGCTCATGGACATCCGGATGCCCCAGTTGGATGGGCTTGCCGCCACTCGCGCAATCACCGCCGACCCAGACCTCGCCGGCGTGCGCGTCTTGATTCTGACCACCTTCGAGCTGGACGAGTACGTTTTCAACGCACTGCGCTCAGGCGCCGCTGGCTTCCTCGTCAAGCACACCGAGCCGGCCGAACTGGTGCGGGCGGTGCGAGTGGTTGCCGTCGGCGACGCGCTACTTTCGCCGAGCGTGACCCGGCGGCTGATCGCTGAGTTCACCTCGCGGCCCAGCCGCGGCGACACCAGCAGCGCGGTGCTCGCCGATCTCACCGACCGTGAACGCGAGGTGATGATCCTCGTGGCTCAAGGACTGTCCAACGACGACATCGCGGCCGAGTGGGTGGTCAGCCCGGCCACCGTCCGTACCCACGTCAGCCGGGCGATGATGAAGCTGGACGCACGCGACCGCGCCCAGCTGGTCGTTATCGCGTACCAACAAGGGCTGGTCTCTACGCGTTGAGATGCGCACGGTGCGCGCGCCCGATCTCCACGCCACGCCGACGACGGTGAACGCTGCGGCCGCGATCGTTGCAGGCATGACAACAACGACCTCTTCTGCGATCCGGGTCGAAGGCCTGACCAAGTCCTACGGCGGCCGCGTCGCGGTCGACAACCTCAGCTTCGACCTACCGCGCGGCGTGGTAGCCGGGTTCATCGGTCCCAACGGCGCCGGCAAAACCACCACGATGGCCATGCTGCTCGGCCTCGTCGAACCGTCCTCGGGGACGGGCGAAGTTCTCGGTACCCCGCTCGCACAACCATCTACCTACGTGCCACAGGTCGGTGCTCTCATCGAGGGACCAGCGCTCTACCCGGGGCTGACCGGCGCGGAAAACCTGCAGGTGCTGGCTGCGATGGGCGGCAAGGACAAGGCGAAGATCCCCGAGCTGCTCGAACTCGTCGGGCTCGCCGATCGTGGCGGTGACCGCTTCGGGCAGTACTCGCTCGGCATGAAGCAGCGGCTGGGGATCGCCGGTGCCATGCTCGGCGAGCCGCAGTTGCTGATCCTCGACGAGCCGACCAATGGGCTGGATCCGATCGGCATGCGCGAGATCCGCGAACTCATCGCTCGCGTCGCCACCGAACAGCGCACCGTGCTGGTCTCCTCGCATCTGTTGACCGAGATCGAGCAGGTGTGCGACTGGCTGGTCGTGATCGAACGCGGCACAAGTGTCTACGCCGGCCCAGCCGGTGAGTTCCTCGGCGGTGCCGAGCCGACCGTGACCGTCGCGCCGGAGCGTCCGGCCGACCTCGCGACACTGGCCCGGCTCTTTGCCGCGGACGGCCGCGAGGTCGACATCACCCCGGACCGCCTTCTCGTAGCAGTCGGCGACGGCGACGTACGCATCGTCGCCGCACAGCTGAACCGGGTGGCGCACGAGCACGGGATCGTGCTCGCGGAACTCGGTCAGCGGCATCGCAACCTCGAAGACCGTTACCTCAAAGTCGTCCAAGGAGGCATCCGATGACCGCAACAGTCATCACGCCCGAAACGCGAGTGCCGGCTCCGGCTCGGCCGGGCGGCGGGCTCGCCCGCTCCTTCCGCGCCGAGTGGATCAAGCTGACCCGGCGGCGGATGCTCACCGGTACCCTGCTGGCGCTGACCGTCATCGCTGCCGGTGGTACGGCGATCGGAATCACCGCGGCCCGGGATACCGCGCCGGGCGGGCGCGTCCAGGCACCCGACCAACCCACCACCATCGCGGCCCTCGAACATGCCGGCGGCGGTACCGCGCTCTTCTCCCAGACGATGGGCTTCATGCAGGCGTTCCTGCTCGCCGTGCTGGTCGGGGCGGTCGCCGCCGAGTTCACTCGTGGCACGTTTCGCACGATGCTGCTCCAGCAGCCGAACCGGGCCAGAGTATTCGGCGGCAAGATCGCGGCGATCGTTACCTTCATGGCCGCCGCCGTCCTGCTCGGGGAGATCGTCTCCTGGCTGACGTCATGGGCAATGGCGCCGTCGCAAGGCGTGGACACCACGCGCTGGATAACGCTCGACGGGCTGCAGGCCGGAGCGGAGGACTTCGCGCGGGCCATCGCGTACGTGGTCGGCACTGCAGTGCTCGCGAGCATGGTCGGCATCCTGGCCCGCTCGATCCCAATCGGTGTCGGCGTTGCGCTGGTATGGGCCGGACCGATCGAGAACATCATCGGCGACTCATGGTCCCCAGGTCCGAAGGTGTTCCCGGGACTGCTCATGCGCGCCGTGATCAACCCTGGATCGACTCCCGTCTCGACCGGCCAGGCGCTTCTCACCCTCACCGGGTACTGCATAGTCGCAGCAGCCATCGCGGTTATCGCGTTGCGGCGCCGCGACGTCACATCCTGACCACGGCCGAAGCTCGGCCGGATCCCGCGGATGAGACCGATCGCGGGACCCGGCCGGCCCGCCCGGCTCCGCCGTTCTTCGGCTAGTCGTTCGCGTCGGGCACAGACTCGCCGACGCACTGGGCACCCACGCGGCCGCAACCGAGGCGCTACCACGTCCATTTCTGGAGCGCGTTGCCGTTACACGTCGTGATAAGAATCGCGGCCTTGCTTGCCGACGACGCCGCGGCGAGACACAGCGTGGTCTTCCCAGCCGGCCGTATCGTGCCGTCCGAACGGAACTGCCAGGTCTGCGCGATCGTGTTGTTGCACGTGTAGGTCCAGACCTTCTGGCCGTTGACGAAGTTTCTCGACGGCACGTCGAGGCAGTTGCCGAGGACTCGCAGGGTGTTGTCATTGGGCAGCCGAGTCAGCGCCTGCGCCTTGGTGTTGTTGCAGGTGTACGCCTGCAGATACGTGCGGATCGCGGTCGAAGCCGACGGCACGTCGATGCACCGGCCGTTGCTGGTCTTGACCGGGCTCATCACCGGGTTCGGGCCCTTAGCGACCCGAACGATCCTCGCGACAGACGGGACGCCGGCGGCGTCGACAATGAAGAGCATGTAGTAGCCGGGAGGTGCCACGCCGCTGTTCGGCGGACCGGTCACCGTCGACGTCGTACCGGAAGCCGAGAACTTCAACGGAATGTAGCGCTGGCCTTGATCCACGCTGTGGGTCACGTCGCCGAGACCGACCAGTGCGACCTTCCTGATGGTTGTCGCTTGAGCGGACGAGATTGTGAAGCTGGTATTGATGCCGACGCCGGCCGGTGCTGTGGAGATGATCGGTCGCGCCGCGCGCTGACCACTGCCGTCTTTCTTGTAGAGGTATGGCGGCGTGAAGTATTCGACGTTTTTCTCGAGATACCCGACAGTCATGCAGATACTGCAGACGCCGCCGCCGCCCGTCATGACTCGACCGTCCGGCAGCAGCACGGCCGTCGAATGATACTGCCGGATGCGGCTCGCGCTCGCGAGCACCGTCCATTGACCCGTCACGGGATCCCAGCGCTCCGCAGCGGTTGCGGCATGGTTCAAGTCGACTAGTTCCGAGGTCGCCGCGCTGGTCATGCCGCCGGTCACGAGCACCGAGCCGTCGGCGAGCAGGGTCGCATTGAGTTGCCGCCGTCCGGTCGACAAGGATCCGGTCGACGTGACGGACGGGACCAGTCCGGTACTACTGTTCATGACCACGGCGGTACGGGTGGGTACGTTCGCGACGCCGCCCTCGGTGATGTTGCCGCCGCCAACAACGACGGACTTGCCGATGTCGTATGTGGCGAAGCTGCCGTAGTCGCGGGTAATGCCGTCGCGGGTGGCAGTTGCCCTGACTACGCCGTCTCCCGAGGTGTTGATGGTGTACCCGGTGGCGAACGGGCCGAACAGACCGAGTTGGGCGTCCGGACGCGAGCCCATGAAGGCATAGAGCCGCGCGTTGTAGTTCGTGAAGCCGGAGAGTGCGCGGATGGCGCCATTAGTCTGGTACACCTCGGCGGTCGCGGGGCCCCCGCCGACGATGACCTCCTCGCCGTTTGCCGTTTCTGCCACCGTTGGGTACCAGCGTGCGGCGGCCATGTCTTTGCCGCGGGTCCACGTTTCGCTCTGCCAGTTAAAGGTGTAGGTCCGCACCGTGCCGTCAAGTTGCGCGTTGGCGTTTCCACCGGCGACCAGAATGTTGCCGTTGTCGAGATGCGCGAAACCCGCGCAGAAGATGTTGGAGCCCTGCAAGTCGACCCGCTTATACGTGTCATTGGCGGGATTCCAGACCATCGCACGCGTGAAGTCGTGATCCGGGTACGACTCGGCCGCATTGTCTCCGACCGAATCCCAGATCAGCACCTTGCCATTGGGCAACACCGCCTCGAACACCGGAACGACAGGCGTGTCAACGACCTGGCTCCACGATCCCGACTGCCCCGGGTCAGCAGCAACGTTCGCACTGCTGCGTGACATCCCGGGGACCCGCCCGGTCTCGCGCTGGATCCGTGCCGCGTTGGCGGCGGTCCGCTCCTCGATGACCCGCATCGGCGTTCCCACGAGGTCTTCTGCCATGTGCTCGCGTCCGTCGTCATGACTGTCGACACGCTCCGGAGCGAGCTCGTGGACACGCTTGCCCGCGTCCGACTGCCCGCTACCGCCGGCAACCGCGGCGGAGCCTAGAGTCGACGTGCCGCACAGGAACAGTGCGGACAGCAATCCAGCAGCGATGAGGCTGCGACGCGCACGCATCCAACGAGTCCCTTCGCCGAAGTCACGCAGCGGTTGCTGCCGACGGCATATCGCGACCGACTTCGAGCCGGCGCCGGCTGGCAAAACCTTGATCCAGAGGTTCACCTTGGGCCGGTGCGGAAATCGCCGTTTACACCCTTTGTCTCATGTGGCTGGTGCCGCCACGCTAGCCGTCACTAAGTCGATATTCAACGTCTCGCGGCGGCACGCTACGGCTGATCCGCGTCGCCAACCGGTTAGCGGTGGCGACCGATTGGTTGGCCGCAGCCGAAATTGTGCACTGAGCCTCGCCCCTAGAATGAGCCTTGTCCCAGTGGTGATGCTGAAAGCGGGTCAGGCATGGCCAACCCGCACTTCGCGAACCTTGGCGATGTCTGGAAGCACTTGTTGCTCACCGAGGTCATCAGCTGGCTGCAGCCAGGGCACTACGTCGAGACCCACGCCGGGTCGGCCTTCTACGCGCTCACCGACGACCTGGAGCGCGGCCTTGGGGCAGAACTGTTCCTCACCGCGTCCTCGGAAATCGAGCCCTTGCGCAGCAGCCCCTACCGGCGGACCATCCTGCGACTCGCCCGCGGTGCCGCGCCGTCATACCCAGGTTCGCCGCTGCTCGCAATGATGCTGCTTGGCCGCGCGTGCCGATATGTCTTTTGCGACACCGACCCGTCAAGCGCCGCAGACCTGCGAGCCGCCCGCGAACGGCTCGGCCTTCAGAAGGAGGTCCAGGTGATCGACGGCGACGGCCTTGCCGAAACAACAGCATTGCTGCACGCCAATGCCATCGGCGCGGCCGGCCTGGTGCACGTCGACCCGTTTGACTTCCGCGCCACTGGGCCGACCGCCACCAGCGCGCTCCAGCTAGTCACGCGCCTGGCTGCCGCCGGCATCCCGACCTTCGCCTGGAATGGGCTGACACCACGATCAGCCCCGCATGACCTGTTCCATGAAGTAACCGCCGAGGCGCCTACGGCCCGGGCCTGGTCCGCCGAACTGCGTGTCGGCGGACAGCGAGCGAACGTGGCCGGCATCGGCTCGGGCTGCGGCGTCCTGTTCACGGCCGGCGACCTGGCCCCGGTCGAGTCGATGCGCCGAGTCGCCGACGCCTACGTTTGCGCATTCAACGAGCACCCTAACGCCGCCGACGCCGGCGTCCACGTCACAGCAAGCTACGCTCTGACCTCATCCGACACTAGGTAGCTCGTCGGTGGCATCGTCGCGGCCGGGCTCTACTTGCTCGTGTACGCCACCGGTTCGCGCGTCCAAGAGGTCGACGGCTGACGCAATGTCAGCATGGGCGAGTTGATCGACAGTTCCGCATTGGCCGGCGATGAGCTAGCGCACGGCAGACCAACCCCATCGACCCGGATCGGCTGGTTCCTCGCCTCATACGCGTTCTGATCCAGCGGTCACGCCAACTCATCCCAGAGATCAACTCGTTGACAGATGAACTGGCCACAATGCTCGAACAGCTCGGTCCGGTCTTGCTCGCCGTGCCCGGCTGCGGATGTGCGGATTGTGGCGAACTGACAGGCGCTGTTGCGTTGTTGGATCGGCGGGCATGGCGAGCTCTGATGACTGTCCTGTCATCACGAACTCGCCACCGCTCGAGATCCGTGGCCCGGATTCCTTCGACAATCTTGTCGATGTGCTGCCTGATCTTGGCGTCGTCTACATCATCGATCGGCGCCGCCGTACCGACCAGCTCGTCGATGGTGGACAGTGAGGTCTGCCGAATCAGCCGATCCGGCGTCGTACGTCGGCCTAGTGGCCGTCGGGGTTCAGAAGTTCGCTAGCGTTCCAGTCGTGGAAGGCCTCAACGAGGCAGCAGAGCTTGGGCCACCAATAGTCTCGCGGGGCGCCGCCGTAGGCGTCTTGGATGGGAACGAGCAGCCAGTAGATGAGCCCGGACCGGTAGTCGTTGCGAAGCTGGTCCAAGTCGTAGTTAACGACACCGTGGTCAGCGAGCCGTCGGTGGTAGCGGTGGAGGATCCGTTCTTCCCGGTTGCGGTCGTGGCGCTGTTCGCGGGTCCAGAATGTCGCGCACAGGTTGACCAGATCGTGTGCGCCGATGTTTGCGGTCGGGCATTGCCAGTCGATCAAGAAGGTGTCGCCTCGGGTGCCGGGTCGAGGGACCAGGAAGTTGACGAGGTAGCTGTTCCCGTGCATCAGCGTGAGGTGTCGCCGGTCGCGCACTCGGTCAGCCATGTACCGGTCCCAGTGCGCCGGCAGATGCGCGAGGACGTCTTGGAGGAGCGCTTGTGTGTCGGGAGGGATCTCGGCAACGGCAGCGCCGGCGGACAGGGCCTGCCAGGCACGACGGCGGTGCTGCTGGTAATCGCCGTAGCGGGTGGTGTCGCCATTCCAGTCCAGCAGCGGGAAGATTCCGTCCCGCAGCAACCGATGATCCCACCAGTAAGCATGAATCCGGGCGAGTGTATCGACCACTGCCTCGATCGTGTCGTCGTCGGGAACGTCGCCGGCAACCTGCGCATCCCTGTCGCTGGTCGCGGCGACGTGGGTGGCGGATAGATCTTCGAGCAGTAGGTGAGACTCGCCGGTGAGTGCCTCGTGCAAAGCTGCGTAGCACTCGGGGACGAGGCGAGGGTGGTCAGCCAGGCCGCCGACAGTTCGATAGAACCGGACTTCTTCAGCGCTTGCCTGTACCGCCCAGGCTGCGGACAGGTTGCGCTTGAGGATCATTGACCTCGGAGCGCCGGTGGGAACGTCCTTGTCGAAGTACAGGTGCAGCCTGGCGATCTGGGAGCCTTGGGAAGGCAGATCGTGGTAGTCCACCCGCGTGACCGCGCCGGTCGGGAGCCGGTCACCGCGGCGCAGCAATGTGGTCACCCAGGACGGGGATATGTCGGTCATGGTGAACATCTCCATCGTTTCCAGCAGATCATCGGCCGACGGCTCGGACGCTGCGGCCACGGTGGTGAGGATGTCGTCGAGCTTGCGGCGGAGCCGGCGTGAGTGATCGAGGTCAAGGTCAACGCGATCGCGTTGCTCGCGGACAATGTCGATCAGTGGGCGTTGCCGATCGCCGGCGAGAAAGGACGCGATGGCATCGAGTCCGAACCCAAGGCTTCGTAGTGCCAGGATCCGATAGAGCCGCTGCACATCCGCGGTCGAGTAGCGTCGATGTTCGCCGTGCGACCGAGCCGACAACGAAAGCAATCTGATCTCGTCGTAGTAGCGCAAGGTGCGAACCGTCACGCCGGCGGCTCGCGCCAGTGCACCAACCGACCACGACCTCGTTTCCTCGTTCACGTCGCCGACGCTACGACGTGACGCTGCGTCCGATTCAAGTCCCAAGTCCGAAGACCCGGGCAATTAGTGAGTCGTCGATGAGGCGCTGTTGCGTTCGGCGATCGTGCACCAGGTTCGATGGGCCGGAGAGACTTTCGGTGTGCCGTCGGCCGTCGTTGCCACCGCGCTCTGCTTCGCTCGCTTCCGGTTTCCCGCCGCGGTGGTCGTGCTTGCAGTGCGGTGGTGCCTGCGCAGCCCTAGCTTTAGGCCGGCGTCGATTCGTTCGCAAGCAGGGTGCCAAACAGCTCGGCGTATCGGAGAAGGTGCTGGTCGCCGACGTAATGTGCGCGGACATGTTCGCGTGCCAACGTGCCCATCCGGTTGGCAAGCGCCGTATCGTCGAGTAGCGCTCGCACCGCATGTCCGAACGCGGGCAGGTCCGTTGGGTCGGGCAGCAGAATGCCGGTGCCGTCGGCGATCTGGTCCCTGATGCCTCCCACTGCCGAACCGACGACGGGCCTGCCCTTCCACATTCCCTCGGCGACGGTCAGGCCGAAGCCCTCGGCGAGGCTTTTTTGTACGATCACGCTGGCGTGTCGCTGCAGCGCGTTGACCATTGCGCCGTTTTCGTCGACGTCGCTCATCGGCAGCGTCACGAGCATCACGCGCGACCGCTGCGACGACGGAAGATTCCGCCACTGGGTAAGGGTCTCCGCGTACACGGTCGCGCCTTCTGGATCGTCGGTCACTCCGGCGACGGATGGCCCGGCGAGGATGAGCCACCCCGGGCCGTGCGGAGCGACATGCTCGGCAAAGCCTCGCATTACTCCGACCATGTCCTTGAGGCGGTCCCATCGAGACACCTGAACGACAACCGGATCGTCAGCGCTGGGCAAGTCTTCGGCCTCAACCGATGCCGACTGGGTCACGTCGCCTGGCGAGCCGTCTCGACGCACGTACCGGCATACTGATCCGGCGCCGTCGCCGGCAAGCACACCCATCTGGACAAGAGCCGCTCGCGCCGCGGCCGGATCCATCGGCTGATTCTTCGGCGAAAACGGATCGATCGACGGCTGGATGATCCAGGCCTGCGAAGCCGGCACGGTCGCAGGTATATAGGACTCGCGGGTAAAGACGAAGGCGTCCGCATCGTGGAGGAAGGGTTGCAAAAACTCCCACGCCGACCGGCTCACATCGTTTTGACCATCGATACCAATATGCGATCGCCACACCACGTACGCTCCACGCCGGGAAAGCGGAGCAACAAGACCTGCCGTCTGCGGATCATGCAGCAGCACCAGATCACCGGCACTGATCTGATCGCCGAGACTCGCGACGTTGGCGGCCGTCACGTCCTCGATGTGGGCACGTTCCGCCGCTCCAAGAACGCCACCCTCGCCAACCTGGCCATGGATCCGGTTGTGTAAACGCTTGGTGATGCGGAAGAACTCCCCGTCGCCACCGATGACCAACCACCGAATGTCAATGGCGAGGTCCTTCGTATATCCGACCAGCACCTGCAGCATGTCCGCGACGCCGCCACCGCTTTCGGTGGAGCTGATGTTCCAGATGACGCGGACATCCGACCGGTTCCGGAACTCTGCCGCCGCCTCAAGCAACCGGGCGGTCCGCGGCAAGCCGATGACGTCCTCCAGCGCCGCCACTGGGCGCCGGGGCACGTCGACCGGGTGCACCCCATACACACGTTCATGATGGCCCGCCGCGCCCACATCCAAGGCACAACCACCAAAGGATCAAGGTACTCAGCGGCATCCCCTTGGACGTTGCCGACGGCAGCCATCTCTCAGCGCGGCACCTATCCGGTCCGATGCGAACACACGCCTAGGGAAACAGTCCTTACCCTGGGCCGGGCCGAAAAACCATCGGAGAAACCGGAGCACACGACGCATCGAACCACGCGGTTGGTCAAACTCCGCCTCGACGCGGGCCGGTCGCCTTCGGCGCGCGTGGTTACTCATTCCAAGAGCGTGACAGGCCTCGCTGAGTCGTAGCCGAGGCGATGCAGCGAGCCCGCATCGCTCGCAGAGCCGGTCAGGCGGGAGGTAGGCGTAGGGCGAGGAAGAAGTCAACCCGGTCCTCGAAGTGGCTCAGGTCGCGGCCGGTGAGTTGCTCGACACGCCGCAGCCGGTACCGGAGGGTGTTGACGTGCACGTGCAATTCTTCGGCGCACCGCTGCCACGATCCCGAGCAGCGCAGGAAGGTGTCCACCGTGCCTAGAAGGTCCGCGTTGTGTGACCGGTCGTAGTCGGTGATTGGGCCAAGCAGCAGGCGACGGAAGGATTGCCGGGCGTCCGCCGCCACACTCGCCAGCAGCAGGACATGAGATGCGAGGTCCGCAGTGGACACGACAGCGACGGGTTCGTCGATGAGGCTCGCCGCGTGGTGCGTGTGTCGCGACTGTTCCGCCGCACCAGGTAACGCCGTGGCACCGATCGCGATGCTGCTGACACCAATCGCGAGCCGCTGGCCGCGAAGGCCAGGTGCTAGGGACCGCGCCGACGCGCGCAGGGCCTCGACCGTCTCGTTGGATTGCTCCGGCTTTACCGCGAGCACCGCCATCGCGGCGTCCGGGACCCTGCCGACCGCCGTGTGGGCAGACAGTTGACGCACGAGCTCGTCGAGGAGATAAGTTGCCAGTTTGCTGGGCGCGGGCCCGCCAGAAGCCTCGGTGAGGCTGGCCGTTGCGACGAGATAGGTGGCGTCGGCGGAGAGCCGGCAGGCGCGGATGGCGGCACGTAGATCGGACGGCTCGCCGGGGTTGGCGAGCAGACCGGTGAGTTGTTCGGCGAGGTGGCGCTCGGCCCGGCGTAGCTGGTCGTGTTGAGCCCTCTCAAGGATGACGAGGTTGAGGATCTCGTCCGCGACCTCCGCGAGCTCTGATGGTGGCGCGTCGATGGTCGCTGGCGCCCCGCGGCTGTCGTTACGCGTCGGCGTCGCCTCGCACACTAGGCACCATGCCGCCAGGCGATGCTCGGGGCGTCCCGCGACGGGGAGCAGGAGGAAGTCGCGGCCGTCAAGGCTGACTGTGTGCGGTGGCCGCTCGGCGAGAAGAAAGGCACGGGCCAGTCGGTTGACGACGGTGGCCGGAAGCGGTCCAGTGCCGGCGATGATCCGGCCGGTGGCCGAGCAGACCCAGCACGAGACCGCCAGCTCATCCGCCACCGAACGGAGCAGGTCGGCCAGCCGCGCGCCGCGAGCCATCGCCGAGACGAGGCCACGCTGCCGGCCGACAAGCGCGGTCAGCCGGCTGGCCCGCTGCGACATGATCGACTGACTCACCTCCTCCGTAATCGATTGGAATGACACATCAACCGGTACGCGGAAGATCGCCAGCCCGTGCTGGCGGCATGCGTCCACGAGGTCGGGCGGGACCCGGCCGAGGGCGGCTTCGCCGGCGCCGATGGCGGCGACGCCGGCGGCCGCCAGGTTGGCCGCGAACGATTCGGAGTCCCGTTGGTCGCGCCACCACATGAGCCCGGTGAGGACGAGCTCGCCGCCAGATAGATATCGGCCGGGGTCAAGCAAATCCGTGGTGTACACCCGGTGCACCGGCCGGTCGAGATCGTCTTCGGTGCCGGACAGCAGGGTGAGTCGCAGGTTCGGCAGATCGAGCAGCTCACGGAGTCGCATTTTTGTCACCTCTTGGAGGAACCTACAAAGAAAGCTACGCCAGCCGCCGGCGGTTCGGATCGCCCGCCCATATCCGTGCGGGGCGGGGGCTGCTCTACTCGAAGACGTGGGCGTGTCGGCGCTATCCGAGTTCAACGGCCTCTCCGCCGAGGCCGCGGAGGCGGAGCTGATGTCGTGCTGTGCCTCACCGATCTGGGCGCGTGCGATTGCCGCGGCACGGCCGTACCCGGATGTCGCGACGGTGATCGCCGCGGGCGTTGCGGCGCTGGCGGCGCAGCCATGGCCGCAGGTGGCCCTCGCATTGAGCGCGCACCCGAGGATCGGCTCGCGCCCGCCGGGTGATCGGCGCGATGCGGCATGGTCGCGGCGTGAGCAGGCCGGCGTCGACCGTGACGACGAGCGGACGCTGGCCGCCCTCGCCGAGTCGAATCGGGCGTACGAGGAGCGGTTCGGATTCGTCCTGCTGATCTTCGCGACCGGAAAGAGCGGCGGGGAGCTGCTTGCCATCGCGCGTCAGCGGCTCGGCAACGACGAGGCCACCGAGCAACAAGTGGTACGGGACGAGCTCGCGAAGATTGTCGCGCTACGGCTGGAAAAACTGTTGGACGTTCGAGAGCCGGTCACCGAATGAGCCTGTCGACGCATGTGTTGGACACCGCGCGGGGCGAGCCGGCGGCGGGGATTCGCGTGCGGCTACATCGGTTGGTCAGCGGTAAATGGTTGCCGGTCGCGGACGGACGTACGGACGCCGACGGACGGCTGCGTGACTGGGTTCCGGATTCGGACTGGAGCGAGGGCCGGTACCGGCTGGTATTCGAGACCAGCGGGGCGTTCTTTCCCGAGGTCGTCGTCGTCTTCGAGGTACTGGAGCCGAACCGCCCCTACCACGTCCCGTTGCTGCTCAGCCCGTACGGGTACACCACCTATCGGGGAACGTGAGATGAGCATCGTCCTCGGCGCCAACGAATACGGCAAGGCGGAGACCCGTCTGGTACGGGTGGACCGTGACGGTGACCGGCACACGCTGCGTGATCTCAACGTCAGCGTGGCGCTGCGCGGCGACCTCGACGGTACGCATCTCACTGGCGACAACGCGACGGTGCTACCGACCGATTCCATGAAGAACACGGTGTACGCCTTCGCGAGGCGTTACGGCGTCGGGCAGATCGAGGACTTCGGTCTGCGTCTCGCCCGGCACTTCGTCGATTCCCAGCCGAGGATCGGCGCGGCCCGGGTCAGCATCGAGGAGTACGGCTGGACCCGACTCGGGCCGCACTCGTTCGCGCGCGACGGTGGCGAGACGCGTACCGCGGTGCTCACGTACGACGGGCAGGAGTCCTGGGCGGTCGGCGGCCTACATAGTCTGGTGCTGCTCAACTCCACTGATTCGGAGTTCTGGGGTTATGTCAAGGACGAGTACACGACACTGCCCGAAACGCGCGAGCGCATTCTGGCCACGGCCGTCACGGCGTCCTGGCGATTCGGCACAGTGCCAGATGACTGGGCGGACCCGTACGCAGGTGCCCGGTCGGACCTGATCGAGGCGTTCGTCGACACGTACAGCCGCTCGCTGCAGCAGACGCTCTACCAGATGGGGCGACGAGTGCTCGAGAACCGACCGGAGGTCGTGGAGGTACGGCTGAGCCTGCCTAACCGGCACCACCTTCTTGTCGATCTGGCTCCGTTCGGGCAGGACAATCCGAACGAGGTGTTCGTGGCGGCCGATCGGCCGTACGGGCTGATCGAGGGCACCGTGGTCCGTGACGATGCGCCGCCGGACGGGCTGGCCTGGTGGTGAGCATGGACTTCTGGCAACCGTCCACATGGGACGAGGCACTGGCCGTCAAGGCGGAGCGACCGGAGGCGGTCCCGATCGCCGGTGGCACCGACGTGATGGTCGAGCTGAATTTCGACCGTCGACGGCCGACGGCATTGCTCGACCTCACCCGGATCGGGTCGCTGGCGCAATGGGCCAGAGACGGCGAGTACCTGCGGATCGGGGCCGGCGTGACGTACCAGCGGATCATCGACGAGTTGGGCGCGCAACTGCCGGGGCTGGCCATGGCCTCGCGGACGGTCGGGTCGCCGCAGATCCGCAACCGGGGGACCGTGGCTGGCAACCTCGGCTCGGCATCCCCGGCCGGCGACGCGCATCCGCCGCTGCTCGCCACCGACGCGATAGTGGAACTCGCGTCGTTGCGGACCGTCCGCCGGGTGCCGGTCGCCGAGTTCTTCACCGGCCCCAAGCGCAGTGTGCTCGCCCCGGACGAGTTGATCGCCGCCGTGCTTGTCGAACCAGCCACCGGGCCGCAGCAGTTCGCGAAGGTGGGTACGCGCAACGCGATGGTGATCGCGGTGTGCTCGTTTGCGCTGGCGCTGGACGCGACGCGGCGACAGGTCGGCACTGGCATCGGCTCGGCGGGGCCAACGCCGCGACGGGCCTCGGCGGCCGAGGAGATGCTGGCCGGCGAGCTGCCCTGGGAGTCGCGTGCGGCGCTGACCGAGTCGGTGGTGCGCCACTTCGGGCAACTCGTCGCTGCCGCCGCGTCACCGATCGACGACGTGCGAGGCAGCGCGGATTACCGCCGGCACGCGCTGACGGTTATGGCGGCGCGCACGCTGAGTTGGGCGTGGAGGGAATACCAATGCGCGTGACCTGCACAGTGAACGGGCAGCGACGCGAGGCCGACGGGGTGTGGCCGGGCGAGAGCCTGCTGTATATGTTGCGCGAACGGCTCGGCCTGCCCGGCTCCAAGAACGCGTGTGAGCAGGGCGAGTGCGGCTCGTGCACGGTGTACCTCGACGGCGTCGCGATCTGCGCTTGTCTGGTCGCCGCCGGGCAAGCCGAGGGTCGGCAGGTCGGTACGGTCGAAGGTCTGGCGAACGGCAGCGGCGTGCATCCGGTGCAGGAGGCGTTCCTTTCGGCCGGCGCCGTCCAATGTGGATTCTGTACCCCGGGACTCGTCATCGCGGTGCACGACCTGCTGGCCCGCAATCCGAGCCCGAGTGATGCCGACATTCGCGAGGCACTGGCCGGCAACCTGTGCCGGTGCACCGGGTACGAGTCGATTCTCGACGCGGTACGCCTTGCCGCGTCACGGGTCGCGCCATGATCGTCGTCGAGGGTGGCGCAGTGGCGACCGCGGATCCATGGGGCACCGAGTACCAGCCCGGCCACGTTGTTGTCGACGGCGACCGGATCGTGGCAGTGGGTCCAGGCGCCGCGCCGCATTACCCGGAACCGGTGCGCCGCATCGATGCCACCGGCTGCCTGGTCACCCCGGGTCTCGTCAACACGCACCATCACCTGTACCAGTGGGCTACCCGTGGGCTTGCCCAGCAGCAGAACCTCTTCGGCTGGCTCACCGAGCTGTACCCGATCTGGGCAGGCATCGACGAGGAGGTGGTCGGCGCGGCGGCCGCGGCGGGGCTGGGCTGGCTGGCGCTGTCTGGCTGCACCACCAGCGCCGACCATCATTACGTCTTCCCGCATGGTCGGGGCGACCTATTCGCCGCAACGGTTGACGCGGCCGTTGCGGTGGGTGTGCGGTTCCACCCGGCGCGGGGGTCGATGGATCTCGGCGTGTCCGCCGGCGGGCTGCCACCCGACGATTTGGTCGAGAAGACCGACGAGGCGCTCAACGCAACTCAAGACGCGATCGACCGCTTCCACGACCCGTCGCCGGGCGCGATGCTGCGAGTCGCGGTTGCGCCGTGCTCGCCATTCTCCGTCACCCCGGAGCTGATGCGTGAGGCCGTCGGTTTGGCGCGCAACGCTGGCGTACGGCTGCACACTCACCTCGCCGAGACGCAGGAGGAGTCGTCCTTCTGCCGGAGTGAGCACGGCTGCACGCCGGTGGAGTACGCCGAAAGTCTTGGATTTCTCGGCGACGACGTGTGGCTTGCGCACGGAGTCCACCTCTCCGCCGCCGAGATAGCCCGTCTCGGTGACACCGGTACCGGTGTCGCGCATTGCCCGAGTTCCAACGCCCGGCTCGGGGCCGGCATCGCGCCGGTGCGCGAGTTGCTCGACGCGCACGCTCCGGTCGGCCTCGGCGTCGACGGAGCCGCGTCGCAGGAGGCCGGGCAGCTCAGCGCCGAGCTGCGCCAGGCGCTTTACGTCGCGCGCTTGCGTGGCGGCCCAGCGTCGCTGAGCGCCCGGCAGGCGCTCACGTTGGGCACGATCGGTGGTGCGCGGTGCCTAGGCCGAGCGGATGAACTCGGCTCGTTGGAATCAGGCAAGCTCGCCGATGTCGCCGTGTGGCGGCTGGACGGGTTGGGGCACCAGGGCATCGCCGACCCGGTGGCCGCGTTGGTGCTCGGCCCATCCGCCGTGGTGGAGGTCCTGCTGGTCGGAGGACGACCGATCGTCGAACGGGGCGTGCTGGTAAACGTGACGGAGGCGGATCTCACCGACCACCTCCGGGTTGCGGCCCGCCGGCTGAGTGCGGCGGTGGCGCGATGACGGCCAACGCCATGACGCAAACCGCCGCGCCGGAAACCTCCGCGCTCGACGCGTCGGTCCCCGGCGGTGTCGGCGACGATGCGCGCCGACCCGACGGCACGCTGAAGGTCCTCGGCGAGTTCGCCTTCTCCTCCGACCTGTGGGCGCCGGACATGTTGTGGGGGGCGACGCTGCGCAGCCCACACCCCCGGGCATTGATCCGCGGCATCGACCTAACCGAAGCCCTTGCGCTGCCCGGGGTGTACGCGGTGCTCACTCACGAGGACGTACCCGGCGCCAAGCTGTACGGCCTGGAGATCCAGGATCAACCGGTGCTAGCCATCGACCAAGTCCGTTACCAAGGCGAGCCAGTGGCGGTCGTGGCGGCCGACCATCCGGAGACCGCCCGCCGTGCCGTTGCTCGCATCGCGGTGGACTACGAGGTGCTGACGCCCGTAGTGGATGCCGAGGCGGCGCTTGGTCCTGGCACTGTTTCCGTGCATCCGTCCGGCAACCTGCTGCGCCACGTGCCGATACGGCGGGGTGATCCGGCCGCGACAGCCGAGATTGTGGTGTCCGGCGAATACCAAGTTGGCATGCAGGATCAGGCGTTCCTCGGCCCGGAATCCGGCCTTGCCGTGCCGGCCGACGACGGCGGCGTCGACTTGTACATCGCAACTCAGTGGCTCCACGTCGACCAGAAGCAGGTCGCGGCTTGCCTTGGCCTTCCCGTTGACAAGGTGCGCCTGACGCTGGCCGGAGTTGGCGGCGCATTCGGCGCACGCGAGGACCTGTCCATGCAAGTACACGCTTCGCTGCTGGCGTTGCGCACCGGGCGGCCGGTGAAGATGGTGTACGGACGGGAGGAATCGTTCTTCGGCCACGTACACCGACACCCGGCGACGATGCGCTACGAGCTCGGTGCCAGCCGGGACGGACAGCTGGTTTACTTACGCGCCAACATTGTGCTCGATGGAGGAGCCTACGCGTCGAGTTCGACCGCGGTGTGCGCCAACGCCGCGAGCCTAGGTGTCGGACCGTATCGCGTGCCCAACGTCGTCATGGACGCCTCCGTCGCGTACACGAACAACCCGCCGTGCGGTGCCATGCGGGGCTTCGGCGCGGTACAGGCCTGCTTCGGCTACGAATCAATGATGGATCGGCTGGCCGCGGCGCTGGATCTCGACCCTGTGGAGGTCCGTGTCCGCAACGCCTTGGCCACCGGCGACACGATGCCGACCGGCCAGGTGGTCGAGGGGCCAGCTCCGGTGGTGCAACTGCTCCAGTTGGTCGCGTCGGCGCCAGCAGCCAAGGCCGCCACTGGCGACCCGCGCGAACTGCCCGGCGGGGTGTCCAACACAACACGCGGCGAAGGTGTCGTGCGCGGCGTGGGGTACGCGGTGAGCATCAAGAACGTCGCCTTCTCCGAGGGCTTCGACGACTACGCCACCGCGCGGGTACGGCTGCATCTCATTGGTGGGTCCCCTGCGGTGCTGGTGCACACTGCCGCGGTCGAAGTTGGCCAAGGGCTGGTCACCGTACAGGCGCAGATCGCCCGGACGGAGCTGGGCGTGGAGCAGGTGACCGTTGCCACCGCGGACACCAGCGTGGGCAACGCGGGCTCGACCTCGGCATCGCGGCAGACGTACATGACGGGCGGCGCGGTGCGGGCGGCGTGCATTGCGGTCCGCGAACGCGTGCTGTCCCGCGTTGGGGGGAGCCGGCTGGTTGCGGGCACGATCGTCGACGACTCCGGCCAGCCGCTCGTTGAGCTTGTCGACGTCCTGCGCGACGGGGCGGTGGAGGAGACCGTGCAGTGGCGGCACCGGCCGACCGATCCGCTCGACCCGATCACCGGGCAGGGCAACGCGCACGTGCAGTACGCGTTCGCCGCCCACCGGGCAACCGTTGACGTCGACACCGAACTGGGGCTGGTTCGGGTCGTCGAGATCGCGACCGCGCAGGACGTGGGAAAGGCAGTCAACCCGCGGGCCGTGCTGGGGCAGATTCACGGCGGTACCGCACAGGGCCTCGGTCTTGCGGTGATGGAGGAGATCCAGCTGGTCGACGGCGTGCTGCGCAACCCGTCCTTCACCGATTATCTGATCCCCACCATCCTCGACATGCCGACCATGCACGTGGATCTGCTGGAACTAGGCGACCCACACGCACCGTACGGGCTGCGCGGCGTGGGGGAGCCGCCGACGATCTCGTCCACGCCGGCCATCGTGGCGGCGATCCGGGCCGCGACCGGGCGGCCGTTGACCCGTGTGCCAGTGCGCCCCGAGCACATCGTGGCTTGCTGATGCTCTCCGAGGATGTCTACCGCGAGCTGGACCGGCGGCTCGACGATGTGGACGGCCGGTTGCGACGCCACTATCCGGGTGACGTGCCGGGGCGGCAGCCGGTACACACGGTGTACGTTCCGGCCGACCAGTTCCATGCGGATCTGGTCGCGGACTGGCGCGGCCAAGCACTCGACACGCTACGTGCGAATCCGCCGCTGCCCTATCCGGAGTCGTTGCACGACCGCGTGCTGGCGAAGCTGCACCGCGAGCCGATCGAAGACCTGCGCGTCGACTTCGAGGACGGATACGGCACACGCGATGACGCCCGGGAGGACGCCGACGCCCGAGCCGCCGGCGCGGCGATGCATGACGGGCACATGCCGCCTTTTCTCGGCATCCGGTGCAAGAGCCTCGAGGGTACGAGCCGGCGCCGCGCCGTACGCACTCTGGATGTGTTTCTCGACGCACTCGGGCCGCCGCCGGACGGCTTCGTCGTGACCCTGCCGAAAGTGAGCGCCATCGAGCAAGTTGCCGCGATGACCGTCCTGTGTGGAGCGTTGGAAGAAGCACACGGCTACCCGTCCCGGCGGCTGCGGTTCGAGGTACAGGTGGAGACGCCGCCGGCGGTGCTCGGCGCCGACGGTAGCGCCACGGTGGCCCGCCTGATTCAAGCCGGCGACGGGCGGCTGACCGGGCTGCACTACGGCACATACGACTACAGCGCCGCCTGCGGCATCGCCGCCGGGTACCAAAGCCTCGAGCACCCCGTCGCGGACTACGCGAAGGCAGTGATGCAGGTAGCCGCGGCTGGTACCGGAGTGCGCCTCTCGGACGGCTCCACCAACGTGCTGCCCGTCGGCAACACCGCGGCCGTCCATTCGGCGTGGGCGCTGCACGCACGACTTGTACGACGCTCGCTGGAACGTGGCTTCTACCAAGGCTGGGATCTACACCCGGCGCAGCTGCCCACCCGGTACGCGGCGACCTACGGCTTCTATCGGGATGGCCTCGCCGCGGCGGCTGCTCGGCTGGCCGCGTACCTCGGCCCCGCTACCGCGAACGACACCGGAGGTGTGCTCGACGAGCCGGCCACGGCCCGGGCCCTCGCGGGCTTCCTCCTCCGCGGCCGCGATTGCGGCGCGCTGGACGAATCCGAGATCGGGTTGCCTTTGGCGGCCCGGGAACCGGTCGCGGCGAATGGTAGCGCCGGCAGCGAGGCGCCATGAGGGCCGCCAGTGATGCCGGCTATGACCTGGTGCTGCGCTCTCGCCGGGTGGTCACCACGGAGGGAACGCGGCCGGCCGCGGTCTGCGTCCGCAACGGTCGGATCGCAGCCATCGACGACTACGCCGCACCAGGACAGGATCTGGGCGACCTGGCTCTGCTGCCCGGCCTTGTCGACCCGCACGTGCACGTGAACGAGCCCGGTCGCACCGACTGGGAGGGTTTCGCTACGGCAACCCGCGCCGCCGCGGCCGGTGGCGTCACGACGATCATCGACATGCCGCTGAACTGCCTGCCGCCCACGCTTACCACCGAAGCCCTTGCCGCTAAGCGAAAAGCGGCCGCTGGACAATGCCACGTGGACGTCGGGTTCTGGGGCGGCGCCGTACCCAGCAATCTTGACGTCCTCGCCGACCTCCACGACGCCGGAGTATTCGGACTCAAATGCTTCCTGATCGACTCGGGTGTGCCGGAGTTCCGGCCGCTTTCGGTCGACGATCTCGATGCAGCCCTGTCCACAGTGGACGCGCTGTTCCTCGTGCACGCGGAGGACCCACGTGATATCCGGGACGCCCAACCGTCACGTCGCTACGCGGACTTCCTGGCCTCCCGGCCACGCGTCGCCGAGAATCGCGCCATCGCCACCGTTGTCGACGCGGCGCGGCGCACCGGCGCCCGCGTACACGTGCTACATCTGTCCTCCGGCGACGCCGTTGACATGATCGATCAGGCGAAGCGCGAGGGCGTACGGGTAAGCGCGGAGACCTGTCCGCATTACCTGACGCTAGCGGCCGAGGATGTGGCGGACGGAGCGACCGAGTTCAAGTGCTGCCCACCAATCCGTGAACGAGCCAACGGCGATGTGCTCTGGCGAGGCCTGCGCAGCGGGGTGATCGACGAGATCGCCTCCGATCATTCCCCTTGCGCCCCCGGGCTCAAGCTTCCCGAAACCGGTGACTTCGCCGGCGCCTGGGGCGGCATCGCCTCGCTGCAGCTTGGCCTGCCGGTGGTGTGGACCAAGGCGCGGTCGCACGGATATCGGCTGGCCGACGTGGCCCGTTGGATGGCGCAGCGTCCAGCCGAGATCGTCGGGCTGCCCGGCAAGGGACGCATCGCCGTCGGGTACGACGCCGACCTGGTTGCCTTCGCCCCAGAGGAGACCTTCGTCGTCGACGGGGCCCGCCTGTATCACCGGCATCCGGTCACTCCGTATGCCGGGCGGCGCCTGCACGGTGCGGTGGCCACGACATGGTTGCGCGGCGTACCCGTCGGCGGTGAGCCGCGCGGCACCCTGCTATCCCGGAGCGGCTCATGACCGACTTCACTGCCCTGCCCGACCTTGCCTCCCAACGCCTCGGCGGCGGCGTGGTCCGTGCCAACGATGAGTTCTTCGCCGCCGCCGACTGCCTGGTCGACCCGGCGCCGCCGGTGTTCCAGCCGAACTCATTCGGGCCCAAGGGCCAGGTATACGACGGCTGGGAGACGCGGCGGCGGCGGGAGCCCGGGCACGACCACGCCATCGTGCGGCTGGGCGCACCAGGCGTCGTACGCGGGGTGGTCATCGACACCGCGTACTTCACCGGCAACTACCCGCCGTACGCGTCGGTCGAAGGATGCGGCCTGGAGGGCTATCCGAGCCCTGCCGAGCTGGCCTCTGCGCCGTGGTTTCCGCTGTTGTCGAAGGTCGCGCTCGCGGGTGACACTCGCAACGCGTTTACTGTGGACGGTGAGCAGCGCGCCACACATGTCCGGCTGTCCATCTACCCCGACGGCGGCGTGGCTCGGCTGCGCGTACACGGTGAGGTGGTGCCCGACCCGCGGCTGCTCGGAGTGATGCCGGTCGATCTCGCGGCGATGGAACACGGTGGTCGCGTCATCCAGTGCAGCAACATGTTCTACGGTTCCCCGAACAACCTGTTGCTGCCCGGTCTCGCCGGCACGATGGGTGAAGGCTGGGAAACCGCCCGCCGACGCGACGCGGGCAACGACTGGGTATTGATCCGCCTTGGGGTACCCGGTCGGCTCCGCCTCGCGGAGCTGGATACCAGCCACTTCAAGGGCAATGCGCCCGGACACGCAGCGTTGCGAGCCATCGACGCCAGGGTCGGCGGACTAGACGACGCGAACGCCTGGTTCGATCTGCTACCCCGCACCCGGTTGCAACCTGACACCCGACACCGGTTCGTCACGCCCGCCGCAGCAGAGGCGACCCACGTCCGCCTGGACGTGTATCCGGACGGCGGCATGGCCCGGCTACGGCTGTTCGGAGTGCTAGCCGAGGCCGAGCTCGCCGAGTTGGCTGTGCGCTGGTTCAACCTGCTGCCGGCGGCGCAGGCGCTGGCTGCACTCGCCGGGCTTACCCCGCACGACGCTCAGCGTCTGGTCGACTCGCGCCCGGTGCCGGCTACCGACCTCCCGCCGCAGCTGTGGAAGTAGTGCGGGTGGAAACGGAGCCTGCCCAACGTGGACGATCATCTTGCGCCGCGACAACCAATACCGCGATGGCCGTAAATTCTCCGGCAGCTCGATGTCCCCATGTTCGCCGCAATTCTGGCGCGTTCGTTGCGAGGCGCTGAGATGATTGTGACTGGCCGGTGGACCGGCCGAACTTGAGTTGGATGCACCCAACCGACGGGACCAGCGATGCGCACGTCGTACAAACCAATGCTCTTGGGTCTGGTCGCGATCGAGGTGGCCTCGGCAGTCCTAGCGTGGCGTGATCTCGGTCGCCGAGCAAACGACGAAGTGCGGGGAAGTAAGCCGTTCTGGCGAGTCGTGATCGCGATGAACCCAGGGAACTCGGCGGCGTACTGGGTCGTCGGCCGACGTTGACAGTTTGCTCAGCTGGCCGCGATTCAGCAGCTGGCGCTGTTGCATGTTTCGGACATGAGGAACCTGGTGAGTCGCTGTTTCAGAGGGCCGACGCGATCTCGGTGAACGCGGCGGCGACTCGAAGCAGTCGTGACGTTTCGGTGGCGAATCGGAGTAGCCGCGGCGAAGGTTCTGCACGCGGCCGGGACAAGCTCGTCGAGGACCCTGGGATGTCGGCGCACGGTGACCACCTCGGACGGGGTCACCTTCAACGTGGTCAACGCCCGTTGGAAGAACAGCCTTGCCGCGTTCGCATCGCGATACGCCTGTCCTATCGCGATGTGGAAGAGCTACTGGCCGACCGGTTTGTATGCGAAGTCGCTCAGCGACCCGTCGTTGGGATGTGGGAAGCCGCGGCGTTTGCGGCCTTGGCCTTCTTCGCGGATCGCTTCTCTTTGAGCGTCTTGCCGACCTTCTTAGTGTTGGCCTTCTGACTGTCCTTGTTTGCCATGATCATCCGTCCATTTCGGTCGGTCGGGTAGTGGTCGGTTGTCACCGCGTCGACATGGCTTGCCCTCGCGGTCAGTGCGTCCCCGCGCCCGCGTGCCCCGTGGCAACGCCGGCCGCGGCGAAGTCCGCGTCGATCGGTTGTTCAGTTCGTGCGGAGATCCGCCCGGCCGTACCAATCGGCGAGAGCCGGGCATGCGCAATCTTCAACCCGTAAGCCGTGACAACGATGCGCTGACCCTACGCCTATTTCCCCAAGCAGCACACCTGCCAGCCGGGACCTCGCGAACCGCGCATACCGCAGCGCCACGCGCCATTGACCTTCACGACGTCTTGTCGACGAACCAGCGGTCACCCGGCGAGTGCCTGGCGAAGCGGGCTGCGTCGGCCAGCGACGGCGTGAGCGGTGCACCCACCGGAATACGGTGACGTGATCGACCTCGACACCCTGCTCTGCCCGCAGTTCGTCGACGTCGCGGTAGACAGGCCGTATCGCACCAGCGCACCGCCACGGCGATCACCTCGGCCGGGAATCGGAAGCCGAATACGCGGACCGCGGCGACATCGCCGTACGGGACAAGGACTTCACGCACGCAATCTTGCGTTTGATCGAGATCAGCCAATGCAACAGCGCCGTCGGCCCGGTGCGGGCAGGTGGTCCGCTCGTGGGCACGGAACGTCGTGATCTTTGTCGAGATCAGAGGACTTGTAGCCGGGGTATCCGGTGACGCAGCCGCTCGGCTGCGACTCGCGGTGTGATGTCGGCCGTTGCGGCGTGCGTCCGTAGCGCTGCCTCGGTCAGCTTGATGACGTGCTCGTCGCGTGCTCGACCGCGAGGTGGGGCAGCTGTCGGCCAGTCTCGCCGATATCGATGCCATCGGCGCTGGGTGGCTGGCTTTCGGTGGCGTCGCGCGGCGAGGCAAAGGCTGCGACGATGGAACCGACCATCCGCCAGGTGGTGACCACCGTGGTGCGGATGACCTCGTCGGGTAGCACCGGTAATGCCATGGAACGGCGGCCGGCGTCGTCACGGTGTGGCAGATCGCAATGGGCGCGTTCGCGCGCTGCGAGCACCCGCGAGCCGGCTTGGGCGAGCGACCACAATGCCGCCTTTGGGTCTTCCGCGAGCCTGGTGAGCTGCAAGGCAACGGGAAGGTCTGTACGGGTGACGAGCGCATCGAGCCGGCCGACGATGCCGGGTCCCGCGCCTGGTACGTCGTGATCGAGTCTAGGCAGGGCAGCGAGTGCAGGCACTGGCGGGCAGGTCACCGCGAACATCGCCAGTCCCACGCGTGGACCGTTCTTTGCGGGCTGACGTCCCAGGTCGGCGTCTCGCGCAGCGCGGTCGAGGTGTTCCTTGACGCACGGGCGTGGCCGGGCCGGGCCAGTAGTGGCTGGGATACGTCGGCCGGGGTGGGCTCAGCCGCCGGGCGGCCGTCGCATCGGCCACACAGGCGGGGCTGCGTCGGGCAGCTCCAGCACGCCTAGGTGAACGAACCCGAGCCGCTCGTACAGCGCCGCGCTGCGCTGGCTGGTGGCCTCTAGATACGCC